>NZ_SPQN01000169.1 GCF_004571065.1 Geodermatophilus sp. DF01-2
TGCGCCGCCGGCGCCCGCCGTGCCGGCCAGCTGCTCGGCCACCTGTCGGGGTGTCCGCGTCGGGTCGGCCGTCCGGCCGAGGTCGAGCGCGGTGGCCGCGAGCTCGTCCCACAGTGCTGCCGGGTTGCCGGTGGCCAGCCGGCGGCGGCGCTGCAGCACCCGCAGCCCGGCCGGCACCGCGGCCAGCGCGAGCACGGCCAGCACGGTCCCGACGGCGCGCAGCACCGGCACCAGGGAGCTGCCCTCCTCCGGCGCCGACTGGGAGAGCGGGGTGTCCTGCGGAGCCGGCTCGGTCCGTGGCGCCGGGTTGGCCGGCGCGGGCAGGGGGGCGGCGGGCGCGTCGGTGCGGTCGTCGACCTCCTGATCCTGCACGCGCGGTGCCCAGGGCAGCTCCACCGCGCGGTCGGCGTCGATCGGGGTCGGGTCGTACGGCACCCAGCCCAGGTCGTCGAAGTAGACCTCCACCCAGGCGTGCGCGTCGTCGCTGGTGACCAGCCGGGTGCCGTCGGGTTGGGTGGTGCCGGGGGTGTAGCCGAGCACCACCCGCGCCGGGACGCCGGCCGCCCGCACCAGGACCGCCATCGCGCCGGCGTACTGCTCGCAGTAGCCCTGGCGCAGCCGCAGGAAGTCGGCCAGGTCGTCGCCACTGGTGCCCGGCGCGGTCGACAGCGAGTACTCGAAGTCGTTGGCCGGGTCGGTGAAGTGGCCGTAGACCGCCTGTACCCGCTCGTAGGGCGTCTCCCGCCCGGCGGTCAGCGCGGCGACCAGCTCGTCGACGCTCGGGTCGAGCTCGGGGAGGGCGGTGTAGCGCTGCACCAGCGGCAGCCCGGGCGGCAACGGGTCGGCGGCGGCCAGCTCGTCGGGGGCGGGCCGTGGCTGCACCGCCGCCACCGACCAGGTCTGTCCGGCGGTGGTCACCTCGCGGCCGAAGACGGTGCCCGTGCTCGGGTCGAAGCGCCACCGCTGCGGCTCGGCCACGCTCACGGCCTGCGGCGCGTACAGCAGGGGGAGGAAGCGGTCCTCGTGGCCGAGAGCGGTGATCAGCGCGTCGACCGGCCGGCCGCCGCGCCGTCCGGGGAGGGGGACCAGCTCGTCGTCGTCCCCGACCGCCGTCTCGCCGTCCAGGTTGCCGAGCGTCCAGCCCTCCTCGGCGTCGTAGACCTCGAGGGCCACGACCCGCAGGTGGCCGGGGTCGGGGACCGAGGCGTCGACCTCGAGCAGGTCGATCGGCTCGTCGAGGGTGAGCTGGCCCTGCAGCGCGGCGGCGGGGTCGAGGGCGGTCCCGGTGGACCCGCCGCCCGAGCTGCGGCCGAAGCCGAAGGAGTTGGTGCCCTCGGTCAGCGTGGGGACGACGGCGCCGACGACCAGCCCGAGGACCACGGCCACGGCCCCCGTCCGGACGGCGGTGAGGGTCCCCGTCCCCAGCAGCGGACGGCGGCCCTCCTGCGTGCGCCGGCCCAGCCGCCGGTGCTGGTCGGCGAAGAGCAGCAGCGCCAGCCCGGCGGCGGGTGCGGCCACCGGCAGCACGCCGATCGAGCCGGTCACCGTGCTCACCGGCACGCAGAAGAGGACCAGGAGCCCCAGCCCGGCCAGCGCCGGCTGCCGGGCACCGACGGCCACCAGGTCGACGGCGACGGCGACCAGGCCGGCGAGCAGAGTGGTCAGCGTCAGCAGGCCGGTCAGCGGCAGCGCCGGGGTGGACTGCTCGCGCAGCTCCACCGTCCCGTCGGCCAGCACCGCCGCGAGGTCGGCCAGGCTGTCCTCGGTCGGCAGCCAGCCACCCCAGGCGTCGGCGGGGGCGAACAGTGCCGTCAGCACGCAGGCCAGCACGGCCAGCTGGCCCACCGGGACCCCGACGCCCACCAACCCGGTCCACCAGGAGGGCGCCGGGTGGTCCCCGGCGAGCCGGTCCGGCAGCGCCGCGCCGGCCGCGCGCAGCAGCACGCCGGCCCCGGCGACGGCGACGACGGCGGCCAGCACCGGCGGCAGCCAGTCCCGGGTCGTGAAGACCGGCACGAGCGCGAAGGTGCCCAGCGCGGTGGCGGCCGCCGCGGCCAGGGCCGTGCCGGCGTCCTGCCGCAGCGCCCGCACCGTGGCTCCGGTCACCGTGCGCCCGCCTGCAGCGCAGCCGGTGCCGC
>NZ_SPQN01000170.1 GCF_004571065.1 Geodermatophilus sp. DF01-2
TTGGCCGGGCCCGCCGAACTGCGGGCCCGGCGGCCCGAACTGCGGCGCCCCGAACGGTGGGGCGGTCGGGACCGACGGTCCGCCGGGGCTGCCCGGGCCGAAGCCGCCGGACCGCTGGCGCGGGGCCACCTGCGGCAAGGGCACGGTCTGCAGGATCCGCTTGACCACGTGGTCGGCGGGCACCCCGTCGGCCAGCGCGTCGTAGGAGAGCACCAGCCGGTGGCGCAGCACGTCGGCGGTGATGTCCAGGACGTCCTGCGGCAGCACGTAGTCGCGGCCGCGGACCAGCGCCAGCGCCCGGCTGGCGGCGATCAGCCCGAGCGAGGCACGGGGGCTGGCGCCGTAGGAGACCCACGAGGCGACGTCGTCCATGCCGTGCTCGCGCGGCGCGCGGGTGGCGACCACCAGCCGGACGACGTAGTCGACCAGCGCATGGTGCACGAACACCTGCGAGGCGGTGCGCTGCATGCGCACGAGGTCCTCGGGCCCGAGGACGGTCTCGGCCACCGGCGGGGTCGACCCCATCCGGTAGATGATCTCCCGCTCCTCCTCCGGGCTCGGGTAGTCGACGAGCACCTTCATGAGGAAGCGGTCGCGCTGGGCCTCGGGCAGCGGGTACACGCCTTCGGACTCGATCGGGTTCTGGGTGGCCAGCACGAGGAACGGGTCCGGCAACGGATGGCTCACCCCGCCGATCGACACCTGGCGCTCGGCCATGACCTCCAGCAGCGCCGACTGCACCTTGGCCGGCGCGCGGTTGATCTCGTCGGTGAGGACGAAGTTGGCGAACACCGGGCCGAGCTCGGTGTCGAAGGAGTCCTGTCCGGCCTTGTAGATCCGGGTGCCGATGATGTCGGCCGGCACCAGGTCGGGGGTGAACTGCAGTCGGGCGAACCGCCCACCGACGACGGTGGCCAGCGTCTCGACGGCGAGGGTCTTGGCGACGCCGGGCACGCCCTCGAGCAGCACGTGCCCGCGGGCCAGCAGCGAGACGAGCATCCGCTCGACGAGCCGGTCCTGGCCGACGATGACCCGCTTGATCTCGAACAGCACCCGCTCCAGGCGGGCGGCGTCCACCGACGGCGGGACCGACTGCCCGGCGGACTGCTCGAGCGGGGGGCTGGCGGCGCTGCTCACGGAACTCCCTGACGTGCCGGTCCACGGCCTCGACAGCTCGGTGACGTAGCGAGGCCGGCGACGGGACGGCGTTCCCGTCGCCGCCAGTGTCCTACACGTTCCTGGACGTCAGCTGGGCGCGCACACGGCGCGCGGAGGGTCCCCGAGACCGCCCGCGCGGCACGTGCACACCCCTGCCCGCAGCCCCTGCCGACTGCTAGCCTCGGTGCTGCGTCGGGCAGCTCCCCCCGTGGCTGCCCGACGCCCCGTCTGCCGGGGCTCAACCGGTCGGCCGGACGGCCCCGAAGTAGTCCTTGCCGTACCACATCGACGTGGTCCGCACGACGTCCCCGCTCTGCGGTGCGTGGACGACCTGGCCGCCGCCGATGTAGAGCGCCACGTGGTAGATGGACGTGTAGGACGAGTCCGAACCCCAGAAGACCAGATCGCCCGGCTGAAGGTCCGACGCGGCCACGGTGGAGTGCCGGAAGCGCCAGTACTGCTCGCGGCTGGTGCCGCCGATGGCGATGCCGGCCTGCGCGTACGCGTACTCGGTCAGACCCGAGCAGTCGAATCCGAAGATCGCGGTGTCCGGCGGGATGCCGTAGCTCGGGCCCCGGCTGTTGCCGCCGCCCCAGCTGTAGGGCAGCCCGCGCTGGGACTTCGCCGCCGCGATCGCCGTCTGCACGGCCGACCCGGACGGCGCGCCGGCCGTGGTGTCGACCGGCGCCGGCGAGCCGCCGCCGGAGGACGAACCGCCCCCCGACGACGAACCGCCACCGGACGACGAACCGCCACCCGAGGACGACGGACCGGGCGACGAGCTCCCCGACGAGGACCCCGTGGACGACGACCCGCCCGACGGCGACCCGCCCGACGGCGGCCCGTCGACGGCG
>NZ_SPQN01000171.1 GCF_004571065.1 Geodermatophilus sp. DF01-2
GGCCGGGCGGCGCATGCCCGGCCGGCGGGCGGCCTGCTGGGCGGCGACCTGCGCGGCCGCCTGGGGCGGAAGGGTCAGCGGCAGCTGCTCGCGCACCGGCATCGCTGCGCTCCCGCGGACGACGACGATCTGCCGGAACGCCTCCTCGAGCGCGACGGCGGCCTCCGGGCTCTCCGCCGCGGAGCCGCTGATCATGCCGCGCAGGAACCAGCGCGGGCCGTCCACGCCGACGAAGCGGGCCGCGCGGCGCACCGGCTCGGGGGCGGGCTGACCGGGCTGCGCCGGCGGGCTGACCCGCACGAAGCCGGCCAGCTCGGGACCGAACGGCCCCTCGACCTCCTTCAGCGACCCGCCCTGCCCGGAGGCGCTGCGGGCGAGGTCGGCCCGGACGTCGTCCCAGATGCCGCCGGCCCGCGGCGCGGCGAACGCCGACACCTGCAGCAGCGAGTCGCCGTAGCGCAGCGTGGCGCCGATGACCTTCTGCTGGGCGTTGACGTCGACCCGCAGCTCCGTGCCGGGCACCGCGGGCAGCCGCAGCGAGCCCAGGTCGATGCGCGCGGTGCCGTCGTCGGGGGCGTCGGCGGCGTCCCACGGGCCGGCGGTCTCCTCGACGTCCCGCACCTTGTGCTGCGGCTCCGGTGGCACCCCGCGCTCGCGCAGGCTGCGGTCGATCCGGTTGCGTCGCCGTCCGAACGGCATGTCAGTCGGTTCCCTTCGCCTGGACGCTCGCGTGCCCGCCGGTCGAGCCGTGGCCGTCGGCCCCACGCACGCTCTCCGGCAGCTGCTCGACCGGCACGAACCGGGCCTGCACGACCGGCTGCACGACCAGCTGCGCGACGCGGTCGCCGCGGCGCAGCCGGAGCGGCGCCGTGGGGTCGAGGTTCACCAGGTTCACCTTGATCTCCCCCCGGTAGCCGGCGTCGATCGTGCCCGGGGCGTTCACCATGGAGAGCCCCAACCGGTGGGCCAGGCCCGACCGTGGGTGGACGAATCCGGCGTAGCCCTCCGGGATGGCGACCGCGACGCCGGTGCCGACGAGGGCCCGCTGGAACGGCGCGAGCTCGAGGTCCTCCGCGATCGCCAGGTCGGCGCCGGCGTCACCGGGGAGGGCATAGGCCGGGACGGCGTCCTCCAGGGAGGTCAGCCGCACCGGGACCTCGACCTCGGGGACGGCGGGGCGGGCGGGCTCGGGCACGTCGGCGACCCTATAAGGACCCCCTTGCCCCCCACCGCTCGCAAGCTCGCGGCGGGCTCTTGCAAGGTGGCCGCGTCCTCGCCTCAGGAGGACGGCCGGCGCAGGTCGGCCAGCACTCGGCGAGCCAGCGCCTCGGTCGCCTTCCGGTTGGCCCGCCCGCCGAGGGCCGCGCCGACCAGGAAGGGAGCGGCGCCCGGGATGCTGCGGGCCATCCGCCTGGTCATCCGGCGGCGCAGCGTGCGCAGCCCGGCCGAGCCCAGGACGGCCCCCAGGCCCGGAACGGCGGCTCCGTCGACCGCCCGCTCCTGCGACCAGCTGGCCAGGTAGGCCAGCGCCCGGGCGCGGGCGTCACCCGGGGCGGGCCGGCCGTGCAGTTCGTGCAGCTCGCCGAGCAGGACCACCTCGACGGCGGCGGTGAGCACCGTCTCCGCAGCGATCTCCAGCGGAACGGCCAGCAGCGAGGGGGGCGCGAGCCAGTGGGCGGCCGAGAGGCCACCGGTCGCCGCGCCGATGCCCGAGGTGAGCCGCACCGCCCGCGCGAGGAGCGCGTCGGCGATCTCGTCGTCCGTGGCGCCGGGATGGTCCGTCCGCAGCTGCCGCGCGTCGCGGATCGGCAGCCGAGGGACCGCGGTGGTGAGGAGGTCACCCAGCAGGGCGCCGGGCGCGCGACCCGATTCGCCGCCGTCCGCGGCGCCGCCGCCCGCGCGGGCTCCCGCGGCCGCGACCGCGGCGACGACAGATC
>NZ_SPQN01000172.1 GCF_004571065.1 Geodermatophilus sp. DF01-2
TCGCCGCGGTGCTGGCCACCACCCGGCTGGCCGACCTCGGGCCCGCGCTGGCGACCCGCCTGCCCGCGCTGGCCCAGACGCTGGTCGTGCCGCCGGTGCTGCTCGTCGCCCTGGCCTGGACCGACCTGCTCTCGGCCGTCCTGGTCGCGGTCACCCTGCCGCTGGTGCCGGTCTTCATGGTGCTGGTCGGGTTGACCACCCGGGACGGCACGACCGCCGCCGCCCGCGCCCTGGACCGCATCGCCGCACACGTCGCCGAGCTGGTCCGCGGGCTGCCGGTGCTGGTCGGCCTGGGCCGGGCCGCCGAGCAGGCCGCCGCGCTGGCCGAGCTGGGCGAGGCCTCCCGCCGCCGCACGCTGTCGACGCTGCGGCTGGCCTTCCTCTCCTCCCTGGTGCTCGAGCTGCTCGCCACGCTGTCGGTCGCGCTGGTCGCGGTGACCGTGGGGCTGCGGCTGGTGGACGGCGACCTCGAGCTGGCAGTCGGGCTGACCGCGCTGCTGCTGGCGCCGGAGGCCTTCGCCCCGCTGCGCGCGCTGGGCGCGGCGCACCACGCCGGCGAGGACGCCGCCCTGGCCGCCGCCGAGGCCCGCGCGGTGCTGGTGGCGCCCGTCCCCGGCCCGCCCCCGACGGTGGAGGACGACGACCCGCGGGGTGCCGACGTCGCCGTCACCGGGCTCACCGTGCGGTACCCGGGCCGCGCCGTCCCCGCGCTGCCGCCGGTCGACCTCGCCGTCCGCCCCGGAGAGCTGGTCGCTCTCCGCGGCGCCAGCGGCTCGGGCAAGTCGACGCTGCTCGCCGTCCTCGCCGGACTGACCGACCCGGCCGCGACGGTCGAGGGGACGGTGACCGGCGTCCCGGCCGGCGGCGTCGCGTACGTGCCGCAGCACCCGCGCACCACCGGGGCGACCGTCGCCGACGAGCTGCGCCGGCACGCCGGCTCGCAGCCGGGCGTGGACGAGATCGTCGGCGAGGCGTTCGTCGTCGAGGCGCTGGCCCGGGTCGGTGCGTCGTCGTTCGCCGGCCGCACCTGCACCGCCCTCTCCCCGGGTGAGCTGCAGCGGGTGGCCCTGGCCCGCGCGCTGGTGCGGATCCGCCGCGGCGCCCGGCTGCTGCTGCTCGACGAGCCCACCGCGCACCTGGACGACGCCGCCGCCGCGACGGTGGCCGCGGTGCTGGCCGAGCTGCGCGGCACGGTGAGCGTCCTGCTGGTCACCCACGACGCAGGCCTGGCCGCGCTCGCCGACCGCACGGTCGACCTCTCGTCCCCCGCCGCGATTCCTCACCCCGTGGCGAGTGCGACGAACTCGTGGCGATCAGCCCCCGATGGCCACGAGGTCGTCGCACTCGCCGCCACACCGGAACCGCCGGCCGCGGACACCCGCGCCACGACGGCGGACGGCGGGCTGCGCTGGCCGCGACGGGCTCTGGCGCGGGCGGTCGCCGCCGGCACCGCCTCGGCCGGCGCCGGGGTGGCGCTGACCGCGGTCTCCGGCTGGCTGATCGTGCGGGCCGCCGAGATGCCTCCGGTGCTCACGCTCCTGGTCGCGATCGTCGGCGTGCGCGCCTTCGGTCTGGGCCGGGCCGGGCTGCGCTGGGTGGAGCGGATGACCGCGCACGACGCGGCGCTGCGGCTGGCGGCCGACCTGCGTCAGACGGGTCGCGCTCCGACGTCCGTGGCCGTGCCCGCGGCCGGCGAGCTGTCCGGGTGGCCCGGTCCGGGCTGCGCGCGGACCTGGCGGACGTCGACCGGCTGGTCGCACACGT
>NZ_SPQN01000173.1 GCF_004571065.1 Geodermatophilus sp. DF01-2
GTAGTAACTCCCTGAGCGGTTGAAGACCCAGGACATCCCCCTGGTGGGGTGAACGGGCTTGGTGTCCCAACCCCAACCAGGAGGATGTCGTGTCGAACCGTAGCTCTCGTCGGCTGTCTCGTGGAGATCGTCGCCGTAACGAGAAGCTGGCCCGGTTGCGGGCGGTGGTCACCCGCGACTCGGCGGTGCTGGCCTTCGATCTGGCCGCCGACAAGCAGGTCTGCGCGCTGACCGACCAGGACTCGCAGGTGCTCGCCCGGCGGACGATCAAGGCCAAGGCCTGGCAGCTGGCCGAGGCCGTGGCGTGGGGACTGGCGCGGGCGGCCGAGGCCGGTTTCACCTCGGTCGTGGTGGCGTGTGAGCCGACCGGTCACCGGTGGCGGGTGCTCGACCAGATCGCCGCCGAGCACGGCGTGCGGCTGGTGTGTGTGCAGCCGCTGCTGGTGCACCGGGCGCGGGAGGCCGAGGACTTCACCCGGAACAAGAACGACGACTCCGACGCGATGATCATCGCCCGGTTGGTCACCGAGCTGCGCTGCTATCTGCCCGAGCGGGCCGACCCGGACTGGGCGCGGCTGCGGCACCTGGGCGCCCGCCGCACCGGCCTGGTCACCGACGTCGGCGCGGCCCGTCAGCAGGTGCGTGACCTGCTCGAGTGCGCGTGGCCGGCGGCGCTGTCCGCGGCCGCCGACCCGCTGGAGTCCAAGAGCTGGCTGGCCGCGCTCACCGTCGCGCTCGACCTGGTCGGTGACAGCGGCGACCTCGCGGTGATCGGCCGACAGGGCTGGGAGGAGTTCGCTACCGCGGTTCGCCGGGAGCTGCCCAACCACGGCGCCAGCCGCTGGTACTCGGCGATCGTCCGCGCGGTGTTCGACGCCGTCACCGAGCCCGACTCCGCCGCCGTCGGCGTGCTGGGTCAGCGGGCCGGCGCGCTGGAGCGGGTCCGCTTCGCGCTGGCCGACCTGGCCCACGCCCGCGCCGAGATGGCCGTGGTCGAGGAACGGATGGTCGCCGTCCTCGATCAGCTCGGGCTGACCGACCTGCTGGCCAGCATCCCCGGGCTCTCGCCGGTCGGCGCCGCGACCATCCTGGCCGAGTCCGGCGATCCGGCCCGCTTCTCCAGCGCCCGCGCGCTGGTCAAGCACGCCGGACTGTGCCCCCGCGACAACGCCTCGGGCACCTACCAGGGCCGCACCGGCATCAGCGGCCGCGGCCGCCCCGAACTCCGGCTGGCCGCCTGGCGGGCGGTCTGGGGCGCGCTGCACCACAACCCGGTGCTGGCCGCCCGCCACGCCCACCTGGTCGGCCGCGCCGAACGACGGCTCACCACCACCCAGGCCCGGGTGGCGGTCGCCGGCAGCCTGCTGCGCCAACTGCACGCCGTCATCACCACCGGCGTTCCCTGGGATCCGGCCATCGCCGCCGGCCTCGACCGCACCGCCGCCCACGCAGAACAGGAGGCCGCGATCGCCGCCTGAGCGCGCCCGCTGACCACGGGCGGGGCGAGCCCGCATCGCCGTCGGGATCACATCCCGCAACTGACCATGGGCAGCCCCGCCCGTCTCCCCACCAAGCCCGGATGAAGGCTGTCGGGAACAACCCGCTTGAACGCTACGTAGGGCCGGGAGACGGGCGCAGGCACCGCCCACACGCACGCGCACACAACCCCAACGTCAAGATCAGCTCGACCGGACACCGGCGAGCCGATCACCC
>NZ_SPQN01000174.1 GCF_004571065.1 Geodermatophilus sp. DF01-2
GATCTCGATGCCGGTGAGCAGCGCCCACAGCGCGGGCGGCATGCCGCCCGGCGAGACGGCGGGGTCGGCGGTGGGCCGGTCGCCGGCCGGGGCGTCGGTGCCGGGGTCGCTGGGAGAGGAGGGGACCTCGGCCTCCGCGGCGCGCCCCTGCTCGCGGGGGCCGCCCTGTCCGCCGGTGACCGCGTCGTCGAGGGCCGAGGCGAACCGCTCGCCGCCGTCGGGAGAGCCGGTCGCAGCCGGGCTCCCGGCGGGCGGTGCGGCCGCCGGCGCGGCCGGTGCCAGGGGTGCTGTCATCGGAGGGCCTCCGCCTTGCTCATCACGGCGCGGACGTAGTCCTGGGTCTCGGCGTAGGGCGGGATGCCGCCGTACCGGCTGACGGTGCCGGGGCCGGCGTTGTAGGCGGCCAGGCCCAGCTCGGTCGACCCGAACTGCTCGGTGAGGTCGGCGAGGTACCGGGCCGCGCCGTCGACGGCCGAGGCCGGGTCGAAGGGGTCCACGCCGAGGCCGCGGGCGGTCGTGGGCACGAACTGCATGAGGCCCTGCGCGCCGGCGGGGGAGACCGCCGACGCGTCGTACCCGGACTCCTGCTGAGCGACGGCCGCGAGCAGCGCCGGGTCGATGCCGTGCCGGCTGCCGGCGCGGGTGAACAGGTCGGCGTAGGGGACGCCGGCCAGCGAGGAGGCCGGGGTCGACGCCGGAGCCGCGGAGCCGGCGGGCAGCACGCGGCGGATGACGGCCGGATCGCCCACGTCCTGCACCTTGACGACCTCGCCGGCCTGCGGGGCGGCGATCATCTTGTCGTCGCCGATGTAGATGCCGACGTGGTCGATGCCCGGTCGCGAGCCGTTGTGGTCGAAGAACACCAGGTCGCCGGGGCGGGCGTCGGCCAGTGAGGCGACCGCGGCGCCGGCCGTGGCCTGCTGCGAGGAGGTGCGCGGCAGGTCGATGCCGAGGTTGCCGTAGACCAGCTGGGTGAAGCCGGAACAGTCCAGGCCCCGGGCCGGGTCGGTGCCGCCCCACAGGTAGGGGACGCCGAGGTACCTGCGCGCCTCGGCGACGACGGCGCTCTCCGACGCACTCCCGGTCGTGCCGGCGCTCGTCGCGGAGGGAGCTGCGGTGGCCGTGAGGCCGGCGGCCGCGGCGGCCGCGGTCCAGTCGGTGGCGGCAACGCCCGGGCGCGGCGCGGTGAGGAAGCGGGCCTGGATCTCGCCGATCCGGGAGTGCACCGCGGTCAGACCGTCCACGCCGCCTCCCCTCGAGCCATCCCGGCCGAGTCCGCGACGTGGCCGGCGAGACCAGCGCCAGGCCACCACGTCGTGGGGCTGTTCCGTCCCGCGCGACCAGCGCCGTGGCCGCCGGGAGCCGGGCCGGACGGCCAGGTCGTCGGTCCGGTCCAGGATTGGCGCCCGGAGCGGCCGGTGACGAGGTCGTCCACGGTCCTCTCCTCGGCAGCCTGCTCGGCGAGTCGCACCGCCCGGACGTGCCGTTCGCGCAACCGCTCCAGGCCCTTGGTCCGCTGTGCGGCCGACGTCCACGCCGCGCGCACCAGCTCGGCCTGCTCGGCCGAGGCGGTCGCCAGCGACCGGGCCGCCGCGGCGTCCTCGGCGGCGAGCCGAGCCATCGCCATTCGCGCGCGAAAGGCACCGGAGTCGACGGGGCCGCTCGGCAGCGCCGAGGCCACGGCAGCCTCGGCCGCGGTGGCGCGGCG
>NZ_SPQN01000175.1 GCF_004571065.1 Geodermatophilus sp. DF01-2
CCGAGCCTGGCTGCTGCGATCGCCACCGCCGCCCGCAGCAGCGCGCCGCCCGCCACGGGCAGCCCGCGGAGCGGCTCCGCGGCGCCGACCACGGAGGACGGCGCCCCGAGCACGTCCGCCAGCGCGGCCGTCCCCTCCCGCGGAGCGGGGGCTCCCGTCGGCGGGCCCAGCGCCTCGCCGGACGCCACCTCGTCCGACACCACCTCGTCCGACACCACCTCGTCCGACACCGCCTCGTCCGACACCACCTCGTCCGACACCACCTCGTCCGCCTCGACCTCGTCCGCCCCCGCCTCCCCCGCCCCCGCCTCCCCTCCCCCCGGCCCGACCGGCCCGACACCGACCACGACCGCACCGGAGCCCTCGACGCCGGCGCCGTCGGGAACGCCGTCGGTGACCGACCCGCCGCCTCCCACCGGGTCCCCGGTGACCGAGCAGCCGACGACCGAGGGGCCGACCTCCCCCGAACCCGAGGAGCCCGCCGTCGAGCCCCCGGTGACCGAGCAGCCGGTCACCGGACAGCCCGCCGGTGAACAGTCGGCCCCCGAGGAACCGGCCACCGAGCCGACGACGGCCCCCGAGCCCACGCCGGTGCCCACCGAGTCCGCCACGGCGACGACCACCCCGGAGTCGGCGTGACCGCGGCCACGCGGACGACCGGCCCGCTGTCCGCCGGGTGGGGGCCGGAGGTGGTGCGCGAGCTGGCCACCCCGTCCGGCCGGGCGCCCGCCGTGGTGACGGTGCAGGGTCCCGGGGGGACCGGGAAGACGCTGTTCCTCGGCGAGCTCGCCGCGGCCCACGAGCGGGCCGGGCTGGCCGTGCTCGACGCCGTCCCCGACGAGCCGACCGCGCTGCCCGGGCCGGTGGCGGTCGTCGTCGACGACGCCCACCGGCTGTCCGCGACCGACGTGGCCCGCCTCGGCGTGCTGCTGCACTCCCCCGCTGCCCGGGTGGCACTGGCGCTGCGCCCGTGGCCCCGGACCGCGCCGCTCGCCGCGCTGCTGGCCGAGCTGGGCACGGCCCGACGCACCGTCGTCCTCGGGCACGCCGACCGGGCGCAGGTGCGCGGCTGGGCCCGCGAGCTGCTCGGCGAGGCGCTGTCCCCCGCACTCGTCGACGCCGTCCTGGCGCAGACCGGTGGACTGCCCGCGCTCGCCGCCCCGCTGCTGCGGGCGCTGTCCCGGCGGGGCGGAGGCCGTGGCGGCGTCCCCGCGCAGCCGGGCCGCCTGGTGGTGCCGGAGGAGGTCACCGACCGCCTTCGCGCCGATCTCGCCGCGGTGGAGGAGCAGACCCGCGCGCTGCTGCACGCCGTCGCCGCCGGCGCGCCGCTGGACGAGGAGGTGCTGGGCGAGGTGCTCGGTGTACCGCCCGACGCGGCGGTCGACCTGCTCGACGCCGGGCGGGCCACCGGGCTGCTGCTGGGCACCGGCGAGGTGGTCCCCCTCGCGGCCCGCGTGCTGCTGGCGAGCACCCCGCCCGACGTGACCCGCCGGGTCCGCCGCCAGGTGCTGGCGCTGCTCGTCGAGCGTGGCGAGGAGCCCGTGGCGCTGGCCCGGAGGCTGGCCGCGGAGCAGGTCCGCGACCGGCACGCGGCCCGGCTGCTGGAGCGGCACGGCGAGGCGGCGCTGACCGACGACCCGGCGCTGGCCGCGCAGCTGTTCGGGGAGGCCGCCCGCAGCGGGGCG
>NZ_SPQN01000176.1 GCF_004571065.1 Geodermatophilus sp. DF01-2
CTGACCGGAAAATAGCCACCCGCACTGGGGCTCGGCGAGCGCGCTGCAGCGGACCTCGGCGGCAATCGGCGAGGTCGGCTCGAGTGTGGGGTCAGGCTGCTGCGGTGAGGGTGACGGTGTAGCCGAGTGCTTCCAGGCCGCGGATGTGATCGCGGGTCTTGCGTCCCTTGTCGATTCGGAGGGCGTGGTAGTCGGCGCCGAGGTCGCGGTAGCGCAGTGTCGGGTCGGTGAGCAGGTGCCAGATGATCACGAGGATGGAGCGGGCGACCGCGACGAGGGCCTTGAGCTTGCCGCGGCGTTTGACCAGCCGTCGATAACGCTCGCCGAGGAAGGTGTTGGTCTTCGCCGCGGCGGCCGCTGCCTCACCGAGGATGCCTTTGAGGTAGGGGTTGCCCTTGCCGGTGCGTCCGGCGCGGGTCTTCGGCCCGGACTGGATGGTGCGCGGGCACAGCCGGGTCCAGGACACCAGGTGCGCTGGTGTGGGGAACTGGGCCATGTTCAGTCCGATCTCGGCCAGGATCACCTGGGAGCCGCGGCGGGCCAGGCCGGGGATTTCATCGAGTCGATCCAGCGCCGACAGCGGTTGCTCGCCGCCCAGGGCTGATCCGGTCGGCTGCTCCTCGGCGGGGCCGGCCGGTGCGCGAGCGGCCGGGATCGCCTCGATGAGTTCGTCGATGCGGCTGGTCAGGCGTTCGATCTGGGTGTTGAGCGCGTCGATCTGGTCCAGCAGCATCCGGGCCAGTTCGCCGTGGTGATCGTCGAACCGCCCGGTGAGCGCCTCGACCAGGGCGGTGTGCTTCATCCGCATCCGGCCGCGGGCGAACCCGGCGAGCACTCGTGGGTCGCGTTCGCCGGCGATCAGCGCCTCGATCATCTCCCGCACCGAGACCCCGTCGATTCGACTGGCCACGGTGGTGATCTTGATGAGGGCGTCTTCCAGGAGCTTCTCCAGACGAGACCAGTGCCGGGTCCGTTCCACGGTCAGGTCGGTGCGCAGCCGGGTGTAGTCGCGCAGCACCCGTATCGGCTCGGGAGGTACGAACGAGGGTCGCAGCATGCCCCGCTCGGTGAGCTTGGCCAGCCAGACGGCGTCGAGCTTGTCGGTCTTGGGTCGGCCCGGGACGTTCTTCACCTCTCGGGCGTTGACCAGCATCACCTCCAGACCGCGGGCTTCGAGTAGGTAGAAGAAGCCGCGCCAGTAGTCCGAGGTCGACTCCACCGTGATCCGCTCGATCTGCTGCTCGGCCAGTTGGTCGGCCAAGTCCATGATCGACTGGGTGGTCGACTTCACCTCCCACACCCGGGTCAGGCGCCGCTTGCTGCCGGAGGGGTGCGGCACTCGGGTGCACACCATGCCGGACGCCTTGGCCACGTCGATCGCTGCGACCCGCTCGATGAGTTGCTCGTGCTCCTCGTCGCGGATCTCTTGGGGTTCCTGCATTCGGTGCACCACCCTCCACTGCCCAGACCAGCAAGGCGGGCTGCCCGCGGGGCCCGGTCAGGGAACCGAAAATCTGACCGGCGTGCTCGAAGCACAGTGCGCGACCCTTCAGGTCCAGGCCCCAGCGTCAGACTGAGCTACGGGATCGTGTCCCAGGCGGGAGACCGACGTCGGCGGGCGACCCGGCCACATTTTCACGCCTGCCAGGCGTCACCGATAGGGACA
>NZ_SPQN01000017.1 GCF_004571065.1 Geodermatophilus sp. DF01-2
CGCACTCCGAAGCGATGATCAAGTGGGCCATGATCGGATTGATGGCCCGCCGACTCGCGCCTGCACCCGGCCGCCGTCCCTGGCAACCGGCACGCGCCGCCTAATTGCTTTCTCAACACGTTGTCAGAGCGCCGCGGGGTTGATCAGCGCCTGAACTCGCCGGGCTGGTCGAGCTCGCGGCGGCGGCCGCCAGCACGGCCTCGCGGTCAGCGGTCCGGGTCGTTGGCGGTCACGCAGAACGGCAAGCCCACCGGGTCCTGCAGCGCGACGAACCCGTGGCCGGGCCGGAGTACCCGAGCGCCGAGCGCCTGGACCTGGGCGACCTCGGCGGCCAGGTCGTCGGTGCCCAGGTCGAGGTGGGCGCGCGCCCGCGTGGCGCCGTCGTCGTCACCGAGCCGCTGGACGAGCAGCTGCAGCGGGCTCTCGGCGCGGTGCACCAGACGGGCGAACTCCGGCGCGTCGACCGGCTCGTCGGCCCATCCGGTCGCCGACCGCCAGAACGCCAGCTCGGCGTCGTACCACGGCGCGGGGACGTCGACGCACAGCTGCACCAGCCGGCTACGGTGCCCGCCGGGCCACGTCGCGGCGCCGGGCCGCCGGTGTGGCCAGGCCTCGGCGCACACGCAGAACGGCAGGCCGGCCGGCGAGGTCATGACCTGCCACCCGTCGCCGCGGTGCGCGCGGACCGCGCCGAGCCGCTCGAGGCGTGCGGGATCGGCGTCCAGGTCGCCGAGCAGGTCCAGGTGCACCCGCGGCATGTCGTCGATGGTCTGCACGTGCAGGTAGGACGTCCCGGTGCGCGGGATCAGCGAGACGAACTCGGGGTGGCCGGGCCACGGCTTCCCCGGCGGCCAGCCGACCGCTGCCGACCAGAAGGCCCGCGTCGTCCCGACGTGCTCGGTCGGCACGTCGACGAAGGCGTGCATCCACGCCACCGGTACCGGCACGCCGACGAGGCTGGCACAGGCCTCGCCGATCTGCTGGACGGCCGGGGCCGCTCAACCCGGCCCCACGACACGACACGCTGCGTCGTCGATTGACAATCGATAGATATCAGTCGAGACTCGATGCGTGTTGACGACACGTCGGGTGGTGGGCCCGCTCAGGATCCTGCTTGCGCTGGCGTTCGCCGCCCTGGTGCTCGCCCAGGTCGTCGTGCTGCCCGGCACGTGGCGGGAGCGGGCCGGGGAGTTCCCGAACTCGGCGTACTGGGGCTGGCCGACGCTCACGGTCGCCGTCCTGGGGCTGCTCTGCGTGCAGGTGGTGATCGTGTGCACCTGGAAGCTGCTCACCCTGGTCGAGGACGACCGCATCTTCAGCGAGGCCTCCCTGGCCTGGGTGAACGCGATCGTGGGCGCGCTCGGCACCGCGTGGGTGCTGCTCCTGGGCGCGTTCGTCCACTCCGTCGTCCGCTGGGACGTCCCAGGGCTGCCGGCCGCCCTCCTGCTGGTGCTGGTGGCCGTCGCTGTGCTGGGGCTGCTCATGGTGGTGATGCGTGCGCTGCTGAAGCAGGCCACGACGCTGCGGACCGACATGGAAGCGGTCATCTGATGCCCATCGTGGTGCGCATCGACGTCGAGCTGGCCAGACGCAAGATGAGCGTGGGCGAGTTCGCCGAGCGGGTCGGTCTCACGCCGGCCAACGTGGCGGTGCTGAAGAACGGCCGGGCCAAGGCCGTCCGCTTCAGCACCCTGGAGGCGATGTGCCGGGTGCTCGACTGCCAGCCCGGCGACCTGCTCGAGTGGGTCGAGGACGACCACGCCGCGCCGCACGCCCCGCACGAGGCCCGCCGGTGAGCGAGGTCCGGAGCCCGGCGGAACGCGACGCCTCTGCACTCCGGCAGAGCGCCGACGTGCTGGTCGTCGGGGCCGGGCTGGCCGGGCTGCACACGGCCACGCTGCTGGCCCGGCGGGGCCACGACGTGCTGCTGGTCGACCGGCGACCCGGTCTCACCGGCGCGATCCGCACCACGGGGATCTTCGTCCGGAAGACGCTCGACGACTTCCCGCTGCCTCCCGAGTTCCTCGGGCCCGCGATTCGACGAGTGGTCCTTTATCCCCCGGGGCTGCGCCGTCCGGTGACCCTGGACAGTGCGCGCGACGAGTACCGGGTGGGCGACATGGCGCCGCTGTACGGAGCGGCCGCCCGCACCGCGGCCGACGCCGGCGTGCGGATCGCGCTGGGCACCCGCTACACCGGCCGGTCAGGCGACATCTCCCTGCTGGCCGGCCCCGACGGGCCGACCCGGGTGCGGGCGCGGTTCGTCGTCGGCGCCGACGGAGCCCGCTCGCGGGTCGCCCGCGACCTCGGCCTGGACCGCAACCGCCACCTGCTGATCGGTGCGGAGGAGGTCTTCGAGGTCCCCGGCGGCGAGGAGCCACCGGCCTTCCACTGCGTGATCGACCCCTCGCTCGCTCCCGGCTACCTCGCGTGGGTCGTCAACGACGGGCGGCACGCCCACGTCGGCGTGGCCGGCTACGCCGACCGCTTCCCCGACGGCATGCGCCGGGCCCTGGAGCGGTTCGGTGCCTCCGCGCCCGGACTGCCCGGTGTCGATCGCCCGGACGAGGTGGAGCGGCGTGGGGGCCCGATCCCCGTCGGTGGCCTGCTGCGCCGGATCGGCTGCGCCCACGGGCTGCTCGTGGGAGATGCGGCGGGTGCGGTGTCCCCGCTCACCGCCGGCGGCCTGGATCCGTGCCTGCGGCTGTCGGAGCTCGCCGCCACCGTCCTCGACGACGCCCTGCGAGCCGGGCGGCCGGACGCCTTGACGCACTACGACGGCGCCGCGCTGCGGGCCCGCTTCCGGGGAAGGCTCGTGCTGCGCCGGGGGCTGGCCCAGGTGCGCACGCCCGCCGTGGCGGCCACGGCGTTCCCGCTGCTGCGCACGCCGTTCGGGCGGGCCGCGGCCCGCCGGATCCTCTTCGGCGACAGGTCCTTTCCCACCTCCTGACCTGGGAGGAACAGCAGGTGACCCGGCCCGCCGGGGTGTGTCCTGCCCCAGCACCGTGCCGGTCCTCGTCCGTGGCGCCGCCGCGAGCAAGCCTGCGTGGGCGGTGCCGGCCGAGTGCCGCGGCCGTCCGGAGCCCGCCGCTGCGGCTTCCCCGACCGGAGCCTCGACGTACCCGCCGTCCTCGGTCACAGCTGTAGTCGCCGCTCGTCTCCGGTTCGCCATTCGAGGACGATGATGCTGGCGTCGTCCTGCAGGTGGTCGGCCTGGTGGGCCAGGACGTGCCGCATCAGGCGCCGGACGGTCTCCGGTGCGGGATCGCCGGCAGCGCTGGCCCGGTAGACGAAGTCGGCCAGTCGTTGCTCGCCGAAGAAGTCGCCCGTCGGCGATCGCGCTTCGACGATGCCGTCGGTGTAGAGGATGACCCGGTCGCCGGCGTGCAGCTGGGTCTCGCAGACGTCGGGCTTCTTCAGCTGCAGGCCGAGCGGAGGATGCGGCTTGCAGGGGCCCGGGCGGAGCAGCGCGCCGTCGCGGACGACCAGCGGATCAGGATGGCCGGCGTTGACCCAGCGCAGCTGGCCGGTGTCCAGGTGCAGACGTGCGATGGCTGCGGTCGCGAAGCGGCTGTCGCTGAACTCGCTGGCGATCACGGCGTTCATCGCAGCGGCGACGTCCGGTAGGTCGCGCATCTCCCGGCGGGCGTGGCGGTAGGCGCCCACCGCGGTGGACGCCAGGACGGCGGCCGGGAGTCCGTGCCCGACCGCGTCGAGCACCATCAGATCGACGGTGGGCCCGTTGATCGCGTAGTCGAACGTGTCACCGCCGATGTCGTAGGCGGGCTCCAGCGCAGCGGAGATCACCACCCGATCGGAGGCGAACGTCAGCGGGGGCAGCAGGTCCCATTGCAGCTCGGCGGCCAGGCTCATGGTCTTGCGCCGGCGCAGCTGGGCGAAGATGTCGGTGTAGCTGTCGTTGACCACGATCAGCTCGGCGATCAGCCCGACGAACGCCCGCATCTCCTCCTCGACCGCCGGCGTGATCGTGTCGAGGACGAACTCCACGACGCCCAGTCGCTCGACCCCGTCGAGCAGGGGGACCCAGAGGCGCTGCGTGCCCGAGTGCGCAGGAGACGAGAGCACCTGCACGCGGCGAAACGCCCGTCCACCCAGCGAGCCGTCGACGCTGAGCTCCTGCCGCGGCGGAACGCCCTCGCCCCGGAGCGGCTGCAGCAGCAACTGCTCGTAGTCCGCCAGGTAGATGACCGACTCCCGAGCGCCCAGTCTCCGCCCATGTGCGGCGATGACCGCGGAGAGCTGGTCGGGGGCGAGCAGGTGGACGTCCCGGAGCAACGCCCGCAGTGGATCGCCGGCCCCGGGCAGGTCAGTGGACGACACGACGGAGTCCCGTGCCCAGAACGCTCGCATCCACACCGAGCTCTCGTCGCGGCCCCGCCCACGCCCCGCAGGAGGCCGCGGGGAGCGCACGGCGATCGGTCTCGCGAGGAGAGCTACGACCACGGGGACGGCGACGCCGATGTCTCGCCACCAGCCGGGAGGGCGCCGCCGCGCCCGCTGACCCGGGCAGCGGAACAGGAACCGGCGCACTGCCTACGACCGTTATCCCCAACTAAACTACACCAAACAAGACGCCGGAACGACGACCGCCGACAGCGATCAGACCCCGACCCGGCGGGCGCACTCCGAACAGGGGCTGGACGAGCCCAGGCCGCGCCGACCGGCCCAGCTGCCCTGCACGACGGCGACCGGGGTGCCGCAGGCGGCCACCCATGGCGGCGGCCCGTCGGCGGAGTCCCGAGGCACGGCGTGCGCCAGCCCGCTGTCCTGGTCGCGGCCGGCCGCGTGGTCGCTGCTCGTCATGGTCTCCAGGATGCGGGCCACGGATGCGGTCCGGCGCGAGCCCGCGGCGGAGTCGTCCCGGCCCTTGATCCGCCCGCAGCCCGCGGGCAGGCTGTGACCCACACCACAGTACGGGTCAACCGTCGGGAGGTCGTCGTGGAAGCACGCGTCGGGGACCGGATCGTCGTCCGGTCCACCCACCAGGGAGAGCCGGAACGCACCGGCCGGGTGCTCGAGGTCAGGGGAGAGGGCGGGGCTCCGCCCTACGTCGTCCGGTGGGACCCGGACGGGCACACCGGCGTCTTCTACCCGGCGGGCACCTGCGCCGTCGTCCCCGAGCCGGCGAACGGCTGACCCGCGTGGCCAAGGAGACCGCCGCCGCACCCGCCCCGCGACCGGCCGAGCAGGTGCGCAACGTGGCGCTGGTGGGCCACGCGGCCGCGGGCAAGACGACCCTCGCCGAGGCGCTGCTCGTCGCCACCGGCGCCCTGACGCGCGCCGGCCGGGTCGAGGACGGCACCACCTGCCTGGACAGCGAGGACGTGGAGGTCCGGCAGCAGCGCTCGGTGTCGCTGGGCGTGGCCACCGTCGAGCACGCCGGCCACCGGATCACCCTGCTCGACACGCCGGGCTCGCCGGACTTCGTCGGTGAGCTGCGCGCCGGGCTGCGCGCGGCCGACGCCGCCCTGTTCGTCGTCTCCGCGGCGGGTGGGGTCGACGCGACCACGGTGCAGCTGTGGGAGGAGTGCGCGGCCGTCGGGATGCCCCGCGCCGTCGTGATCACCCAGTTGGACCGTCCCCGCGCCGACGTCGACGACGCGGTGCGCTCGTGCCGCACGATGCTCGGGGACGGCGTCCTCCCGCTGCACCTGCTCGAGCGCGGGCCGGACGGCACGGTCACCGGCCTGGTCTCGCTGCTGGAGCCGCACCCCGACGCGGAGCTGCCCGACTCCGATCGGCTCCGCGCCGAGCTGATCGAGGGGATCATCGGCGAGAGCGAGGACGAGACCCTCATGGACCGCTACCTCGGCGGCGACGAGCTCTCCGTCGCCGACCTGGTCGCCGACCTGGAGACGGCGGTGGCCCGCGGCCACTTCCACCCGGTCCTGTGCGTCTCCCCGCTGACCGGCGTCGGCGTCCGCGAGCTGCTCGACCTGCTGGTCTCGGCCTTCCCGTGCCCGATGGAGCACGGCTGCCCACCGGTCACCCGCCCCGACGGCTCCCCGGCGCCGCCGCTGTCCTGCGACCCGGACGGTCCGCTGGTGGCGGAGGTGGTCAAGACCACCACCGACCCCTATCTCGGCCGCGTCTCGCTGGTGCGGGTCTTCTCCGGCACGCTGCGGCCGGACACCCCGATCCACGTCTCCGGGCACGGCCTGGCCGACCGCGGACACCCCGACCACGACACCGACGAGCGCATCGGCGGGGTGTCCTCCCCGCTGGGCTCGACCCTGCGCCCGGTCGCCGCCTGCCCGGCCGGCGACGTCTGCGCCGTCGCCCGCCTCACCACCGCGGAGACCGGAGACACGCTCTCCTCGCCCGACGACCCGCGCCTGGTGCCGCCCTGGGACCTGCCCGCCCCGCAGCTGCCGGTCGCGGTGGAGGCGACGTCCCGGGCCGACGAGGACCGGCTGGCGACCGCGCTGTCCCGGCTGGTCGCCGAGGACCCGACCGTCCGGCTGGAGCGCCGCCCCGACACCGGTCAGCTGCTGCTGTGGTGCGTGGGGGAGGCGCACGCCGAGGTGCTCCTGGAGCGGCTGCGCACCCGGCACGGCGTCGCGGTCACCACGGTGCCGGTGCGGGTGCCGATGGTGGAGACCCTGGCCGGGCCGGCGCGGGTCACCGGCCGGCACGTCAAGCAGTCCGGCGGGCACGGGCAGTACGCGATCGTGGTGGTCGAGGCCGAGCCCGGGCCGCCCGGCTCCGGCGTCGTCTTCGAGCAGCGGATCGTCGGCGGCACGGTGCCCGGCCAGTTCCACGGCAGCGTGGAGAAGGGCATCCGCGCCCAGGCCGGGCGCGGCGTCGCAGGCGACCGCCCGATCGTCGACGTCCACGTGACCCTCGTCGACGGCAAGGCGCACTCGGTCGACTCCTCCGACGCCGCCTTCCAGGCCGCGGGAACGCTCGCCCTGCGGGAGGCCGCGGCCGCGGCCGGCACGCGGGTGCTCGAGCCGTGGTGCGAGGTGGAGGTCGTGGTGCCGGGGGAGTACGTGGGTGCGGTGATGAGCGACCTGTCCGGACGGCGGGCGCGGGTCACCGGCAGCGACGCCGACCCCGAGCGCGACCGCACGACGGTGCGCGCCGAGGTGCCCGAGATCGAACTGCTCGGCTACGCCGGTGCGCTGCGCTCGGTGTCGCACGGGACGGGCAGCTTCCTCCGCCGCCCGCGGGGCTACGAGCCGGCGCCCGCGTCGCTGACGGCCGTGCCGGCCTAGGAGAAGGACCACCCTTCCCCCCACCCCCCGTAGAAGGACCGCGTCCTCCCCACCCCTGGCAGGCTCGGGGCGGGTCCCGGGACGGGGCCGGCGGGACCCTGAAGGGTGGCCGTACCAGCACGGCACCCGGCTCGAAACGGACCCGCCGGGACCGGAACCCGGACGACCCGGGGAGTGTCGGCCGGGGGGAGTGTCGCCGCGGGACACTAGCCTCACGGTGGCGGTGTGCTGCGGGTGCGGAGGTGTCGTGACGTCGTCCAACGGGCCGTCGGCCGCCGCCTCGGCCGTCCCGGGGGCGGGTGCGTCCGCCGCGACCGACCGCGACGCGCTCCCCGACCGGGTGTGGACCCTGCCCAACGCGCTCTCGGTGGTGCGCCTGCTCGGCGTCCCCCTGTTCCTGTGGCTGCTGCTGGGGCCGCAGGCCGACGGCTGGGCCGTTCTCGTGCTGGCCCTCTCCGGCTTCACCGACTGGGCCGACGGCAAGCTGGCCCGCATGCTCGGCCAGTCCAGCCGGCTGGGGACGTTGCTCGACCCGGCGGCGGACCGGCTCTACATCGTCGCCACGCTGATCGCGTTCGTGCTGCGCGACGTCGTCCCGCTGTGGGTGGTCGCCGTCCTCGTCGGGCGCGAGCTCGTGCTCGGCCTGATGCTCCTGGTGCTGCGCGTCCACGGCTACCCGCCGCTGCAGGTCCACTACGTGGGCAAGGCGGCCACGTTCATCCTGCTCTACGCCTTTCCGTTGCTGCTGCTCGCCGACGGGGAGGGGCCGCTGGCGGCCGTCGTCGCGCCGGTGGCCTGGGCGCTGACCATCTGGGGTTCGGCGCTCTACCTGCTCGCCGGGGTCCTCTACGTGGTCCAGGTCGCGGGGCTGCTGCGTGCCGACCGGGCGGCCGGGGGGGCGGCCCCGTGACCGAGCTCGCGAGGTCGCGCAGGGGCGCAGCACCACCGGGCGTGGCCGCACCGAACGCCGGCGAGGTGAGGCCGTGACCACCCTGCAGCGCGGTGGCGGCCCGCGCTCGCTCGGCGCCTCCCTGCTCGACCAGGTGCTGGCCGAGACCCTCGACCCCGCCTACGCCCGGGCGGCGCGCGCCCGCGAGGCCCGCGCGGTGGCGGGGGAAGGCACGCCGCCGTCCCGTCGACGCCGCGGGCAGGTCGCGGTGGCCCTGGTCATGGCCGTCGCCGGCGTGCTCGCCGCGGTCACCTACGACCAGGCCGCGGCCGGCGCGCAGGGCCGGGAGGAGGTGCGGGCGGCGCTCGTCGAGGACATCCAGCGGGAGTCGGTCACCACCGACCAGCTCGCCGCCGACCTGGAGGCGCTGCGCGCCGAGGTCACCGCCGCCCGGGACGACGCGCTCGCCGCCACCGCCGTCGGCCAGCGCGCTCTCGACCGACTGGCCGACGCGGAGGTCGCCGCCGGGCTGGTCCCGGTCACCGGCCCGGGCCTGCTGGTCACCCTGGCCGACGCCGAGCCCGACGCCGACGCCGACCCGGTCGGCGGGACCGGGGAGCCCGACCCGCGCGGCCAGGTACGCGACGGCGACCTGCAGCTGGTGGTCAACGCGCTCTGGGCGGCCGGCGCCGAGGCGGTCAGCATCAATGGCCAGCGGCTGGGGCCGACATCGGCCATCCGGTTCGCCGGCGAGGCCGTCCTGGTCGACTTCCGGCCGGTCACCAACCCCTACCTGGTCAGCGCGATCGGCGACCCCGAGACGCTGCGCGGCCGTTTCCTGGCCAGCCCCGAGGTCGGCGCCCTCGCCGTCATCTCCGAGTCCTTCGGACTGCGCTTCGAGTTCGCCCAGGAGGACGAGCTGTCCCTGCCCGCCGGGAGCCTGCCCGAGCTGCGTTCCGCCGTCCCGGTGTCCGAGGAGCCCCCCGCACCGGCCTCGCAGCCCGCGCCGGGAGGCTGACCGTGGTCCCGATCCTCGGCCTCGCGGCCGGCATCCTGCTCGGCCTGGTCTTCGACCCCACCGTGCCGCTGTGGCTGCAGCCCTACCTGCCGATCGCCGTGGTCGCCGCCCTCGATGCCGTCTTCGGCGGTTTCCGCGCCCGGCTCGACGGGATCTTCGACGCGAAGGTGTTCGTCATCTCCTTCGTGTCCAACGTGGTGGTGGCCGCCCTCGTGGTGTTCCTCGGCGACCAGCTCGGCGTCGGCGCCCAGCTGTCGACGGCCGTCGTCGTCGTCCTCGGCATCCGCATCTTCGGCAACGCCGCGGCCATCCGCCGGCACGTGTTCCGGGCATGAGCGGCGAGCAGCGCCCGGCGCCCCGACCCGACGGGTCCGCGGAGGACGGCGTCCCCCCGGAGGGCAGCGACACCGCGCGGAGCGCCCCGCGGGACGATGCCGGCCAGGCCGCGCCGGTGCCCGCGGAGGAGGTCCCGGACCGGCCGGCCGACCAGCCGGGCGAGTCGGCCGCGGATCGACTACCGGTGCGGCGGCGTCGCCGGCGCGACCCGCTCGCTGCGCTGCTCATCGGCGTGCTGACGCTGCTGCTCGGCTTCGCCTTCGCCGTCCAGGTACGCACCACCGGCACCGGGGAGGACTACTCCGCCGCCCGCGAGGAGGACCTCGTCCGCATCCTCGACGACCTCGACGCGCGCGAGGACCGACTGCGCGAGCAGATCGCCGACCAGCGGGCCGCGCTGCGCGAGCTCAACAGCTCCGACAGCCAGGCGGAGGCCGCGCTGCAGGAGGCCCGGGAGCGCGCCGAGGCGCTCGGCATCCTCAACGGCACGGTCGCCGCGGAGGGGCCGGGGCTGGTGATGACCATCTACGACCCGGAGGGCCAGGTGCGGGTCGCCGACCTGCTCGACGCCGTCCAGGAGCTGCGCGGCGCCGGGGCCGAGACGATGCAGATCGACGGGGTCCGCGTCGGGGTGTCGACGGCGATCACCGGCGAGCCCGGCGCGCTCCGGGTCGACGGCGTCGCGGTCAGCAGCCCCTACGAGATCCTGGTCATCGGCTCGCCCCAGGACCTGCAGACGGCGATGAACATCCCCGGCGGCGTGGTCGACCGGGTCGGCCGGCAGGGGGGCAGCGTCGAGATCGAGCAGTCCCGGCGCGTCGTCGTCGACGCGTTGCGGCAGCTGGACCGGCCTCAATACGCTCAGCCCGACGCCGACGACGGCGACTGACCTCCGCCGCCCGCCCACCCCACCCAGACCGGGAGACGACGCCGCATGAGCACGCCCGACGACCGCCGCTACACCGAGCAGCACGAGTGGGCCCTGGTGGTGGACGGCGGGACGCAGGCGGGCGAGGGGGCCGTCGTGCGGGTGGGCATCACCGACCACGCGCAGGACGCGCTCGGCGACATCGTCTTCGTGCAGCTGCCCGAGGTCGGCGCCGAGGTGGCGCCCGGCAACCCCATCGGCGAGGTGGAGTCCACCAAGTCGGTCTCCGACGTCTACGCGCCGGTCGCCGGTGTCGTGGCCGCGGTCAACGAGGCCCTCGCCGACGCGCCCGAGACCATCAACGCCGACCCCTACGGCACCGGCTGGCTGGTCGAGATCACCGTCGCCGGCGACGGCGGCGACCCCACCGAGGCACTGCTGGACGCCGCTGCCTACCAGGCCTTGGTCGACGCCACCTGAAAGGCTCCCTGCAGGGACCCGCCGCGAGCCTGCGAGTGGCGGGGGGCAGGGAGCCCTTCTCCTATGCTCCCCGATGGGGCGCCGCGGATCCCGCCGGGGGCCCGCGCAGCCTCACCCTGTACGTTCGGTTGACCCTCGGGTCGGCCGCTGGTTCCATGACCCACGGCCCGCCGTGACCCACGCGGCGACCGACCCACGACGGGCTGTCCGGCCCGTCGTCCGCCGGCCGCCCGCGGCCAGACCCCTCAGGTCCGCGGCGGTGCCACCCCTGCACCGGAGGAGACAGACGTGCACTGCACTCGTTGTGGCCACAACAACCCCGAGGGCAGTCGCTTCTGCGCGCAGTGCGGCGCGGCGCTGTCCCAGGAGCGGATCGGGGAGTCCACCAGCGTCATTCCCAAGGTGGGTGGCGAGGACTCCGCGGAGAGCCCCGAGGTCACCGAGGCCGACGCCCACGCCGGAGCGGTCGAGTCGCTGCCCGCGGGCTCGGCTCTGCTGGTCGTCAAGCGCGGCCCGAACGCCGGCAGCCGCTTCCTGCTCGACCAGGACGTGACCACCGCCGGCCGGCACCCCGACAGCGACATCTTCCTCGACGACGTCACGGTCAGCCGCCGGCACGTGGAGTTCCACCGCGAGGGCGGCGGCTTCTCGGTGCACGACGTCGGCAGCCTCAACGGCACCTACGTCAACCGCGAGCCGGTCGACGTGGCGACGCTGGCCGGTGGCGACGAGGTCCAGATCGGCAAGTTCCGGCTCGTCTACCTGACCGGCCCGCGCACGGGCGAGCCCACAGCCGGCGCGTGACCGGGCGCGGCGCAGACAGCAGGTCGGTGCCGGGAACACGGACGGCGGCGTGAGCGCGGTGCCCTCGCGTGCGGATGCGTCCGGGGAGTCCGACGACCGGCACGCGCCCCGCCTCACGATCGGCGAGGTGCTGACCGTCCTGCGGGACGACTTCCCCGACGTCACGATCAGCAAGATCCGCTATCTGGAGTCCGAAGACCTCGTCCACCCGCAGCGCACGCCGTCGGGGTACCGGAAGTTCTCCTCCGCCGACGTGGCGCGGCTGCGGTACGTGCTGGCCGCGCAGCGTGACCAGTACCTGCCGCTGCGGGTCATCAAGGACAACCTGGACGCGCTCGACCGGGGGGAGCCGCTGCCCGGCAGCACGCCGCCGGCGCCGCCGCCGCCCGAGGAGGAGGCCGACGGGAGCAGCCTGTCGCCCGAGCAGTTCGCCCGGGCCTCGGGGCTCGAGCCCGGGCAGCTGGCCGACTGCGTGCAGTTCGGGCTGCTGGCGCCGGACGCCGACGGTCGGCACCCGGCGGCCGACCTGCCCATCGCGCGGGCGGCGGCCGGACTGGCCCGGCACGGCATCGAGCCCCGGCACCTGCGCGTCTACCAGAACGGCGCCGAGCGGGAGGCCGGGCTGGTCGAGCAGCTGGTCGCGCCGGTCCTGCGGGCCCGTTCGGAGGAGGCCCGCACCCGGGCCACCGAGAAGCTCCGTGAGCTGGCCGGCCTCTCGGCGCAACTGCACGGTGCGCTGCTGGAGGCACGTCTCCGGGATCTCCTGCGCCCCTGAGTCGGGCGTACCGTGGTCGGCGTCGGGCACCGAACCCATGGCCTCGGTGCCGCCCCCGTCCGCCAGCCGCCCGTACCGACCCACCGCCCTCTCCGGGCCGCAGCTGAGGGAGTCCCACCGTGCAGGAACTCAGAGTCGTCGGCGTCAGGGTCGAGCTGCCCGGTAACCAGCCGATCCTGCTGCTCAAGGAGACGCAGGGGGAGCGTTACCTGCCCATCTGGATCGGTGCGGTGGAGGCCGCCGCGATCGCCTTCGAGCAGCAGGGCGTGCGCCCGGCCCGGCCGATGACCCACGACCTGCTGCGCGAGGTGGTCCGCGCGCTCGGGGCGACGCTCGAGGCGGTCAACATCACCGAGATGCGCGACGGTATCTACATCGCCGAGCTGGTCTTCGGGGACGACCGGGTGGTCAGCGCCCGCCCGTCGGATGCCGTCGCCCTCGCCGTCCGCACCGGCGCCCCGATCTACGGCGCCGAGGACCTGCTCGACGAGGTCGGCATCGAGATCCCCGACGAGCAGGAGGACGAGGTCGAGAAGTTCCGCGAGTTCCTCGACCAGATCTCGCCGGAGGACTTCGGTGCCGGCTCCGGCTCCGGCGGCGGATCCAGCTGAGGACGACGCGTCTGTGCCTGTGACGGTCGGTGCTGCTGTGACGCGAGGGAAGCGTGAGCCGGTTCCCACCGGATCGGCCGGCCCTCCGGGTCAAGAGCGGACCGCTCCGCGCCGATACCCCTCCGATGGGTGAGTGCCGCGACACGCCGCCCGCCTCAGTTGACCCACCTCAGGGCCCGGCTTACCGTCGGCGAACAACACCGGTGTGACACCCGGGGCGTGACGCGACAGCCGGCGCTGCAGCGACACGAACCGGGTATCCCGCCCCGGGAACCGCGGCGAGCGCCGCGGGAGCAGAGGAGGACGCTGACGTGAGCGACCAGAGCAACGGCTCCCAGGGTCAGCTCTTCAGCGACGCTGCCGTGGGGGCACCGTCCTACGACGAGGTCGACACCGACCTGGTCGGGTACCGCGGCCCGACGGCGTGTGCCGCCGCCGGCATCACCTACCGGCAGCTGGACTACTGGGCCCGCACCGGCCTGGTCGCCCCGTCGGTGCGCAGCGCGACCGGCTCGGGGACGCAGCGGCTGTACTCCTTCCGCGACATCCTGGTGCTCAAGGTCGTCAAGCGGCTGCTCGACACGGGCGTGTCGCTGCAGAACATCCGCAAGGCCGTGGACCACCTGCGCAACCGGGGCATCAAGGACCTCGCCAACGTCACCCTCTTCTCCGACGGCGCCACGGTCTACGAGTGCACCTCCGCCGAGGAGGTCGTCGACCTGCTCGCCGGCGGCCAGGGCGTCTTCGGCATCGCCGTCTCCGGTGCCCTGCGCGAGCTCTCCGGTGAGCTCGCCGAGCTGCCCGCCGAGCGCATCGACGGCGGCCCCGTGCACCCGGTGGACGACGAGCTCTCCCTGCGCCGCCGCCGCCGCGCCATGTGATCTGTCGGACCACCGGGCGACACCGCGGCCCCTGGCCGTCCCCACGGCTGCGTCGAGCCGTTGCTCTTGCGGTGTTGTGCGCCCCTCTGCACCGTTGCATCACCGCAAGACTCCATCAGGGAGACCGAGTAGCAACCCCTCCCGTCGCAGCCGGAGCGTGCCAGCGCGCTGGTAGCGTCGTGGTAATGGCGGACCGTGCCCCTGAGCCCCTGCCCGCACTCGCCTCGCTGGACCCCGCCGGGTCCTTCGTCGCCCGGCACATCGGCCCACGGCCCGACGAGACCGAGGCGATGCTGGCCGCCGTCGGCCATTCCTCGCTGCAGTCGCTGGTCGACGCGTGCGTCCCCGAGGGGGTCCGCGACCGGGGGCCGCTGGACCTGTCGCCCGCTGCCGACGAGGCCACGGTGCTGCGCCTGCTGCGCGAACGCGCCGACGCCAACGACGTCTACACCTCGATGATCGGCCTCGGCTACTCCGGCACGGTCACCCCGGCGGTCATCCAGCGGGCCATCCTGGAGAACCCCGCCTGGTACACCGCCTACACGCCCTACCAGCCGGAGATCAGCCAGGGCCGGCTCGAGGCGCTGATCAACTTCCAGACGATGGTCGCCGACCTCACCGGCCTGGCCGTGGCCGGCGCCTCGATGCTCGACGAGGCGACCGCCGCCGCCGAGGCGATGACCCTGGTCCGCCGCGCCGGCCGGGCCAAGGCGGACGCGGTCTTCGTCGTCGACGAGGACACCCTCCCGCAGACCCTCGCCGTCCTGCGTACCCGCGCCGAGCCGCTGGGTATCGGCCTGCACGTCGCCGACCTCTCCGCCGGATGGCCGGCCGACCTGCCCGAGGCCGGGGCGTTCGGCGTCCTGTTGTCCTACCCGGGGGCCAGCGGGGCCGTCCGCGACCACCGCGCGCTGGTCACCGCCGCGCACGAGGCCGGCGCGGCGGTCGTCGTCGCCGCCGACCTGCTCGCCCTCACGCTGCTCGAGGCGCCGGGGGAGTGGGGCGCCGACGTCGCCTGCGGCAGCTCCCAGCGCTTCGGCGTCCCCATGGGGTACGGGGGTCCGCACGCCGGCTACCTGTCGGTGCGCGAGGGCCTGGCCCGGCAGCTGCCCGGCCGGCTGGTCGGCGTCTCCGTCGACGCCGACGGCGACGTCGCCTACCGGCTGGCGCTGCAGACGCGCGAGCAGCACATCCGCCGGGAGAAGGCGACCAGCAACATCTGCACCGCGCAGGTGCTGCTCGCGGTCATGGCCGGCGCCTACGCCGTCCACCACGGCGCGGAGGGGCTGACCGCGATCGCCGCCCGCGTGCACCGCAGCGCGCAGACCCTCGCCGGCTGGCTGCGCGCCGGGGGAGTGGGCGTCGTCCACGAGCGGTTCTTCGACACCGTCCAGGCCACCGTGCCCGGCCGAGCCGCCGGGGTGGTCGCCGCCGCGGCGGCCCGGCGGGTCAACCTGCGCCTGGTGGACGACGACACCGTCGGGATCGCCTGCGACGAGACGACGACGGTCGACACGCTGCGCGCCGTGGCCGAGGCGTTCGGCGTCCCCGCCGACGATGCCGCGCTGACCGACGGCGGCGCTGACGCGCTGCCGGCCGAGCTGCGCCGCCGCACCCCGTTCCTCACCCACCCGGTGTTCTCCGCGCACCGCTCGGAGACCGAGCTGATGCGCTACCTGCGCTCGCTGGCGGACAAGGATCTCGCGCTGGACCGCACGATGATCCCCCTCGGGTCCTGCACGATGAAGCTGAACTCGGCAGTGGAGATGGCCGCCATCACCTGGCCGGAGTTCGCCCAGCTGCACCCGTTCGCCCCGGCCGAGCAGGCCCGCGGCTACCGGCAGCTGATCGACGAGCTGTGCACCGCGCTGGCCGAGATCACCGGCTACGCCGCGGTGAGCGTGCAGCCCAACGCCGGCTCCCAGGGCGAGTTCGCCGGGCTGCTGGCCATCCGGAGGTACCACCACTCCCGCGGCGAAGCGCACCGCGACGTCTGCCTCATCCCGTCCTCGGCGCACGGCACCAACGCCGCCAGCGCCGTCATGGCCGGCATGCGGGTCGTCGTCGTGGCCTGCGACGAGGCGGGCAACGTCGACGTCGGCGACCTGCGGCAGAAGGTCGCATCGCACGCCGACCGGCTGGCCGCGATCATGCTCACCTACCCGTCGACGCACGGCGTGTTCGAGGCCGAGGTGCAGGAGATCTGCGCCGCGGTGCACGACGCCGGCGGGCAGGTCTACGTCGACGGCGCCAACCTCAACGCGATGGTCGGGTTGGCCCGGCCCGGCCGGTTCGGCTCGGACGTCAGCCACCTGAACCTGCACAAGACCTTCTGCATCCCGCACGGCGGCGGCGGTCCCGGCGTCGGGCCGATCGGCGTCCGCGAGCACCTGGTGCCGTTCCTCCCCGGCCACCCGGTCGTCGACACCGGCGCGCAGGGCCCGGCGGTGTCGGCCGCGCCGTGGGGGTCGGCCGGCATCCTGCCGATCTCCTGGGCCTACCTGCGGCTGATGGGGCCCGACGGGCTGCTGCAGGCCACCGAGCACGCCATCCTGGCGGCCAACTACGTGGCCGCCCGGCTGCGCGAGCACTACCCCGTCCTCTACACGGGCGCGGACGGGCTGGTCGCGCACGAGTGCATCCTCGACATCCGGCCGCTGACCAGGGCCACCGGCGTCACCAACGACGACATCGCCAAGCGCCTGATCGACTTCGGCTTCCACGCCCCGACGATGAGCTTCCCGGTCGCCGGCACGCTGATGGTCGAGCCCACCGAGAGCGAGGACAAGGGCGAGCTGGACCGCTTCGTCGACGCGATGGTCGCCATCCGGGGCGAGATCGCGAAGGTCGCCACCGGCGAGTACGACCGGACCGACAACCCGTTGCGCAACGCCCCGCACACCCTCGCCATGGTGGCGGGGGAGTGGGGCCGGCCGTATCCGCGCGAGGCGGCCGTGTATCCGGTGCCGGGGTTGCGCGGCCGCGGCTACCTGAGCCCGGTGCGGCGGATCGACCAGGCCTACGGCGACCGCAACCTGGTCTGCTCGTGCCCGTCGCCCGAGGCGTTCGCCGAGCCCGAGACCGCCCCGGGGCCGGCCGCCCGCGTCCCGGACCGTGCCGAGGGCGCCCCGGACGACCTGGGGACGACGGCCGACGCCGTCCCCACCGACGCCGTCCCCACCGACGCCGTCCCCACCGGCGCTCGGGCCTGACCGCCGCTCCCGGCTGCGGCGCCGGCCGTGGGCGGCGTCGAAGCCGCCGCCTGGCTCCATGGCGCCGTCATCCCCAATAGATGCACCACTTCCGCGTCCTCGGGGCCCCAGGACCAAGCGCTGAATCGATCATGGGGTTGTTGCCGGCGACACGCGAGGACACACCGCCGCGGCCAGCGACAATCCCATGATCGACTCGGGGAGCCGAACGGCGTCGAGTGTTCCGGGCGGTCGGTGGACGGTTCGTGCGTACGGGTACCGCGATGCAGCGCGCTCTCCATGGGGGTACGCACGTCAAGTCTGCAGTACCGTTATCCCTAACTATAAACCGCTAACTAGAGATCCCCCACGCCACCACCGATAGAAACCCACAACATGGAGCACGCCAACCGATCCAGCCCGGAGCAATCGTCAAGACCTGTGGATGAAGATTTTTTAGGCGGCCTCGGACTGGGACTGGTCGTCGGGTCGTTCGACGAGCTTGCCGCGATCGAAGACGGCCGACTCGCGGTAGCCGTCGGCGAGGGCGACCAGTTCCTTGCGTCCGTCGGCGCGCACGCCGATGAGCACGAGCAGGCACAGCTTGTGCTCTTCGAGGCGAACGTTGACGTGGATGCCGTCGGCCCACAGGTAGACGTAGTCGGCGCCGGACAGATCGCGGGCGGCGAAGGCGCGCTGCTCGGCCTGCCAGGTCTCGGTCAGCTTCGTGATCACCGACGCCGACAGCCCCGCCGAGCTGCCGAGGAACTGACCCAGCGCCGGCACGAAGTCCCCGGAGGACAGCCCGTGTAGGTACAGCAGCGGCAACACCTCGGTGATCTTCGGGGTCTTGCGGCACCAGGGCGGCAGGATCGCCGAGGAGAACCGAGCCCGCTCACCGGTGGCGGGGTCGACCCGGCGGTCGTTGACCCGCGGAACGGTCACCTGGACTGCGCCGGCGGAGGTGGTCACTTCCCGCGGCTGGTGGTAGCCGTTGCGCACCACCAGCCGCCGGCCGGACTCATCCCGGCAGTCGGTGAAGCGAGCGATGTACTCGTCGACCTCGGCCTGCAGCGCCTCGGCCAGCATCCGCCGGGCGCCCTCCCGCACGATCTCGTCGATCAACGCCGACGAGCCACCAGCCGCGACGCGCTCCTCACCGCCGTCGCTGTCCTCCGGAACTACGCTGAGCATGGGTCGTACCTTCCCGACCGGCGTTGCCGCGCCGGCCTTTGCTTGAGGGACCTGTCCAGGATGTTCGGGAGGGTACGACCCCTCCACGATCTTGCTCATCCACAGGTTTCAAGCATTGCTCCCAGCCCGCCGCGGTCTCAGATCTTGCGCAGGAGCACCCGGCGGACCTCGTGGTCGGCGGCCTTCTGCAGCACCAGCCGGGCGCGCGAGCGGGTCGGCACGATGTTGTCGCGCAGGTTCGGGCCGTTGACGGCGGCCCAGATGCCGAGCGCGGTCTCCCGCGCCTGCTCGTCGGTCAGGCCGGCGAAGCGGTGGAAGTAGGCGCTGGTGTCGGCGAACGCCGTCCGCCGCAACGCGAGGAAGCGCTCGACGTACCACCGCCGGATGTCGGACTCCGCGGCGTCGACGTAGACGGAGAAGTCGAAGAAGTCGGAGAGGAACACCTCGGGGGCGCTGCCGTCGGCCCGCCGGCCGGCCTGGAGCACGTTGAGCCCCTCGAGCACCAAGATGTCGGGCCGGTCGACCACCTGCCGGGCGCCGGGGACGACGTCGTAGGACTGGTGGTCGTACAGCCGGGCGCTGACCTTGCCGCGGCCGGACTTGACGTCGGCCAGGAAACGCAGCAGCGCCCGCCGGTCGTAGCTCTCGGGGAAGCCCTTGCGGCCGAGCAGCCCGCGCGCCTCCAGCTCGGCGTTGGGCAGCAGGAACCCGTCGGTGGTGACCAGGTCGACCCGCGGGGAGCCGGGGCCTGCAGCCAGGAGCGTCTGCAGCAGCCGGGAGGTGGTGCTCTTGCCGACGGCGACGCTGCCGGCCACCGCGATGACGTAGGGCACCTTGGCCGTGGAGTCGCCCAGGAACTCGCTCCGCGCCGCCCACAGCCGCCGGCTGGCCTCGACGTGCAGCCGCAGCAGCCCGGCCAGCGGCAGGTACACCGTGGCCACCTCGTCGAGGTCGATCCGGTCACCCAGGCTGGCCAGCGACTCCAGCTCCACCTGGTCGAGGGGCAGCGTGGTGCCCGACGCGAGGGCCCGCCACGAGGTTCGGTCGAAGACCGCGTAGGGCGACACCTGGGGTCGTGCCGCGGTCGTCACGGTGCCCATCCCAGTGCCGTCACGGTGTCCATGGTGCCGTCCGGCCCGCGGCTCTCACCCGCCCGGGTGGCCTCCGGCTGCTCCGGCGGCCGGGGGCGGACGCCGTCCGGGGGCCGGTCTAGGGTGCCGGTGTGTCCCAGCCTCCCGGGCTGCTCGAGCGCATCGAGCGGTACTTCGCCGCGGCACCGCTGCCGGACGCGCGCATCGAGGCCGTCGGCGCGCTCGACGTGGCGGTCGGCAGCCCCACGTGGCCGTACCCGGCGCGACCGCGACCGGGGGAGACGGTGACCGCCGACGACGTCCGGGCCGTCGTGGCGCTCCAGCAGGCGGCCGGCCTGCCGGTCGCGGTGGAATGGGTGTGCGAGTGCTCGCCCTCGACGGAGGCCGCCGTCCGGGCGGCCGGGCTGGCCGTGGAGTCCTCGCCGCTGCTGGTCGCCGCGGACCCGGTCGACCTGCTGCTGCCGTACGGGGTACGGCTGTACCTGGTCGGCGCCGACGACCCCGAGCTGCCCAGCTACGAGTGGCTGGTGTCGATCGCCTTCGCCCACCCGGGGCCGCGGCCGGAGGCCGACGATGCCACGGTCGGCGCGGCGCCGGGCTCGCCCCGCACCGCGGTGCTGCGCGAGCGGATCGCGACCGGCCGCACGGTGATGATGGTCGCGGTGGAGGACGGCGAACCGGTCGCGGTCGGCACGCACCACCCGGTGGAGGTCGACGGCACGGAGATCAGCGAGATCGCCGGCGTCGCGACGCTGCCCCGGCTGCGGGGACGTGGGCTCGGGGCCGGCCTCGCCTCGGCGCTCAGCGCACACGCCCGGGAGACGGCCGAGCTGGTGTTCCTGGTGGCAGGCGACGACGACGTCGCGCGCGTCTACGAGCGGACCGGCTTCGCCCGCCTGGCGACCGTCGGCGTCGCCGACCTCCCCGACGCCGACGTCTGATCCACGGAGGTCACCGGAATCGCCGCTGCGGCCGCGTCCAGGGCCGCCTTCGCCGCGTCCCAACCCACCGACGACGGCACCTCGCTGAGCAGCACGACGACCCGGGAACCGACGACGCCCACCGAGTGCAGGTGCCGCTGGCCATCGACGCAGCACATCCAGCCCTGCTTCACCGCGGGCTGTCCGGGCACGGTGCCGAACACGCCGAACTGCTGGTCGAAGCCGTCGGCGGCGATCGGGGTGGCGGCGCGCATCCAGCCCAGCAGGGCGGCGGCGTCGTCCGGGTGGGCGACGACCGGCAGCCGGGTGAGGAACCACGCCAGGTCGCGGGCGGTCGTCGTCGTCTCGCCCCACTGCCCCCACTCCCGGGGCGGAGCGGTGCCGGGCAGGTCGTAGCGGGCGGCCACGTTCCGGACCGCCTGCGGCCCGTCGAAGCGCACCCACAGGTCCGAGGCCGCGGGGTCGTCGGAGCGCCGGATCATGGCCTCGAGCTGTGCCCGGTCGTGGGGCGTCAGGGTGACGGCGCCGGTGCGGGCGCGGTGCAGGATGTCCTCGGCGAGAAAGAGCTTCACCATCGAGGCCGTCGGGAACGGCCGCCCGGCCAGCTCGTTGCCCGCCCTCTGGGCCAGGACCCGCGCACTGCGCGCCTCCGCGGCGCGGATGGAGAGATCCTCGAGGCGCTGCTGCTGGCGGGCGACCACCACCGCGAGCGTGCCCACCTGCCCGTAGGCCGCCGTCACCGCGGGGACGACGTCAGTGGGTGGAACGGCGCGCGCCGCTGCCCGCCGGGGTGTCGACACCTCGGCGAGCAGCAGGACGAGCAGCACCACGGTCGGCAGCAGGCCCAGACGGGCTCCCCACGGCCGGGGTCGGTGCGACGGGCCAATCGGCATACCGACGTGGTGCCCACCTCGGAGATCGATTCTTCCAAAGCTCAATCATTGACGCGTGTCGGCTGCCCTCTGCTCGCGGCCCGTCGCGCTGCGCCGATCAGTCCTGCTCGTAGGTCCCGACGAGGACCGCCCGGGCCAGGGTGTGGCCGAAGAGGTTGAAGCCGAGGAAGGCCGGGGTGCTGTCCGGAGTCACCTCCAGCCGCTCGACGTCGACGGCGTGCACGGTGACGAAGTAGCGGTGCGGACCGTGGCCGGCGGGGGGAGCCGCGCCGACGTAGCCGGCGAAGCCGGCGTCGTTGCGCAGCTGGACCGCACCCTCGGGCAGCCCGGCTCCGTCCCGGTCGCCGGCGCCGCTCGGCAGCTCGGTGACCGAGGCGGGGATGTTGGCCACCGCCCAGTGCCAGAAGCCGCTGTGGGTGGGCGCGTCGGGGTCGTACACGGTGACGGCGAAGCTTCGGGTGCCCTCCGGGAAGCCAGACCAGGACAGCTGCGGGGAGCGGTCCTCCCCGCCGGCGCCCATGACCCCGCTGACCTGAGGGGTCGACAGCGGCCGGCCGTCGGTGGCATCGGTGCTCGACAGCTGGAAGCTCGGCACCTGCGGCAGGAAGTCGTACGGGCTCGGCGGCGTCGGTCGGTCGGGCATGGGGCTGCTCTCCTCGGACTCGGGTGGACGGTGGGGACATGCCGACCCTAAGAGGACCCCCTGCCCCCCGCCGCTCGCAGGCTCACGGCGGGACCCTGCAGGGGGCCGCCCGTCCTGCCCGCCCTTCGCAGGCCCCGGACGGGGCCGCGCGCCGGTGAACAGGGTGTTTCCCGGCCCGGCGGGTGTGGCCGCACGCCGGTAGCGTCGGGTCGTGCTCGGTCTTCCCGGCAGCGTCCGCGCCTGCCTGTTCGATCTCGACGGCGTCCTGACCCGGACGGCGACGGTCCACTTCGCCGCGTGGAAGCGCACGTTCGACGAGTTCCTGCGCCGCAGCGACCCGGCTGCGCCGGAGTTCACGCAGGAGGACTACAACCGTCACGTCGACGGCAAGCCCCGCCTGGACGGGGTGCGGGACTTCCTGACCAGCCGCGGCGTCACGTTGCCGGAGGGGACGCCGGACGACCCGCCGGACGCGTCCACCGTGCACGGCGTGGGTCGGCGCAAGAACGACCTGGTGCACGCCGAGCTCGCCGAGCACGGCGTCGAGGTCTACCCCGGGTCGGTCCGCTACCTGCGTGCCGCGAAGGAGGCCGGCCTGGCCACCGCGGTGGTCACCGCGTCGCGCAACGGGCGGCAGGTGATCGAGGCCGGCGGGTTCGCCGAGCTCGTCGACGTCCGGGTGGACGGCGAGGTCGCGGCGGCGCAGGGGTTGCGGGGGAAGCCCGCCCCCGACACGTTCCTCGCCGGGGCCCGCGCGCTCGGAGTGGACCCGGCCGCGGCGGTGGTCTTCGAGGACGCCCTGGCCGGGGTGGCCGCCGGGCGGGCGGGGGAGTTCGGCTACGTCGTCGGCGTCGATCGGGTCGGGCAGGCCGACGCGCTCGCGGCGTCCGGCGCGGACGTCGTCGTCCAGGACCTGGCGGAGCTGCTCGGGGACACGACATGACCGAGGGGCGGCCGCACTTTCCGATCGAGCCGTGGGCGCTGACCGAGACCGGGCTGGACCACGCCTCCCTCGCCGTCCACGAGTCGGTGTTCGCGCTGTCCAACGGGCACATCGGCATGCGCGGCTCGTTCGAGGAGGGTGAGCCGATCGTCGTTCCGGGCACCTACCTCAACGGCTTCTTCGAGGAGCGGCCGCTGCCCTACGCCGAGGCCGGGTACGGCTTTCCCGAGCAGGGGCAGACCGTGGTCAACGTGACCGACGGCAAGCTGATCCGGCTGTTGGTCGGCGACACCCCGCTCGACCTGGACTACGGCGAAATCGTCGAGCACCGGCGCACCCTGGACCTGCGCCGCGGTGTGCTGTGCCGCACCACCGAGTGGCGCTCGCCGAACGGGCGCACGGTCACGGTCACCAGCACCCGGCTGGTCTCGCTGCGCCGCCGCTCGATCGCCGCGATCGAGTACACGGTCGAGTGCACCGACGGGCAGGGGGACCTCTACGTGGCCCTGCAGTCGGACCTGCTGGCCAACGAGCCGGTCGACCCCGGCTCGGAGGCCGACGACCCGCGCGCGGCCGCGGCGCTGGCCCGCCCGCTGGTCAACGAGTCGGCCGTGGCCCGCGGGTACCGGGCGGTGCTGGTGCACCGCACCAAGCGCAGCCGGCTGCGGATGGCGGCCGGGATGGACCACCTGGTCGAGGTCCCGGACACCTCCACGGAGGACATCGAGGCCACCGACGACCTCGCCCGCTTCACCCTCGCCGCCCGGCTGCCACAGGGCTCGTCGGTGAGGCTGGTCAAGTTCCTCTCCTACGGCTGGTCGTCGCGGCGGTCGGCGGCGGCGCTGCGCGACCAGGTGGAGGGCGCTCTGGCGACGGCCAAGCTGGCCGGGTTCGAGCAACTGCTGCGCGAGCAGCGGGAGGTGCTCGACACGCACTGGCAGCACGCCGACGTCGAGATCGAGGGCGACGAGGAACTCCAGCAGGCGGTGCGGGTGGGCGTCTTCCACCTGCTGCAGGCCGGCCTGCGCGCCGAGCGCCAGCCGATCCCGGCCAAGGGGCTGACCGGTCCCGGCTACGACGGGCACACCTTCTGGGACACCGAGACCTACGTGCTCCCGGTGCTCACCTACATCGCTCCCGATGCCGCCCGCGACGTGCTGCGCTGGCGGCACTCGACCCTGGACATGGCCCGCGAGCGGGCCCGGGAGCTGGGCCTGCGGGGTGCGGCGTTCCCCTGGCGCACCATCCGAGGGGAGGAGACGTCCGGCTACTGGCCGGCGGGGACGGCGGCCTTCCACGTCAACGCCGACATCGCCGACGCCGTCGTCCGGTATCGGAACGCCACCCTGGACGAGGAGTTCGACCGGGACCACGGCGCGGCGCTGCTCGTGGAGACCGCCCGGCTGTGGGCGTCGCTCGGCCACTTCGACGACGAGCACGGCTTCCGCATCGACGGCGTGACCGGGCCCGACGAGTACACCGCCGTGGTGGACAACAACGTCTACACGAACCTGATGGCCCAGCGGAACCTGCGCGAGGCCGTCGCCGCGGTGGAACGCCAGCCCGACGTCGCCGGCCGCCTGGACGTGACCGAGGACGAGACCGCGTGCTGGGAGCGTGCGGCCGCGCTGATGGCGGTTCCCTACGACACCCGGCACGGCGTGCACATGCAGTCCGACGCCTTCACCCACCACGAGGAGTGGGACTTCGAGAACACCCCGCCGGCCTGCTACCCGCTGCTGCTGCACTACCCGTACTTCGACATCTACCGCAAGCAGGTCGTCAAGCAGGCCGACCTGGTGATGGCCCTGCACCTGCGCGGTGATGCCTTCACCCTCGAGGAGAAGATCGCCGACTTTGCGTACTACGAGGCTCGGACGGTGCGCGACTCCTCCCTGTCGGCCACCCAGCAGGCGGTGGTCGCGGCCGAGACCGGGCACCTGGCGCTGGCCTACGACTACTGGGGCGAGGCCACCCTCACCGACCTGCAGAACCTGCACGGCAACTCCGGGCACGGGCTGCACATCGCGTCGCTGGCCGGCGGCTGGACGGTCGCCGTCGCCGGATTCGGCGGGATGCGCGACCACGGCGGACGGCTGCAGTTCGCTCCGCGGTTGCCCGAGCAGATCACCCGCCTGCGCTTCCGCCTGAACTACCAGGGTCGCTGTCTGCTGGTGACCGTGACACCGACGCGGGCCACCTACCGGCTCGCCGAGGGCGAGCCCCTCGACGTCCACCACCACGGCCGGCGGCTCACCGTCACCGCGGAGGAGGTGGGCGCCGACATCCCGGCCGCGCCGCAGGTGGCGCCGGTGCGCCAGCCGCACGGCGCCGCCCCCCGGCGGCGCGGCCGCCGCTGAGGCGGCGGGGGCTCAGGCCGGCCAGCGCGCGCCCAGCAGCCACCAGCCGCCGAGCAGCAGCGCGCCGACGTCGACCAGCAGGAAGACCCCGACCCACAGCACCGCGGGCACGTGCGTCAGCCGGGCCAGCTGGTCGGCGTCGGACTCCGGCGCGGCCCGCCGGCGCCGCGACCGCTGCAGCTCGAGCACCGTCTTGGGCGCGGCCAGGAGGAGGAACCAGGTACCGGCGGCGGCGAAGGCGGCCTGAGCGGACGGCGGCAACCACCCGGTCACGGTCAGGACGACGGCGCCGGTCGCCAGCACCGCCCACAGGCCGTACCAGTTGCGGATCTGCACCAGCAGCAGCGCCAGCAGGGCCAGCAGCGCCCAGAGCAGCCCGACCGCGTGGCCGGCGGCCAGCAGCGCCGCCGCGCCGAGCCCGAACAGCGCCGGCCCGGTGTAGCCGGCGGCACAGGTGAGCACCATCCCCAGCCCGGTCGGCCGCCCCGCGGACACGGTGAGGCCAGATGTGTCGGAGTGCAGTCGGATGCCCGCCAGCCGGCGGCCGGCGGCCAGCGCGACCAGCCCGTGCGCACCCTCGTGGGCGATCGTCACGACGGTGCGCGCCGGTCGCCACAGGGCAGGGGCGAGAACGACGACGGTGGCCGCGGCCAGGGCGCCCAGCAGGACCGCGGTCGGCAGCTCGGGGAGGGGAGTGGTGACGCGGGCCCAGAGCTGCTCGACGACGTCCACGGCGGGGAGTCAACCGCATGTAGCTGGGAGCGTCCGGGAGGCCACGGGGGTCACGGACGGCGGCCCGGACGCCGATGTCGCAACGGGTCGGCGACGTCAGACGTTTGTCCGTTATCCCTAACTTAATAAACAATATACTAGCGACAAACAAATCCCACTACACAAGAACCGCACAGAACAACCAGAACGACGACGACCCGGACAGGCATGGGCCCGCGAGGTCCGGGCCGTGGACGTGCCGTCTCGCTGCCGGTCTTCGTGCTGACCGGGCTCCACCTGGCCTTGGCCGCCGGCGTCGCCCCAGCGGGGGACTGGTTCCGGCGTCCGCGGATCTGTCACCGACTGAGGCGGTCAGCGGCACCGTCTTCGTGGCCCTCGGCGTCCGGGTGGCCGGCTCCAGCCGCTGGAGGGATTCAACCCGTTTTTGTCGTCAGGTTGACGGCGTTGCCGTCCGGGTCCTGCACGTGCGCGACCCGCTGGCCCCAGGGCATGTCGTCGGCGGGCGCGGATGCCCGGCCGCCGAGGGCCTCGACCTGCGCCAGGACGGCGTCGACGTCCGCGACCTCGCGACTGAGCAGCACCCGGCCAGGGGGAGCGGGCTCGACCGATTCGTCGGAGACGATCCCGAGCTCGGAGTCGCCGACCCGCAGGCCCAGGTAGAACGTCGTGCCTGGTCGGGCGCCCGGCTGATCTCCGTGGCACCGGTGAGGCCCGTGTAGAAGCGAGCCAGGCGATCGAGGTCGGAGGTCACGATGATCGGGATGACGCTGCTCGGCACGGGTCCTCCTCCTGCAGGTGGGCGTCGACGGGCAGACCGCCCGAGGATGGCGAACTCATCGGTCGCCGGCGCGCTAGCCGACCAGCACGTAGGCAGGTCGGCGGCTTGACGACGTTCCTGCGGGAACGCGCATGGGTCCCCAGAGCCCCGCGGAGCAGGTCATCCGGCTGTGAAGGATCAAGATGACGATGATGTGCAGCAAGCTCGGATCTCGCGCGGCGCCGCGGATCACGCGGTGCCCGACGGGCTCGCGCAGGAGCTGCCCACGACTTCGAGGCGGTACCGGTCACTGTCGAGGACGGCCTCGCGGCTGGCGCGTTGCCGCGTCACCACGCCGGTCCGTTCGACCGCATGCTCATCGCGCAGGCCGCGCGCCGCAGGTTGGTCGTCGTCACGGCCGATTCGCGGACTACGACATCCCGACGTTCGCGTAGCCGGGGAGCGGGTTCGCCGCGTTCTGGATACCGGGACGCCGGCCGAGTTGACATAATGTCCATTATCGGCGTCGACCCCGTGCGTCCGAGAGCCGACCCGTGGAGACCTCGACGCCCCGTTCCGCAGCGTTCGACCTGGCGACCGGCGGCGACGCATTCGCCGCCGGGTCGTCGCGACGTCGACGCATGCTGCCTGTCACGCCGGCTTTCCCGTCACGCCGCCGGATCGCTCGATCTCGATCGCCGGCGGCCCCAACCTGGCGACCATGATCATTCGCCGCGTCCAGCGCATCATCCCGTCCGGCCCATCGTGATCATCTCCGCCCGGTCACGACCCGCTGGACGTCGACCGCCCGGCACCCGGCACCCAGGGGCACCCCTCTTCCCGGTACATCCTCCGCGACCCTCACTTGCGTCACTGTGACGAAACAACGGGGATGTCCGCGCCAATCGGCGACCAAATCGCCGATCGCCGGTCAGCTGCCGACGTAGGCCGCCAGGTGCTCGCCGGTGAGGGTGGAGCGGGCAGCGACGAGGTCGGCGGGTGTGCCCTCGAAGACGATCCGGCCGCCGTCATGGCCTGCGCCGGGGCCGAGGTCGACGATCCAGTCGGCGTGCGCCATGACCGCCTGGTGGTGCTCGATGACGATGACCGACCTGCCGGAGTCGACGAGCCGGTCGAGCAGGCCGAGCAGCTGCTCGACGTCGGCGAGGTGCAGACCGGTGGTGGGCTCGTCGAGGACGTAGACGGCGCCCTTCTCCGCCATCTGGGTGGCCAGCTTGAGCCGCTGCCGCTCGCCGCCGGACAGCGTGGTGAGCGGCTGACCGAGGCCGAGGTAGCCCAGCCCGACGTCGGCGATCCGGTCGAGGACCTTGTGGGCGGCCGGCGTGCGCGCCTCGCCGTCGTCGAAGAAGCCCTCGGCCTCGGTCACCGACATCGCGAGTACCTCGGCGATGTTCCGACCGCCCAGCGTGTACTCCAGCACCGACGCCTGGAACCGCTTGCCCTCGCACTCCTCACACGTGGACTCGACGGTGGCCATGATGCCCAGGTCGGTGTAGACGACCCCGGCGCCGTTGCAGGTGGGGCAGGCGCCCTCGGAGTTGGCGCTGAACAGCGCCGGCTTCACGCCGTTGGCCTTCGCGAACGCCTTGCGGATCGGGTCGAGCAGCCCGGTGTACGTCGCCGGGTTGCTGCGTCGCGAGCCGCGGATCGCGCCCTGGTCGATCACCACCACGCCGTCACGGCCGGCGACCGAGCCGTGGATCAGCGAGCTCTTGCCGGAGCCGGCGACGCCGGTGACCACGCAGAGCACGCCCAGCGGGATGTCGACGTCCACGCCTCGCAGGTTGTGGGTGCGGGCGCCGCGGACCTCCAGCACTCCCGCCGGCGTCCGCGCCGACGGCTTCAGGGTCGCCCGATCGTCCAGGTGTCGCCCGGTCAGCGTGCCACTGCTCCGGAGCTCCTCGACGGTGCCCTCGAACACCACCTCGCCACCGGCGGCACCTGCGCCGGGGCCGAGGTCGATGACGTGGTCGGCGATCGCGATCGTCTCGGGCTTGTGCTCCACGACGAGCACGGTGTTGCCCTTGTCCCGCAGCTGGAGCAGCAGATCGTTCATCCGCTCGATGTCATGAGGGTGCAGGCCGATGGTGGGCTCGTCGAAGACGTAGGTGACGTCGGTGAGCGACGAGCCGAGGTGGCGGATCATCTTGGTGCGCTGCGCCTCTCCCCCGGACAGGGTGCCGGACGGCCGGTCGAGCGAGAGATAGCCCAGCCCGATGTCCGTGAACGAGTCGAGGAGGTGCTGCAGCCCGGTGAGCAGCGGCGCCACCGATGGTTCGTGCACTCCCCGCACCCACTCGGCCAGGTCGCTGATCTGCATCGCGCAGACGTCGGCGATGTTCTTCCCCCGGATCTTCGACGATCGCGCTTCCTCCGCCAGTCGGGTGCCGTCGCAGTCAGGGCAGGTCGTGAAGGTGACCGCGCGCTCGACGAACCGGCGGACGTGGGGCTGCAACCCATCCACGTCCTTGGAGAGGATCGACTTCTCGATCTTCGGGATCAACCCCTCGTAGGTGAGGTTGATGCCCTCGACCTTGATCTTCACCGGTTCTGCGTAGAGGAGCTGGTGCATCTCCTTCTTGCTGAACGCGCTGATCGGTTTGTCCATGGGTAGTCCGGCACCGCTGAAGATCCGGCCGTACCAGCCGTCCATGCTGTAGCCGGGAACTGTCAGCGCGCCCTCGTCGAGCGACTTGGTGTCGTCGTAGAGCGCCGACAGGTCGAAGTCCTGGACCGTGCCGCGTCCCTCGCAGCGCGGGCACATGCCACCGAGCCGGTTGAAGGTCGCCTTCTCCGCCTTGGTCTTCCCGCCGCGCTTGATGGTGATCGCACCGCTGGCCCGCACCGAGGGGACGTTGAACGAGTACGCGTTGGGCGAGCCGATGTGCGGCTTCCCGAGCCTGCTGAAGAGGATGCGCAGCATCGCGTTGGCGTCGGTGGCGGTGCCGACCGTCGAACGGGGGTTGGCACCCATCCGCTCCTGGTCCACGATGATCGCCGTCGTCAGGCCGTCGAGGACGTCGACCTCGGGCCGCGCCAGCGTCGGCATGAAGCCCTGCACGAAGGCGCTGTAGGTCTCGTTGATCAGCCGCTGCGACTCCGCGGCGATCGTGCCGAACACCAGCGAGCTCTTGCCCGAGCCGGAGACGCCGGTGAACACCGTCAGCCGACGCTTCGGGATCTCGACGCTGACGTCCTTGAGGTTGTTCTCGCGCGCACCCTGCACGCGGATCAGATCGTGGCTGTCGGCGACGTGCAGCGCAGGCGACTGCGTGTCCGACCTCGTGGCCATGCTCATCGTGTCTCCATCTGTGCGGCGGGGCCGCCTTCGTGGTCTCCGTCAGCGTCGCCTGGCTCGAGCCGACCGGCCTGGAGCAGTACGTCTGGGGCTCCTTCGTCGGCCCGGTCGCGGCACCGGCCGTTGTCTACCTGGCTCGCGGCCACTCCTCCCCCGACCCGCTTCCCGCCCATCTGCCGATACGTCACGGTGACGTATCGGCAGATGCCCCCCGGGCCCCGAGACGACCCAGGAGTCCGAGCCGTCGCAGGGCAGCGGCAACGGCAACGGCATCGTGGACGCCGGCTGACGCGACCGGGTGCGGTCAGCCGGCCGCGCGCTCGGCGACCCAGAGCTTGTCCAGCCGGCCGGTCGACCGCACCAGATCGTGGAGGGAGCGTTCCAACTCGGCCTTCGTGTGCCGTTCGGCGAGCAACGTCTGCACGTCCTCGATGGCGCAGCGCAGCTGGTACAGCCGGTCCTGCAGGCCGTCGAGCTCGGCTCGGGTCACCAGGACGACGTCGCCGGAGAGGCCGGCCCTCGCCGTCGCCGAGCGCTGCTCGTAGGCCCGTTGCCGGCATGCCTGGCCGCAGTACTGGCGCGGCCGCCCGACCGACCCCTGCTGGGGCAGCACCCGGCAGCACCAGCCGCACCGGCGCTCGCTGCCGCTCCCCCGGCGGGAGCTGGGCAGCCCGGTCCCCGCCGTTGCCTCCTCGTCGACCGTTCGGATCGTGTCTCGCTCTGCCACGCTGGGCACCGTAGACGCCGGTACCGACAGGACCCGGGGACACGCCCGGCCCACCCCGCACACCCGACCCGCCGGGGCCGCCCGGCCGTGTCCCCGGGTGGGCGAGCGGGACGGACGAGCCCGCTGCGGCAGGAGGCACGATGCCCTGACCGGCGAGGCGACGAGCGGCGTTAGCGTGTCGGCGTGGTTCCGGCCCGCTATGCCTTCCTCGACGGGCCGACCCCCATCGCGATGGCCCACCGGGGCGGGGCCATCGAGCACCTGGAGAACTCCATGCCGGCCTTCGCGGCCTGCGTGGTCATGGGCTACCGGTACCTGGAGACCGACGTCCGAGTGACGGCCGACGGCGTGCCGGTCGTCTTCCACGACGCGACCCTCGACCGCGTCACCGACCGGACCGGCCGGGTCGACCAGCTGCCGTGGTCGGAGCTGGCCACGGCCCGCATCGGCGGGCGGGAGCCGATCCTGCGGCTGGAGGAACTGCTCGGCGCCTGGCCCGACGTCCGGTTCAACCTCGACATCAAGGCCCCCGGCGTGCTGGCGCCCCTGGCGCGGACCGTCCGCCGGCTCGGGGCGGCCGACCGCATCTGCCTGGGCTCGTTCTCCGACGCCCGCATCGCTGCCGCACGCCGGGTCTTCGGGCCTTCGGTGTGCACCTCGCTCGGCCCACGCGGGGTCGCCGCGCTGCGGCTGTCCTCCTACTCGCCCCGGGCGGCCGGGCTGGTGCGCATCCCGGCCGGCTGCGCGCAGGTGCCCCTGCAGCTGGGCGGCCGGGCGCTGGTCGACGAGCGGTTCATCGCCGCGGCGCGCGCCCGCGGGCTCCAGGTGCACGTGTGGACGGTGAACACCGAGGCCGAGACCACGGCGATGCTCGACCTCGGCGTGGACGGCGTGATGACCGACCGGCCCGCGATGTTGCGCGACATCCTTGAGCGGCGCGGCCAGTGGATCCCGCGGTGACCGGGATCGGGGCCGTGGTCACGCATGGACCAGAGCACCCCGTGACCGTGCCCCGCTGGACGGTCACCCCTGCGGCTGACACCCTGCGGCCGTGACGACCGCCGCCACCACCGGGTCGACCAGTCCCCCCGCCGACCGCGCGCTGCGCCGTGAGCGCCTCGGCTGGTACTCCTACGACTGGGCGATGTCGGTGTTCAACACCAGCGTCACCACGGTCTTCCTCGGGCCTTACCTCACGTCGGTCGCCGAGGAGGCGGCCGGCCCCGACGGTCGGCTGGGCTTCCTCGGCCTCGCCATCCCGCCGGGCAGCTGGTTCTCCTACGTGCTGTCGGCCTCGGTGCTGCTGCAGGTCCTCGTCCTGCCGCTGACCGGGGCCGTGGCCGACCGCACGGGGCGCAAGCGCGAGATGCTCGCCGGGTTCGCCGCCCTCGGAGCGCTGGCGACCACCGGTCTGTACTTCGTCGCAGACGGCCGGTACCTGCTGGGTGCCGCCCTGTTCGTCGTCGCCAACATCAGCTTCGGCGCCGCGACCGTCGTCTACTACTCGTGGCTGCCGGACTTGGCCGGCCCCGACGAGCGGGACATCGTCTCCAGCCGGGGCTGGGCGTTCGGCTACGTCGGCGGGGCGCTGCTGCTGGCCGTGCACCTCGGGCTGGTGCTGGGGGCGCCGTCCCTCGGCCTGACCACCGGCGAGGCCGTGCGGATCTGCCTGGCCACCGCGGGCCTGTGGTGGGGCGCCTTCACCGTCTTCACCGTCTCCCGGCTGCGGAACCGGCCGGTGCGCGAGGGCGCCGCCCGGCCCCGCAGCGGCTTCCGCCAGCTGGCGGCGACGCTGCGGGAGATGCGGGCCTTCCCGCTGACACTGTGGTTCCTCGGCGCGTACCTGCTGTACAACGACGGCGTCCAGACGGTGATCTCGTTGTCGGCGGTCTACGCCACCGAGGAGCTCGGGCTGGCGCAGGACGTGCTGACCGGCGCGATCCTCATGGTGCAGGTCGTGGCCGTCGCCGGCGCGCTCGGCCTCGGCCGGCTGGCCGCCCGCTACGGCGCCAAACGCACGGTGCTGGGGGCGCTGCTGGCCTGGATCGCCGTCCTGGTGGCCGCCTTCTCCCTGCAGGAGGGTGCGGTCGCGCAGTTCTACGCGCTGGCCGCGGTCATCGGGTTGGTGCAGGGCGGTACGCAAGCCCTGTCCCGGTCGCTGTTCAGCCAGCTCATCCCGGCCGGCAAGGAGGCCGAGTACTACGGGTTCTACGAGATCAGCGACCGCGGCACCAGCTGGCTGGGGCCGTTGGCGTTCGGGCTGACCTACCAACTGACCGGCTCCTACCGGCTGGCGATCGTGAGCCTCGTCGTCTTCTTCGTGGCCGGCTTCGTCGCGCTGGCCGCGCTGCCCATCCGACGGGCGGTCGTCGCGGCGGGCAACACTCCGCCGGAGCGCCTCTGAAACCCCGGACAGAGCCGCGGCTGTCCGCCGTCCCGGCGCACCGGCGCTGCCCCCACGGTCCGATGGACGGCGGGAGGTCCACCCTGACCCGCGGTGAGGTCAGCGGCGGCTGAGCACGAGGAAGCGCTCGTCCTCGACGGTGCGGCCCCACAGCGCCGGATCGGTCAGGTGCACCGCCTGCGCCTCCTCCCGGCAGGTGCGCACCAGGTCGACGACGTCCGCGGCGTGCAACCCGCCGCCGGTGGCCCAGCGGCCCTCGACCAGCACCATGCGCCCGCCGGGGGCCAGCAGACCGACCCAGCGCTCGACCGCCGCGGCGGGGTCCGGGAGGGTCCACAGCACGTGCCGGCACAGCACGACGTCGACGGAGCCGGGCGGCACCGCCGGGGCGCTCGCGTCGCCGACCCGGAACCGCGCGGCCACGCCCGCCGCCGCGGCCTTCCCCCGCGCTCGCTCCACCATCGCGGGCGCGAAGTCGACGCCGTGGACGTCGTGGCCCGACCCGGCCAGCAGGACGGCGAGGCTCCCGGTGCCGCAGCCCAGGGCGAGGACGCGCGCCGGCGGGGACGGCAGCAGCGGAGTCAGCAGCTCGCGCCACGCCGCCCGCACCGACGGGTCGGTGAGCCCGTGGCCCGGTTCGGCGCCGAAGATCTGCGCCCGAGCGTCCCAGTCGGCCGGCGTCGTCACGGCCGCCAGAGTGCCCCGGGCCGCCTCGTCGCTCCCCCGTCGGGGGGTGCCCACCGGCCGCCATACCACCCCATGCGATGATGTGGGACCGATTCCGCGGAATCTCTCCGCGAACTCTGTCGTTGGTTCTTTCGATCCCGCCGTGCAGTGGGTACCCCCTGCTGCGACGGTGAGGGCCGGACCGACACCACCAGCACGAGAGGACGGTGTGCCATGGGCGAGCGTTCCCTGCGGGGCAGCCGACTGGGCAGCGTGAGCTACGAGACCGAGCGGAACACCGCGCCGATCGAGCGGCAGTACGCGGAGTACCGGTGCCCGTCGGGCCACCTGTTCACCGTGCCCTTCGCGGACGACGCGGAGCTTCCCGACACGTGGGAGTGCAAGTTCGACGGGGCGGCCGGGAAACTGGTCGGAGGCGCCGAGCCCGCTCCCAAGAAGGTGAAGCCGCCGCGGACCCACTGGGACATGCTGCTGGAGCGCCGTTCGGTGGAGGACCTCGAGGAGGTCCTGGCCGAGCGCCTCGAGGTGCTTCGCGGCCGGCGGACCCGCGCCAGCTGAGCAACCCCGCACGACAGCGCCGAACGGCTCCGGTGGGACCCTCCCACCGGGGCCGTTCCGCGTCACCCGACGGCTCGTCCCGCGTTGATCATGGGGTCGTTGTCGGCGACACGCGCCGACACGCCGACCAGCCCTGCCGGAAGCCCATGATCAACTCCGGGAGTCCGGTGTCGGTTCCTCCCGTACGACCTCGCCCTCGATGACCAGCGGCCGGCCGGCCGAGTGCCCGGACGCCGGGCCGGAGGGGCCGGCACCGTACGACCCCGCCCCGAACGGCCCGCCCGCGTACGGCGCTCCTTCCGCCCGGGCGCTGCGCACACGTACCGGGCCGCGCAGCTCGACCGGCAGTCGCGAGGTCACCAAGCGTCCCAGCAGGCCACGCACCAGGAACCGGGTCGGCGGCAGGAGGCACAGCAGGCCGACGACGTCCCCCAGGAAGCCCGGCAGCACCATGAGCAGGCCGCCGGCGGCGATCAGCCCGGCGTCGCCCAGCGCCCGTCCGGACGGCCGCCGCTCCCGCGCGCGGTTGTGCAGCTCGACCAGCGCGCGGGTGCCCTGCCGGGCGAGCAGCACCCAGCCCAGGGCGCTCGTGGCCAAGGTGGCCAGCAGCGTCCACCCCACGCCGATCCAGCCGGCGACCAGGACGAAGACGACGACCTCGGCCAGGGCCAGCAGCCCGGCCAGCACGCGCACGCGGTGTCCCACGGCTCTCCTCCCGCCCGGACGCGCCGGCGGCCCCGGGGTCCGCCTACCGGACCCCGGTCGACCGCCCGCGGTCGCGGGCCCGTTCCGGCACGGGGCGGCGGACCCGGCCCGGCAGCCGGTCGGCCAGCCGGTCCTGCAGGCCCCACCAGGTGACCCGTACCAACGCCTCTGCAACGATCGAGGCGCTCATCTTGCTCCGGCCGAAGGCTCGCTCGGTGAAGGTGATCGGTACCTCCACCACGCGAGCGCCCGCCCGGACCGCCCGCCAGATCCAGTCGACCTGGAAGCAGTAGCCCTGGCTGGCGACGTCGTCGAAGGGCAAGCGGTCGACCAGCTCCCCGCGTACGGCCCGGAAGCCGCCGGTGGCGTCGGCCAGCGGCAGCCGCAACGACCAGCGGGTCCACAGGTTCCCGGCGCGGGAGAGCAGCAGCCGATGCACCGGCCAGTCCTCCACGCGGCCGCCGGGCACGTAGCGGGACCCCAGCGCCAGGTCGGCCCCGTCCAGGGCGGCGAGCAGGTCGGGCAGTTGCTCGGGGCGGTGTGACCCGTCGGCGTCCATCTCGACCAGGACGTCGTAGCCGCGCGACCGGCCCCACCGGAACCCGGCGACGTAGGCCGGGCCGAGGCCGGACTTGGTGGTCCGCCGCAGGGCGTGCACCCGCGGGTCGAGGGTGGCCAGCTTCTCCGCGAGGTCCCCGGTGCCATCCGGCGACCCGTCGTCCACCACGAGGACGTGCGCGTCGGGGACGCTCGCGTGCAGCCGGTCGAGGATCGGCTCGAGATTCTCCACCTCGTCGTAGGTGGGTACGACGACCAGGACCCGCGACGGGCTCACGTCGCGCCCCGACCGGTGCTGCGGCGGGCGGCCCTACGGCGGCGCAGCGCCGGGCCGGCGACGGCGAGCAGCGCGCCGGCCCCGAGGGCGGTCAGCACCCACTCGGGCGCGGCGCCCACCCGCTCGGCGAGCGTCGTGGAGCCGCGCTGCGCGATGTCGGCGACGAACACGGCCGGCTCGAACAGGCCCGAGGCGGCGACGAGCGAGCCGTCGGGCGCGATGATGGCCGAGATGCCGCTGGTGGAGGCGAGGGCGACCGAACGGCCGAACTCCACCGCCCGCACCTGCGCCGCCGCCACCTGCTGCTCGCTCTCGTCGCTGTAGCCGAAGGTGGCGTTGTTGGTCTGGACGACGATCATCCCTGCTCCCGCCCGGACGACGTCACGGACCAGGCCGTCGTAGACGACCTCGAAGCAGATGACGTCGCCGACCCGCGCCCCGCCGATCTCCAGCAGGCCGACCTCGTCGCCGGCGGCGAAGTCGCGCCGCACCAGGTCCACCTTGTCGCTGAACAAACGGAAGAAGTCGCGGAACGGGATGTACTCGGCGAACGGGACCGGGTGGCGCTTGACGTAGGTGTCCCCGGGACCGGTCTCCGGGTCCCACACGATCGCGGTGTTGCTGATGAAGCGGCCCGGCCCCTCGACGACGGCGCCCACCAGGATCGGCGCGTCGATCGCCTCGGCGGCCCGGCTGATCTGGCGCGCGGCGTCGGCGTTCCGGTACGGGTCGATGTCGGAGCTGTTCTCCGGCCAGACGACGAAGTCGGGCTGGGGCTCCTCCCCCGCCGCGACCGTCTCGGCGAGCGCGACGGTCGCGGCGACGTGGTTGTCGAGGACCGCCCGACGCCGCTCGTTGAAGTCCAGACCGGGCTTGGGCACGTCGCCCTGGACGACCGCGACGGTGCGGGTCGGACCGCCGGCGGTGAGCGAGGAGCCGGGCAGCGGCAGCCAGGCCAGCCCGCCGAGCGCCGGAACGGCCAGCGCCCCGAGCGCGGTCAGGGCGGCGGCCCGCCGTCCCCCGGCGAGCAGGCGCAGCAGAGCGGCAGCCAGCAGCGTCCCGGTGAGGGCGACGGCGAAGCCGATCAGCGGCACGCCGCCGTACGCGGCGAACGCCAGGAACGGGCCCTCGGTCTGGCTGAAGCCCAGGCGGCCCCAGGGGAAGCCGCCGAACGGGAAGCGTCCGCGCAGAGCCTCCTGGGCCACCCACAGGGCCGCCGCCCACAGCGGCCACAGCGGCAGTCGGGACGTGGCGGCCGTCGCCGCACCGAGCAGGGCGACGAACAGCGCCTGCGACATCGCGAGGGCCAGCCAGGGGAGAGCACCGACGAAGATGCCGCTCCAGGACAGCAGCGGGGCGAAGAAGCACAGCCCGAAGACCAGGCCCAGCCAGGCTCCGGACCGGGCGCGCTGCCCGTGGACGGCCAGGGCGAGGGCCGCCGGGCCGAGGGGGGCCAGCAGCGGGAGGGAGTAGCCGGGAAAGGCCAGCAGGAGGAGCAGGCCGCCGGCCGCGGCCACCAGCGTGCGCCATGCCGCCTGTCCACCCGCCCGTCGGCGGCGGGTCGCGGAGGCCGGGCCGCTGGACTCCGCGGGCCGCTCGAGGATGCCGATCCCTGTCGCTGGCGGCACCCGTCGCCTCCCGTCCACCCGTGCGTCCGGGGCGCTCCCGGTCGCTGACCTGCCCCGAGCCGGTCGGACGGGGCCGCGGCCACCGGCCTGGTCGCCGGTGGTCCGCACTCCAGCATCCCACTCCCGGCACGGGGAGGCGGTCGTCGTCACGTGAGGACCTCCCGTCCGTGCCGGCACCCGGAATGCGCCGGCGACGGTCGCGGCTCCGGGCGCCGCACCCCGGGTCCGGCCGACCGGTCGCCGGCGGCGAGCGGCGGGTCGTCGTCCGGGTGTGCAGGGCCGGACGGACCTCCGCCGGGTGCCCGGTACGCGACCTCCCGGTCAGCCGCCGGCGCCCGGCCGCGTGACCGGGGAGCCGCGCGACCGGTCCCGAGGAACACGTGCCGGAGCCCCGGGGTGGAGCTGCAGGCACTGCGAGCAAGATGCGGCCGTGGCCGCGCCCTCCGCGGGCCACGTGGCGGACCGTGGCATCTTCGTCACTTCGCGCCGGGCAGCTCCGGGACGCCGCGCGTGCTCAGGGGGCGTCCGTCACGGGAGCGCCGCCCACCAGGAGCAGGCGGCAGGCCGGGCGGGTCCGCACGGCGAGGACGGTCGAGAGGGTGTCCGTCGTCGCCCACAGCGCCAGGTCGGCCGGGGCGCCGACGGCCAACGGACCCTGGGGATGCTCGGCGCCCACGACGTGCCAGCCGCCGTGGGTGGCGGCGTCGAAGGCGTCGAACGGCCGCAGCCCCGACGCCGGCGTGTGGTGGTCGACCGCCGCGTGCACCCCGCCCCAGGGGTCCAGGGGCGTGACCGGGGCGTCGCTGCCCAGCGCCAGGGCGACCCCGGCGTCGGCGAGGTCGGCGAACGGGTTGGTGGCCAGCGCCCGGTCGGCCCCGAGCCGCGCGGCGTACATCCCGGTGTCCCCGCCCCAGGCCGCGTCGAAGGCCGGCTGGACGCTGGCGACCATCCCCCAGTCGCGCATCCGCTCGACCGCCCCCGGGCCGGCCATCTCCACGTGCTCCAGCCGGTGCCGGCAGGCCCGCACCGCGCCCCGGCCGAGCTCGTCGACCACGGCCCCGACCGCGGTCAGCACCTGCTCGACGGCGGCGTCCCCGATGACGTGGAAGCCGGCCTGCACGCCGGCGAGGGTGCAGGCACGCACGTGCTCGACGAGGGACGCCGTCTCGAACCGGAGGTGGCCGGCGGTCTCGGGCCGGTCACTGTAGGGACTGCTCAGCGCGGCGGTGTGCGAGCCGAGTGCGCCGTCGCAGAACAGGTCTCCCCCGGCGCCAGCCAGGCCCAGCTCGCGCACCACGTCGAGGCCGCCGCGCTCGGACAGCTCGCCCCAGTAGCCGAGCACCTGGGGTCCGGGCCCGGCCGCGGCCAGCGCCAGCAGCCCGGCGAGGTCCGCCGACCCGGAGACCTCGGGGCCGGCCATCTCGTGCAGGCTGCCGATGCCCAGCGCGGCGGCCGCGGCCAGGGTGGCGCGCTGGGCAGCGGTGCGCTGGGCGACGTCCACGGCGGCGTAGGCGGCCTGCCGGGCCGCGTGGTGGGCGTCCAGGCGCAACCGGCCGTCGGGGGCGAAGCCGGGTAGCGCGGCGATGCCCGGGACCCGGTCCAGCAGCGCGGTGGAGACGGTGGCGGAGTGGACGTCGACCCGCGCCAGATAGGCCGGCCGGTCGCCGACGACGGCGTCCAGGTCCTGCCGGGTCAGCCCGCGGCCCTCCGGCCAGCCGGTCTCGTCCCACCCGGTAGCCAGCACGATGCCGCGCGGCACCGCCGCGGCGTGCGCCCGCACCGACGCGACGGCGTCCGCAAGGCTCAGGCTCGAGTACAGGTCGAGACCGGTGAGCGCCAGCCCCGTTGCCGTGGCGTGCACGTGGGCGTCCACGAACGCCGGGGTGAGCAGCGCCCCCTCCCCCGCGACGACCCGAGCGGCGGGCGGCGCCTCGGCGGCGTCGCCGAGCCACGCGATCCGGCCGTCCGCCACCAGCACGGCGCGACCGGCGCGGTCGCCCACCGTCACGTCGGTGACCAGCAGGCTGCCGGCCTCCTCGAGCACCGTCACGTGCGCCATCCCTCCCGCTCCGGACGCCGTCTGCGCCGACGAAGAACACCACGGGCTTCTCCGCGTCCGCGGCGCGGGTCCTGCGTCCGGTGGCCGCCGACCGCCCCCGGCGGTAGGCAGGACGGCGTGACGCCCGTCGGCGGGGAGCTGCGCAGCGCCCGGCTGCGACTGCGGCCCTGGACGACGTGCCGCGGCGACCTGTCCCGGTTGGCGGACCTCTACGGCCGGGAGGAGGTCACCCGCTGGCTGGGGGGCACGCCGTCGGTCCCCCCGGTCGAGCTCGTCGCCCGCTGGCGGGCCGTGGCCGAGGCCGAGGACCCGTTCGGCGTCTGGGCACTCGAGGTCGCCGGCTCCCGGACCGTCGCCGGCACGGTGCTGCTCAAGCCCCTGCCGGACGGCGTCGGCGAGGTCGAGGTCGGCTGGCACCTGCACCCGGACTCGTGGGGACGCGGGTACGCGACGGAGGCGGCGCGGACGGTCATCACCCGGGGCTTCGCGGCGGGCCTGCCGGAGGTTTACGCCGTCGTCCGGCCCGGCAACACCGCGTCGGTGGCGGTCTGCACCCGGTTGGGGATGGAGCTCCTGGGCCGGATGCGGCATTGGTACGACGTCGAGCTGGACGCCTTCCGGCTGATGGCGCCGGGGGTCGTCGAGTGAAGGACCCCGTCCTCCTCACCGTGGAAGGACCCCGCCCTCCCCACCCCTCGCACGCTCGGGGCGGGACCCGGGACGGGGCCGCGGCGAGCCTCTGGACGGGGCCGGCAGCGACTCAGCGGGACCGACGCCGGCGCACGAGCGCGCGGGCCCGCGTGAGCGGGCTCGCCTTCTGCCGGGTGCCGCGCACGTCGGAGGAGTCGAGCCGCTCGGCCTCCTCCGGCGTCGGCGCGGTGCCGCCGAGGTGGGCCGGCAGCCACCAGCGGTCCTCGGGGCCGGCCGGTTGCTGCGGGTAGGTGCGCTGCGCCTCGTCGACCAGCTCCTCCATCGCGGTCCGGATGCGCTGCAGCAGCTGCCGGGGCTTCTCTCCCGGCCCCGGGTGGATCGGCTCGCCGAGGACGACGGTGACCGCGACACCGCGCCGGAGGGCGACCGGGTGGTGCTTGGTGAACAGCCGGTGGCCGCCCCACACCGCCGCGGGGACGACCGGCACACCGGCGTCGACGGCCATCCGGGCCGCGCCGGCCTTGAGATCCTTGACCATGAAGCTGCTGCTGATGGTCGCCTCGGGGAAGACGCCGACGATCTCGCCGTCCTTCAGCGCCCGGACGGCGAGGTCGAACGCGGCCGCCCCGGCCTTGCGGTCGACCGGGATGTGGTGCATCGCCCGCATGAACGGCCCGGAGAACCCGTGGTGGAACACCGAGATCTTGGCCATGAAGCGGACCAGCCGGTGCCGCGGCAGCGCAGCCAGCCCGAGGAAGGTGAAGTCGAGGTAGCTGACGTGGTTGCTGCACACCACCGCGCCGCCCGACGTCGGCACGTGTTCGGCGCCACGGACGTCGAAGCGGAACCGCAGCAGCCGGAAGACGATGAGCGTCAGCCGGACGACGAGCCGGTAGGGACGGTCGCGGGGATCCGGGCGCCGGCCGAAGAGGTCCCGGCGGACGACGTCGCGCCAGCTGGCGGTGTACATGGCGGGACGATAACCGCCGTCCCTGGACGTCGCGCGCGGCCCGGGGTCACCGGTGGGTGGCCTCGACCGCTGCGCGGACCACCGCGGCCAGGTCGCCGGTCTCGGCGTGGACCCGGCGCTGGAACTGTGCCCCGGTGCCCCGTTCGAGGACCGTGGCGACGCCGTGGGCGACCCGCTCCTCGTCCCCGGCATCGGCCAGCGCCGGCCGGACGTGCTCCAGCAGCGCGGTCACGACCTCCGCGGCGGGCGCGGGGCGCCCCGTGGCGGGGTGCACCAGCTTCCCGGTGAGCCCGGAACGGCTGGCCCGCCAGGCGGCCATGCGCACGACCTCACCGCGGACCGCGGCTGCGGGCAGCCCGGCCCGCCACTCCCCTGCGGCGGTGTCCACCAGGCCGCGCACCAGGCCGGCCAGCGTGACGGCGTCCACGGCGTGCAGCGCGACGTCGGCGACCCGGACCTCGACGGTGGGCCAGCGCTCGGAGAGCCGGGCGTCGAAGTACACCATCCCGGTGTCGACGATCGTCTCCGTGGCGAGCAGTTCCCGGATCAGCCCGTGGTAGGTGGCGGCGTCGCCGAAGATCTCGTTGGGTCCGGACGACGGCCAGCGGTTCCACGCCTGGGCGCGGTAGCTGGCGTGCCGGCTGTCCTGTCCGAACCAGAACGGGGAGTTGGCGGTCAGCGCGGTGAGGACCGGCAGCCACACCCGGATCCGGTCCAGGACGGCCACGCCTTCCTCGTCGTCCTCGACCGAGACGTGCACGTGGCACCCGCAGGTCAGCTGCCCGACCGCGGTGAGCCCGAAGGTGTCGGCCATCTCCGTGTACCGCTCCCCCGGTGTGGTGAGCGGCTCGACGAGCACCGGAGAGCTGGCCAGGGCGGCGACCCGGGCGCCGACGTCCCGCGCGGCCGCGTCGGCCCGCTCGCGCCAGTGCCGCAGGTCGGCGGCGACCTCGTCCAGCGACGCGCAGACGCGGGTGCCGAACTCCAGCTGCTGCGCCTTGAGCTCGGGCACCAGCCGGGCCTGCGGGTCGCCGTCCCCGCTGTCGGCGACGTCCTCGTGTTCGACGACCGTCTCCCCCTCGCCACGTCGGGCGGCCGCCTCGAGGGCCGCCGGGCCCAGCGGCACGGGCCGTCCCGAGGGGTCGACGACCAGCAGTTCCTCCTCGACGCCCACGGTTCGCACGCCGACCAGGATCGTCAGTAGGTCGCGGTGCCGCGAGGCGAGCCGGTGGGACGTTGTCGTGCGGTTTCGGTGGTTGTGGTCTTTAGATGTCTGGATCGTTGTTGCTTAGTTGGTGATAACGGTAGAGTGACGTCATGGTCAACCGGTGGGAGCCGCCGCTGCCGGCGATGCCGGCGCCGGCTCCGGAGCGGGCCTGGCGCCGCCTTTCCGCACCTCAGGGCTACGAAATCCAGTGGCGCCGGCTGATCGACGCCGCGCTCGAGGTCGGCCTGGGACCGGACGAGCTCGCCGACGACGGCATGGACACGATCGCGGCCGCCCGTGGGTGGAAGCCGGCCACCGTCGCCCTGTACAGCAAGGTCGCCCGGTACGGCGGGATCGCGCTGCCGATGGTCCGCACCCCGGAGCCCGACCCGCAGACGCTGGAGCTGCGGCCGCTGTCGCAGCTCCGTTCCGAGGACCCCGAGCACCTGCGCACCGTGGCGTGGTGCGCGCTGGCCCTGGACTGGCCCGCCACCGTCGGCCAGTTCCGGGCGCTGCGCCGTGACCAGGTGCACCCGACAGCGCGCCGGGTGGTCGTCCGCACCGAGGACGGCGAGTGGTCGGTGCCCGGTGCACTCACCGCGTGGCACGCCTGGGAGGAGTGCCGGTCCCGCTTTCCCGCCCTCGCCGACAGCCCGTGGGTGCTACCGGCGCTGCGCCGCGGCCCGGGTCCGGCATCGGCCGTGGGCGCACAGCTGTCGACGCAGGCGCTGCAGGTGACGTTCGCCAAGCACGCCGTGCGGACGGCGCAGCACCTGCGCATGACCGCGCCACCGTCACGGCGCGAGCGGGCCGAAGCGCTGGCCGTGCAGTACCTGACCCTCTCCTACGACTCGTACCGCCGGCTGGCCCTCGCCGATGGCGCGGCGCCGGTGGCCCCTCGTGGCGCCGTGCGCGCGAAGCGCAGCGTCGCCCGGGCCGCACGCGCGGAAGCCGGCGGTTCCTCCTCCTGACGAGCTGTACGGCGGGCCGGTGTTCGTCGCTGTCGCTCGCGTTCTCGATTTGAGAGTTGGAGTTGTTGGGGATAACGGCAAGGTCAGGGCCGACGTCTCGTACGGGTCGGAGAAGGCGTCAGAGCAGCGTCAGCTGCTCGGCAGCCGGGCCGGCAACGGGCCGCTCCTGCCGGGGGCCCGTCCCGGTCCCCGCTGCGCGAGGCAGGCTGCCGGCCGGGAAGTCGCTGTCGCCGTCCCCCGGGATGCCGGCCGGGGCCGCATCGGCGTCGACGCCGCGGGCCTCTCCCCCGCCCTGCCGGTCCAGCCCGTACTGCTCCAGCAGCGGGGCCACCCGACCGGCCAGCCAGCGGCGGTACTCCGGCGCCACCGTGGCCCCGCGGCGGTAGAGCTGCTGGTAGCGCGGGACCAGCTGCGGGTGCTCACGGGCCAGCCAGGCGGAGAACCACTCCCGGGCACCGGGCCGCAGGTGCAGCGGGACGACGGTGACCCCCGTGGCCCCTGCCTCGGCGACCGCCCGCAGCGCGGCGTCGAGGTCGGCCCGGCGGTCGGTGAGCCCGGGCAGCACCGGGGCGAGGAACACCCCGCAGGACAGGCCGGCGTCGGTGATCGCCCGCACCAGTTCGAGGCGGGCCCGTGGGCTGGGGACGCCGGGCTCGAGCGAGGCGTGCAGCTCGTCGTCCCAGATGGCCAGGGAGACCCCGAGGCCGATCGGGACGTCGCGGGCGGCGGCGGCCAGCAGCGGGAGGTCCCGCCGCAGCAGGGTGCCCTTCGTCAGGATGGAGAACGGCGTCCCCGAGCCCGCCAGCGCCGAGATCACCCCGGGCATCAGTCGGTAGCGCCCCTCGGCCCGCTGGTAGGGATCGGTGTTGGTTCCCAGCGCGATGTGTTCGCGCCGCCACGAGGGCCGGGCCAGCTCGCGGCGCAGCACGTCGACCAGGTTCGTCTTCACGACCACCTGGCTGTCGAAGTCCCGCCCGGCGTCGAAGCCGAGCCATTCGTGACTGCCCCGCGCGTAGCAGTAGGTACACGAATGACTACAGCCCCGGTAGGGGTTGATCGTCCAGCGGAACGGCATGGGCGAGCCTGCGGGCACCGCGTTCAACGCACTCTTGCTGCGGACCTCGTGGAAGGTCAGCCCGGGGAACTCCGGCACCTGGACGCTGCGCAGCAGACCCCGCATCGTCGGCATGCCGGGCAGCGTCGTCGACTCGTCGGCATCCAGCCGCTGCGTATCCCACCGCATGACGACGATCCGAACACACGTTCGATGCGGTGTCCAGGCGGGTCCTACAACGGTGGGCGGTCCTCGTAGGAGGTGGAGAGCACCACCGTGGTCCGCGTGCTCACGTTGGCCGTCTGCCGGATCTTGCTCAGCAGCGCCTCGAGGGCGTCGGTCGAGGACGTCCGCACCTTGAGCAGGTAGCTCTCCACCCCGGCCACCGCGTGGCACGCCTCGATCTCGGGCAGGTGGGCCAGGAGCCCCGGCGCGTCGTCGGCCTGGGAGACGTCGATCGGTGTGATGGCCACGAAGGCGGTGAGCCCCAGGCCGAGCGCCCGGGCGTCGAGCTTGGCGTGGTAGCCGGTGATCAGCCCGCGCTGTTCCAGCCGGCGCACCCGCTGGTGCACCGCCGACACCGACAGGCCCACCCGCTCGGCGAGCTCGGTGTAGCTGGCGCGGCCGTCGCGGGCCAGGGCGGCCAGCAGCGACCGGTCGACGTCGCCGGAGGTCGCGGGGGCGGCGGGGTTGGACCCACCTGCCTCAGCCGGGGAGGACGACGAGCTCACGGGGGCCCTCGTTGAGCGCCGCGACGCCGTCGTCGGTGCAGACGACGATGTCCTCGATGCGGGCGCCACAGCGGTCCGGCAGGTAGATGCCCGGTTCGACGGAGAAGGCCATCCCCGGCTCCAGCGGCAGGTCGTTGCCGGCCACGATGTAGGGCGCCTCGTGGGTGTCCAGCCCGATGCCGTGCCCGGTGCGGTGGATGAAGTACTCGCCCCACCCGCCCGCGGCGATCACGTCGCGGGCGGCGGCGTCGACCTGCTCGGCGGTCACCCCGGGGCGGACCGCGGCGGTGGCGGCGCGCTGCGCCTCCTGCAGGACGGCGTACCACTCGGCGACCTCGGCACCCGGTGCGCGACCGACCGCGTAGGTGCGGGTGCAGTCCGACCGGTAGCCGGCGGCGGTCTCCCCGCCGATGTCGACCACCACGAGGTCGCCGTCCTGCACCACCCGGCCGGAGAGCTCGTGGTGCGGGCTGGCGCCGTTGGGCCCGGACCCGACGATCGTGAAGTCGACCGACACGTGGCCCTCGGCGAGGATCGCCGCGGCGATGTCGGCCCCCACCTCGGCCTCGCTGCGCCCGACCCGCAGCCACTCCCCCATGCGCGCGTGCACCCGGTCGATCGCCGCGCCGGCCACGGCGAGCTCGGCCACCTCGGCCGGCGTCTTCACCATCCGCAGCCGGTCGACCACCGGGCTCGCCAACTCCAGCGCCGCGCCGGCCAGCGCACGCTGGACACCCAGGGCGTGCAGCGCCCAGGTGCGGTCGCCGACGGCCACCCGCGCCGGGGCCGACCCCAGCCGAGCGGTCGCCGCCCGGCCGAGCAGCGCGAACGGGTCGTCGGTCTCGTCCCACGCCAGCACCTCCAGGTCCAGCACCCCGGCCGGGCTGGCACCGACCATCGGTGCCTCCAGCCGGGGGACGACGAGGAACGGCTCGCCCTGACGCGGCACGGCCAGCGCGGTGAGCCGCTCCATCGCGTGGGCGTCGTAGCCGCACAGGTAGCGCAGGTCCGAGCCCGGTGTGACGACGAGCAGGTCGACACCGAGCTCCGCGGCGACCCCGCGCGCGGCGTGCACGCGATCGAGGGTCACCAGCGGCGCAGAGGCCGTCGGAGCGGCGGTCGGGTCGGTCACGATCGGAGCCTAACCAGCGCCGACGACGAGCACCCCCGGCCGTTACCGTCCCGAGTCGTGACCACGATGCTGCTGGACGCCGCGAGCCTCTACTTCCGCGCGTTCTACGGTGTGCCGACCAGCATCACCTCGCCCGACGGACGCCCGGTCAACGCCGTCCGCGGCTTCCTGGACATGACCGCCCGGCTGCTCACCGCCCACTCCCCCGACCGGCTGGTGGCTTGCTGGGACGACGACTGGCGGCCGGCCTTCCGGGTGGCGGCGCTGCCGTCCTACAAGGCGCACCGGCTGGCCCCGGACGGCACCGAGGAGGTGGTGCCCGCCGAGCTGGGCCCGCAGGTGCCGGTGCTGGCCGACGTGCTCGCCGCGGCCGGGATCGCCCGGGTCGGCGCCCCCGCCTACGAGGCCGACGACGTCATCGGCACGCTGGCCACCCGCGCGTGCGGCCCGGTCGACGTGGTCACCGGCGACCGCGACCTGTTCCAGCTGGTGGACGACGAGCGTGACATCCGCGTGCTCTACACCGCCCGCGGGATCACCGACCTCGAGCTGGTCGACGAGGCGGCGGTGACCGCGAAGTACGGCATCCCGGGCCGGGCCTACGCCGACTTCGCCGTCCTCCGGGGCGACCCCAGCGACGGCCTGCCCGGCGTGGCCGGCGTCGGCGCGAAGACGGCGGCGGCGCTGATCACCGAGTTCGGCGACCTGGCCGGCATCCGGGAGGCGGTCGCGCACACCGTCGTCCCGAAGCCGCCGCTCACCGCCGGCGTCCTCAGGAAGCTGCACGCCGGCGCGGACTACCTCGACGCCGCGCCGGTGGTGGTGGCCGTCGCCCGTGACCTCGACCTGCCGGCCGTGGAGGGCGCGCTGCCCCGCCGGCCGGCCGACCCGGGTGCGCTCGCCGCGCTGGCCACCGCCCACGGCATCGAGTCGTCGGTCAAGCGGCTGGGCGCCGCCCTGGGCTGGCCGCAGGACGCGCTGGCCTGACGGCGCTCACACCTCTTCCCAGGTGTAGGAGGCGGTCACCTCGTCGGTGATGACGATGCGGAGGGTGACCTCCTCGCCGTCGGCGGTGGTGCCGGTGCACTCGTAGTCCGCCCCCTGCTCGACGGTCATCTCGTCGTCGCAGGACAGGTCGACCGCCACGCCCTCGACCTGCTCGAACTGCTCGGCCACGTCGTCCTCGACGGCACCGGTGTCCAGCACGGTGTCGCCGAGGAGTCGGGCGAGCACGACCGCGACGACCAGGAGCACGGCCGGGACGACGATGCCCGCGGCCAGTCCCGTCCGCGACCGCCGCGGCGGGGCCGGCGGCCCGTACGGCGGCTGGCCGCCCCATGGCTGCCCGTACAGCTGCTGCCCGTGGGCCGGTTGCCCGCCCCACGGCTGCCCGTAGGTCGGCTGCCCGTAGGTCGGCTGACCGGCGCCCGGCCGGCCGCTCCACGGCTGGCTGTACTGCGGGGGCGGCGGGCCGTACGGAGGCTGACCGCCGTACGGCCCCGACTGCTGCGGCCACGGCTGCTGTGGCCGGTACGGGCCGGGCTGGTCGCCCTGCGGTGGGTTGGTCATCGTCGCTCCCGCTCGAGGGTCCCTGGGGCCGCGGGATCTGCCGCTCCGGAGCCGGGTCGATTGTGCCCCGGCCGCCGGCTCAGCCGCCGACGGCCACCGCCACCACGCCGCGCCGCACCCGCTCCACCGCCGTCCGGGCCGTCGTCGCGAGCGGGCCCTCGGCCACCTTGGCCACCTGGTCGAGCAGGTCGACCAGCTGCCGGGCCCAGCGCACGAAGTCCCCGCCGGAGAGCTCGGTGCCGGCCTGCTCGGCGCCGGCCAGGACCCGGTCCAGGCTCTGCCCGTCGGCCCAGCGGTAGGCCGCCCAGGCGAAGCCGAGGTCCAGGTCGCGGGAGGCCGGCACGCCGTGGTCGAGCTCGACGTCCTGCAGCCGCGACCGGATCCGCCGCATCTCCGCGATCGCGGCGGCGACCTTGCCGGCCGGCACGGCGGGCTGGCCCGGCATCTCCCGCCGGGCCTCGAACACCAGCGGAGAGACGGCGGCGGCGAGCTCGGCCGGGGTCAGCCCGCGCCACACCGCCGAGCGCAGGCACTCGGCGACGAGCAGGTCGGCCTCCGACCAGATGCGCGCCAGCCGCCGGCCGTCACCGGTGATCACCGGGGCCACGTCGGCGACCTCGCGGTCCACCGGATCCTCGCCCTCGGCGACGGCCGGAGCCGCGGGATCGGGCACCAAGTAGCCGAGCTCCTCGAGCACGTCGCAGGTGCGGTCGAACTGGCGGGTGAGCGACCCGGTGCGCTCGGCCATCCGCCGGTGGGTGGCCTCCGCCTCCCGGGTCGCGCGCAACCAGCGCTCGGCGGCGCGCACCCGCTCCTCCCGGTCGGGCAGGGAGTGCACCGGGTGGGCCCGCAGCGCCCGGCGCAGGTCGTGCAGCACCGGGTCGTCTGCGGCCGCGGAGCGCTGCTTGACCCGACGGGCCCCGAGCTCATGCTCGACGCGGGCGTTGCGCAGCGTGGCGGCCAGGTCGCGGCGGGCGTGCGGGCTGCGGTGGTTGAAGTTCCTCGGCACGCGGACCCGGGCGAGCGCGGTGACCGGCGTCGGGAAGTCGATCGTGCCGAGGCGGCCGGCCCACTTGTCCTCGGTGACCACCAGCGGGCGCGGTTCGGCAGTCCCGCCGATACCGCTGTCGGTCACCCCGGCGTCGAGGACGACGGCCAGCCCCTGCCGCCGCCCCGACGGCACCCGGATCACGTCGCCGGGGCGCAGCGCGGCCAGCGCGTCGGCCGCCTCCATCCGGCGCTTGGCCTGCGAGTCGCGGGAGAGTTCCTTCTCCCGGTCGGCGATCTCCTGGCGCAGCCGCGCGTACCCGGCGACGTCGCCTCCCTCCGAGTGCATCTCGGCGGCCCAGCGTTCCGCGTCCTTCTCGTGCCGGGCCGCCGCGCGGGCCAGCCCGACGACCGAGCGGTCGGCCTGGAACTGGGCGAACGAGGAGGCCAGCAGCTCGCGGGCGCGCGCCCGGCCGAACGAGCTGACCAAGTTGACCGCCATGTTGTAGCTGGGCCGGAAGCTGGAGCGCAGCGGATAGGTGCGGGTGCTGGCCAGCCCGGCGACGACGGAGGGATCCATGCCCGGCGCCCAGACCACGACGGCGTGCCCCTCGACGTCGATGCCACGCCGTCCGGCCCGGCCGGTGAGCTGGGTGTACTCCCCCGGCGTCACGTCGACGTGCGCCTCGCCGTTCCACTTCACCAGCCGCTCGAGGACGACGGTGCGCGCCGGCATGTTGATGCCCAGGGCGAGGGTCTCGGTGGCGAACACGGCCTTGACCAGGCCGCGGACGAAGCACTCCTCGACGGTCTCCTTGAACGCCGGGACCAGGCCGGCGTGGTGCGCGGCCAGCCCGGCCAGCAGCCCCTCGCGCCACTCCCAGAAGCCGAGGACGTGCAGGTCCTCCTCCGGCAGGGAGCCGGTGCGCTCGTCGACGATCGCGGCGATCTCCGAGCGCTCGTGCTCGTCGGTCAGCCGTAGCCCGGACCGCAGGCACTGGTCGACCGCGGCGTCGCAGCCGTTGCGGCTGAACACGAAGGTGATCGCCGGCAGCAGGCCGGAGCGGTCGAGCCGCTCAATGACGTCGGGGCGCGCCGGCGGCCTGTAGCGCGGCTTGTGCGAGAAGCCGCGCCGAGGCCCGCCGTCCCACCCCTCGATCCGCCGCTCGTACTCGCGCACGTAGCGGACCAGCTCCGGGTCGACGACGCTGGCGCCCCGCTCGCGGGTGGACTGCCCCCGCGGCGTCCCGCCCTGCTCGGCGGCGTGCGCGGCCGGGCGGAGGCTGAACAGGTCGAACACCCGGTTGCCGACCAGCATGTGCTGCCACAGCGGGATCGGCCGGACCTCGCTGACCACGACTTTCGTGTGACCGCGGACGGTGACCAGCCAGTCGGCGAACTCCTCGGCGTTGCTCACCGTCGCGGACAGCGACACCAGGGTCACCGACTGCGGGAGGTGGATGATCACCTCCTCCCACACCGCGCCGCGGAAGCGGTCGGCGAGGTAGTGCACCTCGTCCATCACCACGTAGCCGAGCCCGGCGATCGCCGGCGACTCCGCGTAGAGCATGTTGCGCAGCACCTCGGTGGTCATCACGACCACGGGCGCGTCGCCGTTGATGGCGTTGTCCCCGGTGAGCAGGCCGACCTTCGCCTCGCCGTAGCGGTCGACCAAATCGTTGTACTTCTGGTTGGACAGCGCCTTGATCGGTGTCGTGTAGAACGCCTTGCGTCCCTCGGCCAGCGCCTTGTGGACGGCGAACTCGCCGACGACGGTCTTGCCGGCGCCGGTCGGGGCGCAGACCAGGACGCCGGCGCCCTCGTCCAGGGCCTCGCAGGCCTCCACCTGGAACGGGTCGAGGGAGAAGCCGAGCTCCGCCGTGAAGTCGGCCAGTGCGGGGTGGGCGCTGCGCCGCCGGGCAGCCGCGTACCGCTCAGCGGGGCTGGACATGCCTTCACGTTAGGCGTGTTACTCGTTCTCGGCGCGAGCGTCTTTCTTCGTGGCCATAGTTAGGGATAACGGCAACAGCGATACCCGGCGGGCCCCAATGATCAGCTCACCTGATCATTCTCGGTCCGGGCTCACGACCAGTGGTGAGCCCGGACCCGGAACGGTGATCCCAGCTGATCGTCGCGGGACGATTTCAGCGGGTGGCGCCGACGACGCGCAGCGCGCCGGGCACGCATACGCTGACGGCCGGCAGCGACGCGACCGGCTCGCCGTCGGCGTAGGTGGAGAGCCCCTCCCCCACCAGCTCCACCCGGCCGGCACGGTGCACGGTGACCGCGGCGTGCTCCACGTGCGTGCCGGCGGTCAGCCGCGGGCGGGTGCGCACCAGCTCCCGCCGGCTGACCGGGCCGACGACGGTGACGTCGAACGCCCCGTCGGCGGGGTCGGCGGCCGGGCAGACCCGCATCCCGCCGCCGTACCAGGACGTGTTGCCGACGGCGACCAGCGTCGCCGCGAGGGTCCACGGCTCGCCGTCGAGGGTCAGGGTGAGCTCGCGGGGCCGCAGTCGGGCCAGCTCGGCGAGGATCGCCACGTCGTAGCGGCGCGGCCCGCGAGGCCAGCGCAGCCGGTTGGCGCGGTCGGTCACCGCGGAGTCGAACCCGCAGCAGAGCACCGTCGACCACCAGCGGTCGCCGGTGCGGCCGGCGTCGAGCGTGCGCACCTGCCCGGCCAGCAGATCTGCGGCGGCCGCCTCGGCCGCGGTCGCCGGGTCGGCCGGCACCCCCAGGGCGAGCGCGAGGTCGTTACCGGTGCCGGCCGGGACGACGGCCAGCGGGGTGCCCGTCCCGGCCACCGCCTGCAGGCCTGCATGCGCCGCGCCGTCCCCACCGACGGCGACGACCGCGCCGGTGCCGTCGGCGACCGCCGCGGCGGCCTCCCGCTCGGCCGCGGAGATC
>NZ_SPQN01000177.1 GCF_004571065.1 Geodermatophilus sp. DF01-2
CGGTCGGCTGCGCGACCGTCGTCGGCCGGGCGCCGGCGCTGGCGGTCGCCGCGCCCGGGGTCACGCTGACCCAGCGCGAGCGGCTGCCCGCCGACCCCGGCGAGCTGCTGACCGGCTGCCCGCTGGTGCTGGTCGGCCTCGACGACCTCGTAGACGCCGGTGAGCCGGCCCTCGAGGGCAGCGACACGGGCACCGAGCCGCAGTCCCGGGCCGTCGCGCTGGCCGGCATCGATGCCGCGCTCGGCCGGCTGCTGGCCGCCGTGGAGGCCGCCCCGGGGGAGACGCTGCTGCTGGTCCACGGCATCTCCGAGGTCAACGACGGCCGCGCGCAGCTGCACGTCGGCATCGCCTCGGGCCCGGGGTTCACCGAGCCGCGCTGGCTGACCTCGGCGAGCACCGGGCGGGCGCCCTACGTCCAGCTCATCGACGTCGCCCCCACCGTCCTCGCCGCCCTCGGGCTGGACCGGCCGGCGTCCATGAACGGGCAGCCGCTGCAGGTCGACGGGGTGCGGCCGCCCCTGGCCGAGGCCGTGGCGCAGCTCGAGGACGCCAACACCGCCGCGGCGGTGCACTACCGCAGCACAGCCGCGTTCTTCTGGGGACTGGTGCTGCTCGACGCCGTCGTCGTCGGCCTCGGCCTGCTGGTGGCCGGCGGACGGCGCCGCGACCGGGCTTCCCGGCCGGCCGGGGAACGGCTGCGGGGCGCGCTGCGCCCGGTCGCCCTCGGCGCCGCTGCGGTGCCGGTCGCCACCTACCTCGCGGGGCTGGTGCCGTGGGAGCGGGCCGGCGCGCCGCGTCTGGCGCTGGCCGGATCGGTGCTCGCCGCCGCTCTGGTGGTGCTCGCGGTCGCCGCGCTGGGCCCGTGGCGGCGCCGGCCGCTGGGGCCGCCGACCGTCGTCCTGACGGTCACGCTGGGCACCCTGGTCGGTGACGTGCTCACCGGCTCGCACCTGGAGCTGGGCGGGCTGCTCGGCTACGACGCGATCGTCGCCGGGCGCTTCACCGGCTACGGGAACCTGAGCTTCGGGCTGCTCTCGGTCAGTGCGCTGCTGCTGACCGCCGCCGTCGCGACGGCCGCGGGCCGCCACGTGCCGGCCCGCCGCGCCCGGCCGGTCACCGCCGCGGTCGTGCTGGGGGCGGGCGCGCTCACCGTCCTGGTCATCGGCACCCCGGCGCTGGGCCGCGACTTCGGCGGGGTGCTCGCCGCGCTGCCCGGGTTCGTGCTGCTGGCCATGCTGCTGACCCGCAGCCGGGTGACGGTGCCCCGGATGGCGGCGGTGCTGGCGCTGGCGGTGGTGGTCGTCGGCACGCTGGCGTTCGCCGACTGGTTGCGCCCGGCGGCCCAGCGCAGCCACCTGGGTCGGTTCGTCGAGCAGTTGCTGACCGGGGAGGCATGGACGGTGGTCAGCCGCAAGGCGCAGGCCAACCTCGACATCCTGCTCGGCAGCCCGCTGGCCTGGCTGCTGCCGGTCGCGCTGGTGGCCGCCGTCTGGCTGGTCCGCCCGGGCAACCGCCTGCCCGACACTCAGCTCTTCGAGCTCCCGAAACAAGGGCTCCCCAGCAGCCAGCAGGCTGGCCGCCTGCGCGCCCTTGACATTGAACTTCTCCTCAAGTTCTTCCACACTAACCCGCGC
>NZ_SPQN01000178.1 GCF_004571065.1 Geodermatophilus sp. DF01-2
CGACCGGGCCGCCCGCCGGTTCGGCGCCGGCGCGGTCCGTCCGGCGACCCTGCTGCACCGCGATGGCCAGCGCGCCCGGTGAGCACCGCGCCGGTGAGCCCGGCGCCCGGTGAGCCCGGCGCCCGGTGAGCACGGCGCCCGATGAGCACGGGTGCCGGACCTCTGACGAGGCGGCATCCCCATGGCGAGGCGGCGCCCTCGGAGGCCTCACCGCCCCGGGAGATCGCTCGGCGAGGCCGCACCCGGCCGGGTGGCGGGAACTCCGGCCGTGCCCGGTTCGTCCTCCCTCCGAGGCCGCGCGCCACTCCCCGGGGGGTGATCACGGCGGGTCGGTTGCGGCTCGCCTTTCGCACCCCGCGGAGGGCTCGTATCCTCGGTGTCACCGACGGCGCACATGCCGTCGGGTCTTGGCTTTGGCTTTGGCCCACGTGGAGGTCGACGTGCCGCTCTCCGAGCACGAACAGCGACTGCTGGAGCAGATCGAGCGCGCCCTCGTCGATGACGATCCCAAGTTCGCCTCGTCGGTCCGTTCCGGTGACCGCCGGAGCAAGGCACGCCGCAAGCTGCAGCTCGGTGCCCTGCTGGTCCTGGTCGGGATGGCCGTCCTCGTCGGCGGCGCCGTGATCCCGTCGGTGCCTCTCGGTGTCCTCGGCTTCCTGGTGGCGTTCGGTGGGCTCGCCCTCGCCGTCCTGAACTATCGGTCGGCCACCGGCGTGGTCGAGGTCGGTTCGAGCGGTCCGGCCGGCAGCACGTCCGGCCGCGGCGGGCGAGGCGGTCGTGGCAGCGGCAAGGTCCGCCGGCAGCCGCTGAAGACCCGCCTCGAGGAGCGCTTCCGCCGCCGCTACGACCAGTAGTCCCCGGCTCCGCGGAACAGCCGCCGTCCCGGCCGGACGGCGGCTGTCGCCGTCTCCGGAGTCCGTTCCGCCGCAGGAGGCACCGTGACCCGGCAGGACCCGTCCCGCCTGGACCCGATCGACGGCGTCTGGGACGACCTCGCCGCCGGCGGCGGGTTGTGGGCCTGGGGGGACGACGATGGCGTCGTCCCGTGGACCGACCGCGAGGGGCGCGAGGTCGTCCCGCTGTGGACCGGTCCGGAGCAGGCCGAGGCGGAGGTGCGGGCCGACGCCGAGCCGGGCGAGGCGCCGGTGTTCCTCGACGTCGACGCGCTCCTCGAGGCGATCCCGGAGTGGATGGCGGCCGGTGTCGGAGAGGCGGGCCTGCAGTCCGAGGGCGGGCGCCTCCTGCTCACCCTGCCCCTGGCGGAGCTGACCGAGCGGCTGCTGCGGCTCCAGGTGGACCGGCCGGCCTGACGCGGCCGCCCGGCGCCCTGCCTCGCCGCCTCAGCCCCGCACCGCCGTGTCCTGACCCCACGGCGGCCGCGACAGCCGGAACACGCCGTCCCGCAGGTCGGCGAGCAACGACGGCGGCAGGAGCAGCGCGCGCAGCCGGGTCGCCGGGGGCGCCGCGGCCAGCAGCCCGCGGCGTGCGGTGCGGAAAGCCGGCCGGCAAGCGGGTCGAGTAGGTGTTGCCGTGCCCCCCACTGGTCATGAGGTCGCTGTAGACCTGTGCGATGCCGGGGTCGTTGGCCTCCTCGGTGAGCAGGAACGGC
>NZ_SPQN01000179.1 GCF_004571065.1 Geodermatophilus sp. DF01-2
GATCTCACCGCCGCGGCGGACCAGGCCGGACAGCAGCGCCTCGCCGATCTTCCCGCCGCCGATGATCGCCAGCCCGGAACGGCCGGTCGACCGGCACGGTCAGCTCGCAGCGGCCGGCCAGCCCGGCCCCGGCCACCCGGGCGACCAGGTCGCGCAGCTCACCGGCGGGGTCGGCCGCGTCAGCGGCGGGCGTGTGCACGAGCGCGACGGAGCAGCCGGCCGCGACGACCTCGGCCGCCGTCCGGACGGCGTCGTCGACCCGCGGGCCGGCACCGGAGAGGGCGCCCAGCAGGCGGCGCACCGGCGATGTGATCTGCGTGCGCACGAGGGGAACCTAGTGCTCGGGGCGCGTGTCCTCCCCGGGGGCGGGGTAGCCGTCGCCGCATGGCGGGAGGACTCGCGGGGTAGCCGCGCCCACATGGCAGGTGCACTGAACGGAATGAGAGTGGCCGTCCTCGCGGCCGACGGCGTGGAGCAGGTCGAGCTCGACCGGCCGTGGCAGGCCCTGGAGGAGGCCGGCGCCCAGCCGGAGCTGGTGTCGCTGGAAGCCGGTGAGATCACCGCCTACGACCACATAGACAAGGGCGACACCAAGAAGGTCGACGCGGTGGTCGCCTCGGCCGACCCGGACGGCTACGCCGCGCTGGTGCTGCCGGGCGGCGTCATCAACGGCGACTTCGTCCGCGCCGACGCCGACGCGGTGGCGTTCGTCACGTCGTTCTTCGACGCGGGCAAGCCGGTGGCCGCGATCTGCCACGCCCCCTGGGTGCTCGCCGAGGCCGACGTCGTCCGCGGGCGTCGGATGACCTCCTGGCCGTCGCTGCAGACCGACCTGCGCAACGCCGGCGCGAAGTGGGTGGACGAGGAGGTCGTCGTCGACGGCAACCTGGTGACCAGCCGCAAGCCCGACGATCTCGACGCGTTCACCGCCGCGATGGTCGAGCAGTTCGCCGCCGCGGAGGAGGTCGACGACGCCGACGAGAGCTGAGGACGGCGACCCCGTCCCGGTGGCCCCGTCCAGAGGCTCGCCGCACGCCTGGTGACGTGCCGGAACGGCCCCTCTGCAGGTGGAAGGACCCCCTCCTCCCCACCGCTCGCACGCTCGCGGCGGGACCCGGGAGGGGGCCGGGGCGGCGGGCAGCGGGGTCCTTCTCTCCTTCAGCCGCTGGAGAGCAGGCCGGCGGCGGGCGCGATGGTGAGCAGGGTCCCGGCGAACACCAGGACCGCCACCAGTCGCACGCCGACCGGCTCCCGGTCCTGCCGCTGCCGCCACGCGCCGACGCCGCCGACCAGCCCGGCCACGGCCACCGGGGCCAGGACGACGGCCAGGTAGGGCAGCTGTTCCCAGAGCACGGTGAACAGGAAGTAGATGCCGACGCCGGCCGCCAGCGCGAGCACCAGCTCGCCGCCGAAGCGCAGCCACGCCAGCGCACCCTCGCGGGGAGCGAGCGCCTCGTCCTCGAGCAGCGGCGGGTCGTCGGCCCGGACGACGGGGATCGGGCCGGTCGACGGCGCCGGGGCGGCCCTCGCCGTCCCGCTGCGGGCGGCCCCGGCCGGGGCGGAGATC
>NZ_SPQN01000180.1 GCF_004571065.1 Geodermatophilus sp. DF01-2
ATCGAGCCTGTCGCATAAAGCCGCGTGCCTGAGCGGGTGCGGGCGGTAGTTGCGGGAGAATGGGGCATGCCGCAGAACTTCATCCGCGCGGATGTCGATCAGGGGTTTCTGCTGCCGCCGGATGTGCGGGACTGGCTGCCCGAGGGTGAGCTGGCGTGGACGGTGAAGGACGCGGTGGAGTCCTTCGACCTGTCGGCCTTTCGTGGGTCGTATCGGGCCAACGGGCAGGGGGCGGCGGCGTTCGATCCGGCGCTGATGGTCGCGGTGCTGTTCTATGCGCACGCGGTGGGGGTGCGTTCGTCGCGGGCGATCGAGCGGCGCTGCGCCCATGACGTGGCGTTCCGGGTGCTGTCGGGCAACCACCTGCCCGATCACGCCACGATCGCCCGCTTCTTCCGCCGCCACCGCGAGGCGCTGGAGGGCCTGTTCGCGCAGGTTCTTCGGTTGTGTCACGAGGCCGGGATGGCGCGGCTGGGAGTGATCTCGGTGGACGGGACGAAGATCGCCGCGAACGCCTCCTGGTCGAAGAATCAGACTTCGGCGGCGTTGGCTCACCAGGTGGCGGAGGAGCAGGCCCGCTACGACAAGCTGGCCGGGCAGTTGCTCGACGAGCACGCCGCCACCGATGCCGCCGAGGACGCCGAGCACGGCCCGGATCGTGGTGATGAGTTGCCGGTGCCGTTGCGGCGGCGCGCGGAGCGGCTGGCCCGGCTGAAGGCAGCCAAGCAGCGCCTCGATGAGGAGCAGGCCGCCGCGGTGGCCGAGCAGGAGGCGAAGAAGGCCGAGTGGGCCCGGCGCAAGGCCGCCGGCACCCGCCGCGGCGCCCAACCCGGGGAGCATCCACCGGGCCGCAATCCGGACAAGGACAAGCCGCCGCGGGCCAACACCACCGACCCCGACTGCCGGATGATGCGCGGTGGCCGCGGGCTGGTGCAGGGCTACAACGCCCAGGCCGCGGTCACCGCCGACCAGGTCATCGTCGGCGAACTGCTCACCCAGGAGGCCGTTGACGCCGGGCTGATGTTCGACGTCGCCGACGACGCGGTCGAGCAGCTGACCGAGGCCGGGATCGCCGAGCAGCCCGACACCTGGGCCGCCGACGCCGGCTACGCCAACGAAGAGGCCTTCGCCGAGGCCGAGGCCCGAGACGTGCACCTGCTCGCGCCGATGATCAGCGACGAGCGCCGCGCCGCCGGCGAGGACCCGGCCGGAGACAAGCCGATGACCCGCCGCCCGGCCACCGCCCGCGCCCAGGCCAAACTCAGGACCCGCCAGGGCAAGGACGAATACGCCTTACGCGGCAGAACGGTCGAACCGGTGTTCGGCCAGATCAAGGACCGCCAAGGCCTGCGGCAGTTCCTCCACCGCGGTCTGGACAACGTCAAGACCGAGTGGTCGCTGGCCTGCACCGTGCACAACATCCGCAAGATCCACGCCCACCGGCTCGCCACCGCCTGACCGTGGCCACGCCGGTGGCCGCGCCACCCGGCGCCGCGGCGCAGCCACCGTTCCCGGTCAGGCAACCGGCCCGCGAGCGCCCGACCACCGGCCTCCAGCACCC
>NZ_SPQN01000181.1 GCF_004571065.1 Geodermatophilus sp. DF01-2
CGGCGAGTCCAGCCGCTTGGCGACCACGCCCTCGAGCCCGTTGTCCCGGCTGGCGGCCAGCACCGCGGCCAGGACGACGTCCGCGGCCACCGCCACCAGCCAGCCGCCGAGCACGCAGGCGGTCGGCGCCTTCCACAGCCCGCGGGCGTAGAGCGCGCGGGACAGCAGCGCCACCAACCCGTACCCGGGCAGCCCCGGCGCGAAGGCGACGATCGTGTCCCGCAGCGCGCCGACGACGGCCGCCGGCTCACCGGAGAGGAACACCCGCGCCATCGGCCCGGCGACCGCCACGAGGACGGCGGCGGCGACCGTCGAGGCGACCACGACGAGGACCGTGACCGGGGCCAGCGCCCGGCGGAAGCCCGGCTCGTCGCCGCCCTCGGCCCGCTCGGCCAGCCCCGGGTAGGCGGAGGTGGCCAGCGGCACCGCCAGGGCGGCCCAGGGCACGAGGAACACGGTCAGCCCGGCGACGTAGACGACCTGGGTGCCGTCGGGCGCGCCGGCGTTGGCCAGCCGGATCGCCACCGCGGCCAGCAGCTGCTGCCCGGCGAGGGTGAGCACGCCGGCGACGGCCAGCCGGCGCACCCGCGGCGCGACCCCCACGGGGAAGCGCAGCGACGGCCGCAGGCCCAGCCGCAACCGACGCACCGGGCCGAGCAGGCACAGCGACAGGGCGGCCACGCCGAGCGTCGTCCCGACCGAGAGGACCAGCTCGGCCGGGGTGGACAGCTCCTCCGCCCTCGGGCTGCCGCCGATCGCGGCGAAGGTCAGGTAGGCCGCGGCCACGACCACGCTGGACAGCAGCGGCGCCAGCGCCGGCGCGGCGAAGCGGCGGTGCGCCTGGAGCACGCCGGTGAGCACGATGCCGATGCCGTAGAGCACGACCTGCGGGGCGAAGACCACCAGGAAGCGGGCGGCGAGGTCGATCTCCGCCACCTCGCCGGAGCCGAGCAGCAACCGGGCGATCGGCTCGGCGAGCACCGCCACCAGCACGGCCAGCGGGGTGAGCACCAGCAGGCTCCAGCCGAGCAGTGCCGAGGCGGTGCGCCGCACCTGCTCCCGGTCCCCGGTGGCGATGCCCCCGGCGAGCATCGGCACGACCAGGCTGGCCAGCGCGCCACCGGCCACGACCTCGAAGACGATGTTCGGCACGGTGTTGGCCGCGACGTAGACGTCGCCGGTGCTGCCGGCCCCGACGGCGTTGGTGAACACCAGCGTGCGCCCGAAGCCGGCCAGCCGGGCCAGCACGGTCAGGACGGCGATCAGCGCGGCGGCTCCGGCGACCCCCCGGACGACCTGCCGGCGGGTCACCCGGCCCCTCCGTCGGCGCTGTCCCGACCCGTGCCGCGCGCCGCGCCGCCCCGTGCCCGGCTCACGCGTGCCGGCGGCCGAGCCGGTCCAGCTCCCGCAGCCC
>NZ_SPQN01000182.1 GCF_004571065.1 Geodermatophilus sp. DF01-2
GTGCATGTCGGCGTAGGACGGTTCGGCCTTGGTGGTGTACCAGGGGGCGGCGGCGCGGATGGCGGCGAGGTCGCCGGCCGGGTCGCCGTGGTCGGTGTACCAGAGCACGACGAGGGTCTGGACGAGCAGGGCGAAGGGCACGGTGCGCTCCACGGCGGTGCGCAGCCGGTTGCGGGCCTGGCCGGCGCCGGTGATCTGCTTGGCGTCGAAGATCGCCACCTCGATGCTCCAGCGGGCGGCGTAGCGTTCCACGATCGCCGCGGGCGGGCTGTCGAGGTCGGTGGTGAGCAGGGCGAGGTCGTAGCCGGTGGTGGTGCCGGTCTCGCGGATCAGCACCACTCGGCAGGTGCGGGTGTGGAACGGCTCGTACCACAGGCAGGTCACGGCGGTGACGGTGATCTGCTGGCCGACGCCGTAGCGGAGCACCTCAACACCGGTGAAGGTCGCGGTGGCGGCCAGGTCGGCGGGGGTGCCCAGCCGATCTCCCCGTAGCCGGGGACGGCCGCGTCGCCCGGTACGTGGCGGGGCCAGCGCGTCGAGCCGGGCGTTGCGGCGCAGCCGCAGCGTCCAGCTCACCGGCTCGGGCAGCGCGCGCAGCGCCGGGGAGGAGTAGGCCGCGTCGGCGACCACGTCGATGCGCCGCTCCGGAAAGGCCTCGGCGACCAGCTGCACCAGCTCGACGGCCAGCTGCACCGGGGTGGTGGTGCCCTTGCCGCGCCAGAGCCGGAAGCCCACCGGCAGCGCCACCGGCCGGGAGCAGAACGGCAGCCGGACCAGCACACAGCAGATCACCCACCGGTTGCCGTAGCCGATCTTGCGTCGGTCGGCCGCCGACCCGTCGTGGGTCCAGTACGCCGCATGCACCCGGCGCCCGCGGCGGCGGAACAGCGTGTCATCGATGACCAGCTCGATCGGCTGACCGGCCGGCACCAGCCGCGCGGCCACCAGCTGCAGCAGCGCCAGCCCGAGCCGATCGGGAGACCAGCGGGCGTAGGCGAACAGGTGATGGGCGCGGCTGTGGTGCCAGACGCGGGCCAGCCCGGCGCCGGTGAGCATCCCGGTCACCGTCCGACGTCCGCCCGCGACGATCAACCCGCAGACCAGCTGGCAGAACGTCCGATACGACGGCGCGGTCAAACACGGACGCACGGCCGCCAACAAGGTAGCCAGGGAAGTGGGTACGGTCGGCTGCGGAAGCATCAGCGGACCCCTCGCAAGAGGCGGTGAGAAGACCGCTGATGCTTCCGCGCGTTCAGCACCCGATCAGGCAGCCGCGCCGCAACCGTGCAAGATCATCTACTTGATCGCGGAAACTGCGAAAGCCGAG
>NZ_SPQN01000183.1 GCF_004571065.1 Geodermatophilus sp. DF01-2
CTCCACGAGACAGCCGACGAGAGCTACGGTTCGACACGACATCCTCCTGGTTGGGGTTGGGACACCAAGCCCGTTCACCCCACCAGGGGGATGTCCTGGGTCTTCAACCGCTCAGGGAGTTACTACGACAGCGGTGGCGCGGCCGGTTCCTGTCGGGCCCGGCGACGACACTGGCGGGCGCTTCCTCCGCCCGCGTCGAACGGAGACCCCGCTGACCTCGGCCCCGACCCAGCGTCCCCTCGAACCCGCCCGGCCCACCCCTGCCGATCCGGGCGCCCACACGCCCCGGGTGGCCCGGGTCGTCGTCGACGTGCCCCTGGCGCACCTGGACCGGCCGTTCGACTACGCCGTTCCGGAGGCGATGGCCGAGGAGGTCCGCGCCGGCTGCCGCGTGCGGGTGCGCTTCGCCGGCCAGCTGGTCGACGGGTTCGTGATCGAGCTCGGCGCGAGCAGCGAGCACGGCGGCAAGCTCTCGCCACTGGCCAAGTTGGTCTCCCCGGAGCCGGTGCTGACCCCCGAGGTCGTCACGCTGGCCCGCGCGGTGGCCGAGCGCTGGGGGGGCACGGTCCCCGACGTGCTGCGGCTGGCCGTCCCGCCCCGCCGGGCCGCGGCCGAGAAGCGGCCGCCCGCGGAGCCGCCCCCGCTGCCTCCGCCGCCGGACCCGGCCGGCTTCGCCCGGTACCCGACCGGGCCCGCGCTGCTGACCGCGGTCGCCGAGGGCCGGCCCCCGCGCGCCGTGTGGACCGCGCTGCCCGGCGAGGACTGGCCGGCCCGGCTGGTCGAGCTCTGCCAGGCCGCGCTCGCCGGCGGCCGCGGCGCCCTGGTGGTCGCCCCCGACGGCCGCGACCTCGACCGGCTGGCTGCCGCCGCGGAAGCGCGACTGCCCACGGGGTCGGTCGTCGTCCTGCGCGCCGACGCCGCCCCGGATGCGCGGTACCGGCGTTTCCTGGACGCCGTCCGCGGCAGTGCGACGGTGGTGCTCGGCACCCGCGCGGCGGTCTTCGCGCCGGTCGCCGACCTCGGGCTGGTCGCCATCTGGGACGACGGCGACGACCTGCACGCCGAGCCGCGCGCGCCCTACGCCCACGCCCGTGACGTCCTCGTGCACCGGGCGCACCTCGCCTCCTGCGCGGCCGTCGTCGCCGCCACCGCCCGGACCGCCGAGGCGCAGCTGCTCGTGGAGAGCGGCTGGGCCCGCGAGCTGGTCGCCGACCGCGCCACGCTTCGCGCGGCCGCCCCGCGGGTGCAGGCCGTGGGCGCCGACGCCGAGCTGGCGCGCGACCCCGCCGCCCGAGATC
>NZ_SPQN01000184.1 GCF_004571065.1 Geodermatophilus sp. DF01-2
CGGTCGGGGTCTATGTCGATGGCGTCGGCGGCGCGGGTGATCAGGTGGGCCAGGGCGTGGTGCACCAGCAGCCAGGCCCAGATCTCCTGGTGCGCCAGCTCGGGCAGCTTCGAGCGCAGCATCCGGCGGGGACCGCGCAGATGCGTCTTGAGCTGATCGTTTCCGGTTTCCTCTTCCCAGCGTTCGGCATACGCGGCGGCGAGTTCGTCCGCACGCGCCTGCTCGGGGTCGCAGATGTTGGTCAGCAGCACGATCAGCTCGCCGGTGCCGTTGCCGTCCCGATCGGGCACGTCGTACTCGATGACCCGGACCAGGTGCGCCGGTTCGTCGTCCAGGTCATCACCGGCCGCCGCGGCGGCGAGCAGCTCGTCGCGGCGGCGGCCGCGCACGTCGGGGTGGATGAGCACGCTGAGGTAGCTGCCGTCCTCGAGCACACCGACCACCGGCAGCTGCAGCTGCGTGGGGGCCCGCCAGCACAGCGCCGCCCCGGTGCGCGCCGCCAGCTCCCAGGCGTCGAAGCTGTAGAAGTTGCGGTCGGCGGTCAGCAACTCGTCCGGATTCAGCCGCGGCAGCAGCCGGCGGGCCAGGGTCTTCTCCCCGACCGACCAGGCGCCGACCTCGGCGGCGAGGAAGGTGTGCGTGCCGCACTCGGCCAGCGCCACCACCCGCGCCTTGGGAAACGCCGACCGGTTGTCCCCGGAACCGGAATAGCCGAACTCGGCGGCGTTGTCCGGCGTGTCGGGCAGGTCGACCTCGAACCCGTCGATCGCCATCAGCCGCCAGTCGCGCAGCCACGCCCCGCGGGTCGACGGCTCGGCCGCCGGGCCGGCGATCGTCTCGAACACCTCGGCCAGCACCTTCGGCCCCAGCCGCTTGCGGGCCTGGCTGATCCCGCCGGCGGTCGGCACCGTCCAGCCCGCATTCCAACAGCCCAGCCGATCGAACGCGCCGGTGACCTTGGTCGCGACCTCTTCGTAGTCGTCCTCGGGAAACAGACACATCGCCAGCGTCAGATACGCCACCACGTGCGCCGGAAGCTTGCCGCCGCGGCGCCGCTCACCGACCCCGCAGCCGGCGATCGCCGCGTCCACCGCGTCCCGGGGGATCGCGGTGACCAGCACCCCCAGCGACACCTGATCCGGACGCACGGCCTCAGGATGATCCACGGCCGGGCACGCTGACACCGCCGACGGGACGAATCGGTCCGCCACGCCGACAACTACATGATCAACTTAGGCTAAGTGGCATTG
>NZ_SPQN01000185.1 GCF_004571065.1 Geodermatophilus sp. DF01-2
TGAACCGTCCTGGAACCGATGGAGGGTGGCGATCAGGCCACCTCACGGCGTGAGGCGATGGAACTAGCATACTCCATTTCCTTCTCGATGGGCGGCATGTTGCCGATCGAGGAATGGAGTCTTTCGGTGTTGTACCAGTGCACCCACTCGGCCGTTGCCGCCTCCACCGCGGCCCTGCTCTCCCAGGTCTTCCCGTCGCGGCGGTGATCGATCAACTCGGTCTTGTACAGACCGATCGTGGATTCCATCAAGGCGTTGTCCAGTGCGTCGCCGACACTGCCGATCGATCCGGCGATCCCTGCCTCTTCCAGCGCCTCGGTGAACGCGATCGACGTATATTGCGAGCCCGCGTCGGAATGGTGCACGAGTCCGGTCGTGGTGAACTCCGAGTCGGACCGGCGGCGAGTGGCCAGCGCTTGCTCCACCGCACTGGACACCAGGGCGGTCTCCTTGGTGTTCATGACCCGCCATCCGAGAATGCGCCGGGAATAGACGTCGGTGATGAAGGAGACGTACACGAACCCGGTCAGCGTCCATACGTGGGTGAAGTCGGCCACCCACCACATATTCGGCTTCGTCGGCTTGTTCCAGCCGCGCTTGAGCAGGTCAGGGTGCCGTGGGGCGCCCTGAGCGCGGGTGGTGGTGACCGTGCGGTGGTCGCCTCGGCGCACCCCCTGGATGCCGGCGATCCGCATCAGCCGACCCACTTGGTCCCGGCCGATCTTGTAGCCGGCGCGGCGCATCGCATGCCACATCTTCCGGATTCCGTATAGCTCTCTATTCTTCCGCCACAGATCGATCACGGCATTCACCAGATACGCGTCTTCCAGGTCGGCGTCAGAGATGGCAAGCTTCTTGCGGGCGTGATAGGTGTTCGGGGCGATCGGAATGCCGTGCTCGGTGAGCACGGCACAGATCGGCTCGACCCCGAACCGGCCCCGGTAGTCGTCGATGTAGGAGACGATTACCGGAGTCGGCGGTCGAGCTCCGCCTGTGCGAAAAACGCCGACGCGGTCTTCAGGATATCGTTTGCCCGCCGTAGCTCGGCGTTCTCCTTCGTCAACCGCGCAATCTCATCGGCCAGCGACAATCCCGACGGCTCCACGGGCCGTTCGGCCTTCTCGGCCGTCTCAACCCAGTTCCGCAGCGTCGCCGGGTTGACGCCGAGCAACTCGCCGACCTTGCGCCGGGCAGCGAGCTTCGACTCGCCGTCACGCACCCGGTCGGCGTACATGCGGACCGCGCG
>NZ_SPQN01000018.1 GCF_004571065.1 Geodermatophilus sp. DF01-2
GATCTGCGCCCGGTGCCGGCGCCCCGCCCGGCCGCCGTGGCCGAGAACGCGGAGGTCGCGGCGCAGGCGCACCGGCACACCGCCGGTCTGCCGCATCCGAGCCTGCCGTTGGCGCCGGTGCATCCGCTGCGCCCCGGCCGGGTCGTGGCCGCTCGCGCCGCGGCCCCGGCGGGCTGGCAGAACAGCGCGGTCGTGGGCCTGGACGACGACGACATCGGCTTCGCCGACATCGACGTCTACCAGCCGCGCAGGGTGGCCAACGGGTGAAGGACCCCGTCCTCCCCACCCTTCGCAGGCTCAGGGTGGGACCCGGGACGGGGCCGGGCGCCGCGCCCCCGTGGCGGCGCCGGCGGAGGCGGGCGGTAAACTCGTCCGCGTCAGGGGCTGTAGCGCAGTCCGGTAGCGCACCTCGTTCGCATCGAGGGGGTCAGGGGTTCAAATCCCCTCAGCTCCACCCCGACACCCGAGAGCCCCGCCCGGTCCACCCGGTGCGGGGCTCTCGCGTGCGTGGCCCGACTCAGTGCCGCGCCCGCATGCGGACCGCCGCCGCGCGGGCCGTTCGGCCGACCCGATCGGCACGGGTCGGCCGGCTGCGCGACAGCGGCGCTCGGTCGAGGAGCCGTCGCCGGGACCGGGGCCGGGGCCGGGACCGGCGGGTGCGGCTGCCGCGGCCACCACGACCGCCCAGCGCGGCCACGGCCACCAGCGTGCGCCGGCCGGCCGTCGTCCCGCCGGCCGCCGGGGTGTCCGCCGCGGCGCCCGGGAGGAGCGACTCCGCTGCCTCGCGCGAGGACCCGATGCCGTAGTGGCGGTGGAGCTGTTCCTCCTGGGCGCGGGACAGCTCGCGGGTGCCGCCGACCGAGGGTGCGGCGGTGACCTGCGGGCGGGTGACGGTCACCGCCACCCGTCCGTCGGACCCGTCGGGGCCCACGGCCGGGACGATCCTGCTGGCTCGCTCGACCTCGACGTACATCCACTCCGGCAGGCCGGTGTCGTCGTCGGCGAGGACTGCGTGCAGGGGCCGACCTCGGCGCCCTCGCGGTCGACCACCGTCCTGCCGACCCGGTTCCTGGCCTCGTCGCGTCCGGGTAGACCCATCGCCGCCTTCTCGTGCCGGTGCTGCATCGCGACCCGCTCGCGCTGGTGCTACCCGGGCGACCCCGCCGCGACCTGGTGGCGCCGGCGGTTCAGCGGGCGGTGCGGAAGTCCGGCCGCCGCTTCTCCACGAAGGCCCGCACACCCTCCCGTCCCTCCGGGTCGGCCGCGGACTCGGCGATCAACCGGGCCTCGTCGTCCAGCTGCTCCTCCAGCGTGCGGGTGGCGGCGCGACGCAGCAGCGTGCGGGCGCGCACCATCGCCCGGACCGGGCCGGCCGCCAGCGTGTGCGCGAGCGCGGCGGCCGAGTTGCGCAGGTCGTCGTCCGCCACCACCTGGGCGACCAGGCCGCACGCCTGCGCCTCCCCGGCGTCGAGCGTGTCGTTGGTGAGCACCAGCTCCAGGGCGCGGGCCGGACCGAGGGCGTGCGCGAGGGTCCAGGACGTGCCGCCGTCGGGCGAGAAGCCGATCGCGCCGTAGGCCGGCCGGATCCGCGTCGAGCGGGCGCAGACGACGACGTCCACCGCGCCGAGCAGGCCGACGCCGGCACCGGCGACCGCTCCGTGCACGCCGGCGACGACCGGCACGGGACTCTCCAGCAGCGCCCGGACCACCTCGTGCCAGTCGGCGGCCAGCCGGCCCACGGCGGCGCCGGGGTCGTCGGCGGCGGCGAAGCCGTGCACGTCGCCGCCGACGCAGAAGCGCTCGCCCTCGGCGAGCAGCAGCACGGCCCGGGTCCCCGGCGGTCGGGTGCGCAGTGCGTCCCGGAGCGCCGCGGCCATCGCCGGGTCGACGGCGTTGCCGGTGCCCGGCGAGGCCAGGGTGACCCGCCAGACGTCGCCGTCCACCTCGGTGCGCACCCGCTGCTCGGTCATCGTCGGCCTCCGGAGATCAGAACCAGGACGGGAACCACATCCGGTCCAGCCACTCCGCGTGCGACAGCGGCTGTCCGGTGAGGACCGGGTAGAAGAAGACGAACGTCGCCGCGACCACGCCCACGTAGCCGGCGACGACGCCGAGCCCGACCCGCCGGCGCCGCACCCCGGCGCCGGGCCGGCCGAGCACGTCCTGCAGCACCAGGACGACGGCGAGCACGAAGAACGGCACCACCGGCGCCATGTAGAAGACGAACATCGTCCGTTCGGGGTTGAGGAACCACGTCCCCCAGCCGGCCGCGATCGCGACGGCCACGGGAAGCGCGGCGGGGTCCCGGCGGGCGACCAGCCGCCAGGCCAGCCACACCAGCGCCGGTGCGAAGGCCAGCCAGAGCGTCGGCGTCCCGACCATGAGGATGTAGCGGATCACCTGCTCACCGGCGGCGTCGGTGAGTCCTTGCGGGTTCCACAGCAGGATCGGCCGGCCGTTGACCAGCCAGCTCCACGGCCCCGACTCCCAAGGATGCGGCGTGGACAGGCCGGTGTGGAAGGCCAGCCACTCGGCGTGCTGGTGCCACAGCGAGCGCAGTGCGCCGGGGATCCAGGGCCAGGCGGTGTCGGGGTTCTGCTGCGCCCAGTGCCGGCCCTGCGAGGTCTCGCCCAGGAACCAGCCGGTGAAGCTGGCCAGGTAAGTCAGCACCGGGACCGCGGCCAGTGCCCACAGCGCCCCGGGCAGACCGCGCCGGGCGGCGGTGCGCGTGGGACGCGGCACGCCGGCCTCGCGCCAGGCCGCGCGGTCCCAGAAGAGCGAGAGGACGGCGAAGGCGGCGAGGAACCAGACGCCGCTCCACTTCACCGCGCACGCGCAGCCGAAGAGGAACCCGGCCGCGAGCCGCCAGCCCCGCGGGCCGAGCCGGAAGCCGGTGTCGGCTGCCGGGTGCGCCCGGACGCGCTCCCGCACCCGGTCCCGGTCGACGACCAGGCAGGCCACCGCGGAGAGGACGAACACCTGCAGGAAGACGTCGAGCAGGCCGATCCGCGAGAGCGTGAAGGCGAAGCCGTCCAGCGCCAGCAGCAGCCCGGCGACCAGCCCGAGCAGCGTCGAGCCGGTCAGCCGCCGGGTCAGCCGGGTGAGGACGACGACGGCGATCGTGCCGGCGACCGCGCTCGGGAACCGCCAGCCGAACGAGTCGTAGCCGAACAGTCCGATGCCGGCGGCGATCAGCCACTTGCCCAGCGGCGGGTGGACGATGAACGTGTAGCCGCGGTTGTACTCGTGGCCCCACTCCAGCAGCTCCCGCGCCTCCGGCGGGTAGTAGGCCTCGTCGAAGAGCAGGTCGCCGGGGTAGCCGAGGTCCCACAGCCGGACGGCGAAGGTCGCCGCGCCGAGCAGCGCGGTGAGCAGCCAGGCCAGCCACCGGTCGCCGGGCAGCGGCGGCGTGCGGTCGCGGCGGGGCCGGGGCGGCGGCCGACGGCGCGTCCTCGCCGTCCGGGGCTCGCCGGGCTCCCGGACCGTGCGTTCGGGAGCCAGCACCGCCATGCAGGCCAGGGTAGTGAAAGGACCCGCCTGCCCCCGGCGCTCGTAGAAGCACCCCCTGCCCCCGCCATGGAAGGACCCCGTCCTCCTCACCCCTCGCACACTCGGCGTGAGCCTCGGGACGGGGCCGGCGGCGGGACCCTGCAGGGGACGGCCCCTGCAGGCGGGCCTACGGCATGCGTCGTGACAGGCTCGGCGCATGGTCGGACGGCTCGTGCTGGGTGGTGCGCCGCTGGGGCAGCCCGGTGACGTCGGCCCGCGGCTGCGTTCGGCGATGGCGACCGCGGACGTGCTCGCCGTCGAGGACACCCGCCGGCTGCACCGCCTGGCCGCCGACCTCGAGGTGCAGGTGTCCGGGCGGGTGGTGACCTTCCACGAGTCGGTGGAGCGCTCCCGGTTGCCGGGGCTGCTGGCCGCGCTCTCCGAGGGGCGGACCGTGCTGCTGCTCACCGACGCCGGCATGCCCTCGGTCTCCGACCCCGGCTACACGCTGGTGCGCGCGGCGATCGACGCCGGCGTGGAGGTGACCTCGGTGCCCGGACCCTCGGCGGTGACCACCGCGCTGGCCGTCTCGGGTCTGCCGGTGGACCGGTTCTGCTTCGAGGGGTTCCTGCCGCGCAAGGCGGGCGAGCGCCGGTCGCGACTGGTCGGGCTGGCCGACGAGCGCCGCACGATGGTCTTCTTCGAGTCGCCGCACCGGCTGGTCGACGCGCTTGCCGACGCCGCGGCCGCGTTCGGCTCCGAGCGGCCCGCCGCCGTGTGCCGGGAGCTGACCAAGACCCACGAGGAGGTCCGCCGGGGGTCGCTGGCGTCGCTCGCGGAGTGGGCCGCCGAGGGCGTGCGCGGGGAGATCACCCTGGTCGTCGGCGGGGCGCCCGCGGGGCCGGTGTCGATGGGCGCCGCCGAGCTGGCCGCTCTCGTGGCCGGCGAGGAGGCCGCGGGCGCCACCCGCAAGGACGCCATCCGCGCCGTCGTCGTCCGCACGGGGCTGCCCCGACGCGCCGTCTACGACGCCGTCGTCGCGCACAAGGACACCTGACCGCCGTGGCGCGGCTGTGCACGTCCGGTGGTCTCGCACCCAGCCTGTGACCACCGTCTGTGCACAGCGGCGCGACTGTGGATGGCGGGCCCGGTCCGGGGCGCCGGCTCCGGCACGGTGCGCCGGTGCCCGTGCCGCCCTCCGTGCCCGACGTCCTCCGCGGGAGGGTCTTTCGGGGCTCGGTCGTCATTGCGCGCGGCCTGCTCACCCGCAACCAGCTGCGGGGCCCGACCTGGCGCAGGGTGTGGCCGGACCTCTACGTGCACCGCGACGTCGAGGTCACGCACGCGCTCCGGGCTCGTACCGCGTCCGCGCTCCTCGTGCCCGGATCCGTCGTGACGGGGTGCAGCGCGGCCGTGCTGTGGGACGTCGACCTGGTCGGCGCCGCGGCGGACGTCGAACTGACCGTGCTGCCGGACCACCACCCGGTGCGGGTCGCCGGACTGCACGTGCGCCGTAGCCGGATGCCTGCCGAATGGGTGGTCCGTCGCCGTGCGGTGGCTGCGACGACGCCGGAGGCGACGGCGGTCCGGGTTGCCGCCGCACTGCGCGGAGACGACGCCGTCGTCGCGGTGGACCGGCTCCTGGCGTCGGGCATCGCCGGCCTCGGGCAGGTGCGTGCCCTCGCCGCAGCAGCCCGTGGCCCCGGGTCGGCACGGGCGCGCGAGGTCTGCCGGCTCGTCGACGGGCTGGCGCAGTCGCCGCAGGAGACCCGGCTGCGGCTGCTCATGACGCGGGGCGGACTGCCGGCGCCGGTCGCCCAGCACGTCGTCCGCGATGGCCGTGGGTTCGTGGCCCGGGTGGACTTCGCCTGGCCCGAACGCCGTGTGGCCGTCGAGTACGACGGGGCGTGGCACGCCGAGCCAGGCCAGTTCGCGCGCGACCGGCAGCGGCTCAACCGGCTGCAGGCCGCCGGCTGGCGGGTGGTGTTCGTGACCGCTGCCGACCTGTATCGGCCTGACGAGGTCGTCGCCCGCATCGCTGCGGCCCTGGCGATCGTGCGCTGAGTGTGGTCTCCGGTCAGTGGGAGACCACACTCAGCGCACACCGGGCTCACAGCCAGCCGTTGCGCTTGAAGCCGCAGTAGAGCAACACGCAGGCGGTCACGATGACCAGCAGCACCAGCGGGTAGCCGAAGCGCCACTCCAGCTCGGGCATGTACTGGAAGTTCATCCCGTAGATCCCGGCGATCGCGGTCGGGACGGCGATGATGCCGGCCCACGCGCTGATCTTGCGCATGTCCTCGTTGTCGGCCTGGGTGGTGCGGGCGAGTGACGCCTGCAGGATCGAGGTCAGCAGCTCGTCGAGGGCAGCCACCTGGTCGCGCACCCGGATGGCGTGGTCCTCGACGTCGCGGAAGTAGGAGCGCATCGCGTCCGGGACCGGGTCGATCCGCCGCTCGGCCAGCCGCTGCAGCGGCACCTCCAGCGGGGAGACCGCCCGCCGCAGCGCTACCAGCTCCCGCTTGAGCTGGTAGAGCCGGCCGATGTCGTCGGTCCGCTCGGGGCCGAACACCGCGGCCTCCAGCTCGTCGACGTCCTCCTCGACCCGGCCGGCGACGTCGATGAACGTGTCGACGACGTGGTCGGCGACGGCGTACAGCACCGCGGCGGGCCCCAGGCACAGCAGGTCCGGCTGCTCCTCCAGGCTGCGGCGCAGGTCGGTCAGGCCGCCGTGCTCGCCGTGCCGCACGGTGATCACGTAGTGCGGCCCGATGAAAACCATGACCTCGCCGGTGTCCACCACCTCGCTGGTCGCGGTCAGCCGGTCGTGCGCCACGTACCGGGCGGTGGTCAGCACCATGAAGAGGGCGTCGTCGTACCGTTCCAGCTTGGGTCGCTGGTGGGCGTAGACGGCGTCCTCGACCGCCAGCGGGTGCAGCCGGTAGTGCTCGGCGATGGTGCCCAGCTCCTCCTCGGTCGGGGCGTAGAGCCCCAGCCAGACGAAGCCGCCCTGCGCCACCGCCTCCCGCAGCGCTTCGCGCGGGTCGACCAGGGCCTGGCGGCGGCCGTCGACGTAGACGGCGCAGTCGACGACCGGATCGGCGCCCTCCGGCCGGGACGGCGTCGTGCGCCGCCGGCCCCCCGGACGTGGGCGGGTCGACGGTGGCTCCGAGGGCAACTCCCGGGACGTTCCGCGAGGGATCTCCGTGCCAGTCATCCGCACTCCTCTCCGCGCCGGGTCGGCCAGTCAGCGTAGGCGTGCGCGCGGACCGGCCCCGTGGCACGCTGCCGGGGTCGAGCCGTGCGGAGCGGAGGAGACGTCGTGGCCGCAGACACGCGTCGGGTCAAGTCCGTCGAGGACTCCATCCGGGACACCGACGAGCCGGAGCACCGGCTCAAGAAGAACCTGTCGGGCCTGGACCTGACCGTCTTCGGTGTCGGGGTCATCATCGGCACCGGCATCTTCGTGCTCACCGGCCTCGTCGCGCGTGACCAGGCCGGCCCGGCGGTGGCGATCTCCTTCGTCATCGCCGGCATCACCTGCGGACTGGCCGCGCTCTGCTACGCGGAGTTCGCCTCGACGGTCCCGGTGGCCGGCTCGGCCTACACGTTCTCCTACGCGACCTTCGGCGAGCTGACCGCCTGGATCATCGGGTGGGACCTCGTCCTGGAGTTCGTCATCGGAGCCGCGGCCGTCTCCGTCGGCTGGTCGGGCTACCTGGCGCAGATGCTCAGCGACATCGGGGTGACCCTGCCGTCGTTCCTCGCCGGCGACGAGGCGCGGTTCAACGTCCCGGCCATCCTCATCGCGCTGGCGATGACCGCCGTGCTGGTGCTCGGCATCAAGCTCTCGTCCCGCTTCACGGCGGTGATCGTGGCCATCAAGGTGACGATCGTCCTGCTGATCATCGCGGTCGGCGTCTTCTACCTGAAGGCCGACAACTACACCCCGTTCGTGCCGCCCGCCCAGCCCGCCGCCCCCGGCACCTCCGGTCTGGACGCGCCGCTTGTGCAGACCCTCTTCGGGTTCGCCCCGGGCGCCTACGGCTGGGGCGGGGTCATCGCCGGTGCGGCCATCGTGTTCTTCGCGTTCATCGGGTTCGACATCGTGGCCACCGCGGCCGAGGAGACCCGCAACCCCGCCCGCGACCTGCCGCGCGGCATCCTCGGCTCACTGACGATCTGCACCGGGCTGTACGTGGCGGTCTCGCTGGTCGTCGTCGGGATGCAGAACTACACGGAGCTCAGCGCCGAAGCACCCCTGGCGGGTGCGTTCTCCGCGGTCGGGCTGCCGGTGTTCGCCACGATCATCTCTCTCGGCGCGCTGATCGGGCTCATGTCCGTGGTGCTGATCCTGATGCTCGGCCAGTCGCGGGTGCTGTTCGCGATGAGCCGCGACCGGCTGCTCCCACCCGCTCTGGCGAAGGTCCACCCGCGCTACGGCACCCCGTACCGGATCACCATCGCCACGGGCGTCGTCGTCGCGATCCTCGCCGGCGTCGTGCCGCTCGGCGAGCTGGCCGAGCTGGTCAACATCGGCACGCTGTTCGCCTTCTTCCTCGTGTCGATCGGGGTCATCGTGCTCCGCCGCACCCGTCCCGACCTTCCCCGGGCCTTCCGCGTCCCGCTGATGCCGGTGCTGCCGATCGTCGCCGCGCTCGCGTGCCTGTGGCTGATGCTCAACCTGCCCGGGGACACCTGGCTCCGCTTCCTCGGCTGGATGCTGCTCGGCATCCTCATCTACTTCGGCTACAGCCGCCGCCACAGCCGGATGGCCACCGGCGAGCGCCGACCCGTCGGCAGGGACGCCCCCGGGACCTGACCCCCGAAAGGGGTGAGAGCGCCCACCCGCGGCCTCCAGCCGCCGGGCGCCCGCGCCGACCCGACCGGTGACCGTCGTCCCCGGCCAGGGAGAGCAGCCCCGTGGCGAGCACCGTCCTCGACGCCCGCGAGAACTCGCGCGCGCCGTCGTCCCGTGGCCGACGCCGGCCGCCGGCTCCCGTGCTGGTCGCGGCCGCGATCGGCGTGGTGGAGGCGGCGGCGCTCGTCGCCGGCGGGCTCACCGGGCTCGACGGCCTGCTGCTGTCGCCGCTGCACCCGCCGGGGCCGGTCGCCGCCGTGGTGCTGCTGCTCCTCGCCGGCTGGGTGGTGCTGTGCGCCGGCGGCGGCGTGTTGCTGCTCGACGGATCGGGCCGGCGGCTGTACGGCGGCGTGGCCACTGCCGAGATCGCGCTGGTGGGCGCTCTGCTCGCCCTGGCGCTGCTGACCCCGCTGTTCGACCCGCTCCCCGTCGGCCTGCCGCTGCCGGCCCTGGCGCTGCTGGCGCTCGGTCTGCCGGTGGGGAAGCTGCTGCTCGCCGGCGCGCCGTCGGTGATCGCCTGGGTCGCCGCCGGACCGCGCGCCGCGGCCCGCCGTCCGGAGCCGGCCGCCGTGGGGCCGAGGACCCGGGTGGTGACCCTCGCCGTCATCGCGCTGGCCTTGGTCGCCGTCGCGCTCACCACCCCGGTGCCCGGCGCGGCTCCCGAGGCCCCGGCGACGGCGGGTACCGGCCAGCACTGATCGCGGTGGACGGCGCCGCCTAGGCTCGGGCCGTGAGCGATCGGCACATCCTGACCGCCGTGGCCTGGCCCTACGCCAACGGCCCGCGGCACATCGGCCACGTCTCCGGCTTCGGCGTCCCCTCCGACGTCTTCAGCCGTTACCACCGCATGGTGGGCGACCGGGTGCTGATGGTCAGCGGCACCGACGAGCACGGAACGCCGATCACCGTCGCCGCCGACGCCGAGGGCGTCTCCCCGCGGGAGATCGCCGACCGCAACAACCGGATCATCGTGAACGACCTCGCCAGCCTCGGGCTGTCCTACGACCTGTTCACCCGGACGACGACGGCCAACCACGCGCACATCGCCCAGGAGATCTTCCTCGGCCTGCTGAAGAACGGGTACGTCTTCCCGAGGACGACGCTCGGCGCGATCAGCCCGTCGACCGGGCGCACCCTGCCCGACCGCTACATCGAGGGCACCTGCCCGATCTGCGGCTACGACGGCGCCCGCGGCGACCAGTGCGACAACTGCGGCAACCAGCTCGACCCGGTCGACCTGATCAACCCGGTGAGCCGGATCAACGGGGAGACGCCGAAGTTCGTCGAGGAGGAGCACTACTTCCTCGACCTGCCGGCCTTCACCCGCTCGCTGGGCGACTGGCTGGACTCGCGGCGCGGCTGGCGCCCCAACGTCCTCAACTTCGCCAAGAACCTGCTCACCGACCTCAAGCCGCGCAGCTACACCCGCGACATCGACTGGGGCGTCCCGGTGCCGCTCGACGGCTGGCGCGACCGTCCGGACAAGCGGATCTACGTGTGGTTCGATGCCGTCGTCGGCTACCTGTCGGCGTCCATCGAGTGGGCCCGCCGCACCGGGGACGACGACGCGTGGCGGCAGTGGTGGCAGACGCCGGACGCGTCCGCCTACTACTTCATGGGCAAGGACAACATCGTCTTCCACGCCGAGATCTGGCCCGCCCAACTGCTCGGGTACAACGGCGCGGGCGACAAGGGTGGCGTCCCGGGCTCCCTGGGCCGGCTCGACCTGCCGACCGAGGTGGTCTCCAGCGAGTTCCTCACCATGGAGGGGCGCAAGTTCTCGTCGTCCCGCCAGGTCGTCATCTACGTGCGCGACTTCCTGGCCCGCTACGACGCCGACGCGCTGCGCTACTTCATCGCCGCGGCCGGCCCCGAGACGCAGGACACCGACTTCACCTGGGCGGAGTTCCTGCGCCGCAACAACGACGAGCTGGTCGCCGGCTGGGGCAACCTGGTCAACCGCACGGTGTCGATGGCGGCGAAGAACGTCGGCGCCGTCCCGGCGCCGGGTGAGCTGACCGACGCCGACCGGGCGCTGCTGGGCGCCACGCAGGGCGCCTTCGCACCCGTCGGGGAGCTGCTGTCGCGCAACCGGCAGAAGGCCGCCGCCGCGGAGGCGATGCGGGTGGTCGGCGAGGCCAACAAGTACCTGTCCGACCAGGCGCCGTGGAAGCTCAAGGAGGACCCGGCCCGCCGGGACACCGTGCTGCACACCGCGCTGCAGGCGGTCAGCGACTGCAACGCGCTGCTCACCCCGTTCCTCCCGCACTCGGCGCAGAAGGTGCACGAGTTGCTCGGCGGCACCGGCGTGTGGTCGCCGGCGCCCCGGACCGAGGAGGTCACCGACCTCGACGACGGCTCGCCGTACCCGATCATCACCGGCGACTACGACGCGGGTCAGGCGGTGTGGGCTTCCCGTCCGCTGCCGCCGGGGACGCCGCTGAGCCCGCCGACCCCGGTGTTCCGCAAGCTCGACGAGTCGATCGTGGAGGAGGAGCTGCGGCGGCTCGAGGAAGACGGGTGAGCCGGTCGGCCAGTGCCCGCGCCAACCGGCGGGGCCAGGCGCCGCCGTCCCCGGAGCCCCTGCCGTCGCCGGCGGTCGACAGCCACACGCACCTCGACATCGCCGTCGGCGGCGAGGACCGGGCGCCCACCGACGCCGAGGTGGACGCCGAGATCGCGGCCGCCGCGGCCGTCGGCGTCCCGCGGCTGGTGCAGGTCGGGGTGGACGTCGCCTCGTCCCGCTGGTCGGCCGAGCTGGCGGCCCGGCACCCGAACGTGCTTGCCGCGGTCGCCGTCCACCCCAACGAGGCGGGCGTGGGTGCGGCGACCGACGACGTCCTGGCCGAGATCGACCGGCTGGCGGCGCTGCCGCGGGTGCGTGCGGTGGGGGAGACCGGGCTCGACCGGTTCCGCACCGGCCCCGACGGCTGGGCGGCACAGGAGGCGAGCTTCCGCGCGCACATCCGCATCGCCAAGGAGCACGGTCGCGCGCTGGTCATCCACGACCGGGATGCGCACGAGGAGATCCTCCGGGTGCTGGACGACGAGGCCGCGCCCGAGCACACCGTCTTCCACTGCTTCTCCGGCGACGCCGCCTTCGCCAGGGCGTGCGTCGAACGCGGCCACGTGCTGTCGTTCGCCGGGACGCTGACGTTCGGCAACGCCGGCTACCTGCGGGAGGCCGCCGCGCTGGCGCCGGTCGACCAGCTGCTGGTGGAGACCGACTCCCCGTTCCTCACGCCCGTCCCCTTCCGCGGCCGGCCCAACGCCTCGCGGCTGGTGCCGCACACGGTCCGGGCGCTGGCCGAGGTGACCGGCGTCGAGCTCGAGGACCTCTGTGCCCACCTGACCACCACCGCCGAACGAGTCTTCGGCCCCTGGGAAGAGAAGCAGGGAGAGTAGCGGGCGGTCCCGGCCGTCGGTGTCCCGACATCTGGCACCGGGGGTGGTGGACGGCAGGCGGCGGTAGGGATGGCGACGGGCGGCAGGTTTGGTGATCCCCGCGGAGGTCGGGTTGTCCTGACGACGGGGGGCCGAAGGCTCCCCAGAGGAAGGACTCGGGGGGCTCCGCGCAGCCGGGGAACGGCAGCCTGGCCGCGGTGCGATCCGGAGGATCGCGATGTAGCAGTGTCACAGCAGCGACACGCCACGCTGGGCGGTTCCGGGGGACACTGGCCCCGTGGGCCGCCTCATCGCCGTCGTGCTGTTCATCGCCGTGCTGGTCCCCGGTGTCCTGCTGGCCCGCGCCTGGGCTCTGGCCGCCGGCCGTCGCGCCGTCGCCGCTGCCGCGGTCGGCTTCACCACGCTCACGCCCGAGGCCCTGGCCACGCTGCGGCGCCAGGCTCAGCACGGGCGCCGGGTCCGTCAGCTGGGGTTGCTGCTCGGGGTGGTGGGCATCGGCGTCAGCATCGCGATGTTCGCCGAGGCGTCGGTGTTCCTCTGGCTGCCGGCTCTGGCCATCGGGCTCCTGCTGGGTGTCGTCCTGGCCGAGGCGACCCGGCCGCGGCCGCGCTGGCGGACCAGCTCCCCGGCTCGCCGGCCCCGGCAGTCGGAGCAGGTCTCGCTGGTGCTGCTCTGGGCGATGCGCGCGGTCGTGGCCGCCGAGCTGGCCGTCGCCGTCCTCATGTGGCAGCGCGGCGCGCTGCCCGCCAGCGTCGGCTGGGTCGCCCTGGTCGTCCCGCTGCTCACGTGGCTGCTCGCGGAGATGGCGCTGCTGCGGGCGCTGGTGCACCCGCTGCCCGCCGAGGGGGCCGACGTGCCGGTCGACGAGGCGCTGCGCACCTGGACGGCGCACCTCGTCGCTGCGGCCGTCAGCGTGCTCGCCCTGCTGCCGCTGGGCGCGCTGTTGCTGGCGGCCGGCATCGACCTCGGCGACCGGGTCACCGAGGGGTTCGACCTGGTGCCCGTGGCGCTCGTCGCCGGCGGGTTCGCCGGCCTGGCCGCGGGGCTGGCGGTCGCGGTCTTCCTCGTCACCTGGTTGCGGCCGGTGAGGGTCGACGACCGGGCGCTGACCGTGTGATCCGTCGGCCTACCGGCCGACCCCGCGGCCAGGTGTCGCGCCCCTGCTGCGCCGAGCCCCACCGGATGCTCGATCGCGGGAGCCTCCGGCCCCCACTCCTCGCACCGCCCCGCAGGGCGGCTCCTGCTGGCACCGCGGCCAGGTGCCGCGCCCGGTGCTCCGTGCCTCGCTGGACGCGAGGGCACCGTGCGCTCGGTCACCTCACGAGCCTCACGCCGCGCACTCGTCACATCCGTCCCGCCCGGCGCGCCCGTCACGGACCGTGTCGGCGCGTCCAGAAGTCGACACGTCGCCCCCCTGGTTCACTCGTCGCGCACCGTTGCCACACGCATCGTGCTCGTTATCGTGTCGTGACCAACCGGGGTGGGGACCGACCCGGAGGGCATCGCGACCGGGAGCTGCGCCTCCCGGTCGTCTGCCGTCCGAGCCGGGACGCGCTCGGTGCCCGCCAGCCGGCGTGCGCCCGCACGTGATCCTCTGCCCGGGTCCCTGATCCCGTGGAAGAGTCGTGTCCCGATCGCTGAAGTCCGTCCTCTGTGCCCTCGTCCTGCTGGGACTCGTGGGTGGCTCCGTGGCCTACTTCGTCGCCCAGAAGTCTCTGACGATCACCGTCGACGGGCAGGCGCGAGAGGTCCGCACCTACGCCGGCACCGTCGGTGAGGTCCTCGAGGAGGAGGGGCTGCAGACGCAGGCGCACGACGTCGTCCTCCCGGACCTCGAGGCCACCGTGGCCGACGGCGACACCGTCGTGCTCAACCGGGCCCGGCCGCTGCGCCTCACGGTGGACGGCGTGGAGAGCGAGGTCTACGTGACCGCGCTGTCGGTCGAGGAGGCGCTCGACCAGCTCGGCTACCGCGCCGACGACCTCGTCGTCTCGGCCAGCCGCAGCGAGCGGCTCCCGCTCGACGGCATGGCGCTGTCGATCACCACGCCCAAGGACGTCACCCTGGTCGTCGACGGGACGCAGCGGGTCGTCACCACCACTGCGGCCACCGCCGGGGACCTGCTCGTCGAGCAGGGCGTCACCCTCGGCCCCACCGACCGCACCAGCATCCACCCGGAGCAGGCGCTCCTGGACCGCATGCGCGTGCAGGTCTTCCGCGTGCAGGTCAGCGAGATCGCCGTCCCCTCGCCGATCGAGCACCGGACCGTCGAGACCGAGGACCCCGACGCCTACGAGGGCGACGACACCGTCACCCAGGAGGGCGCGGACGGCGAGCAGGTCACCACCTTCCGGGTCACCGTCACCGACGGCGTCGAGACCGGCCGGGAACAGCTGGAGACCACCGTCACCCGCGAGCCGGTCGACGAGCTGGTCACCGTCGGCACGAAGGCGCGTCCTGCGGCCAGCGTCCCCGCCACGGCCGACGGGCTGAACTGGGCCGCGCTGGCGCAGTGCGAGTCCGGCGGCCGCCCGAGTGCGGTGAGCAGCACGGGGAAGTACCGGGGCATGTACCAGTTCTCCACGGCCACCTGGCAGTCGGTCGGCGGCTCCGGTGACCCGGCTGCTGCATCCGCCGAGGAGCAGACCATGCGGGCCCAGATGCTCTACACCCGCTCCGGTGCCGGCCAGTGGCCGCATTGCGGGCCTCGGCTGTTCGGCTGATCGGGTCCTGCTGAGCACGCCTCCCGAACAGACCGACGGGCTGCTGGGCCCGGCCGCCATCCGCGACCTGGCCCAGCAGCTCGACCTGCGTCCGACCAAGTCCCTCGGGCAGAACTTCCTGCACGACGCCAACACCATCCGGCGGATCGTGCGGACCGCCGAGCTGACCTCCGCGGACGTCGTCCTCGAGGTGGGCCCCGGGCTGGGCTCGCTGACCCTCGGGCTGCTGCCCGTCGCCGCGCACGTCACCGCCGTCGAGATCGACCCTCGGCTGGCCGCCCGCCTGCCCCGCACCGTGGCCGAGCGCGCCCCGGCGCTGGCCGGCCGGCTGACCGTGGTCGAGGCCGACGCGCTGCGCGTCCGGGAGCTGCCCGGGCCGGCGCCGACTGCGCTGGTGGCCAACCTGCCGTACAACGTGGCGGTGCCCGTCCTGCTGCACCTGTTGGAGCTCCTTCCCACGCTGCGGCGTGCGTTGGTCCTCGTCCAGGCCGAGGTCGCCGAGCGTCTGGCGGCCGCCCCGGGCTCCGGGGCCTACGGCGTGCCCTCGGTGAAGGCGGCCTGGTACGGCGAGGTCCGCCGGGCCGGCAACGTCGGTCGGCGGGTCTTCTGGCCCGAGCCGAACGTCGACTCCGGCCTGGTCGCCCTCGATCGCCGGCCCCCTCCGCCGGGCGACCGCGCCGACACCTTCGCCGTGGTCGACGCCGCCTTCGCCACCCGGCGCAAGGGGCTGCGGGCCGCGCTGGCCCGCTGGGCCGGGAGCTCCGCGGCCGCCGAGGCGCGGCTGCGTGCCGCCGGCATCGACCCGGCCACCCGCGGTGAGCGCCTGTCGGTGGCCGACTTCGCCCGGCTGGCCGCGACCGACCCGGGGGCCTCGGCATGAGCTGGTCCTCGTCCGGGGGGCCCGGCCGGCTGGCCGGGGACGGCGCGGTCGTCGCCCGCGCCCCCGCCAAGGTCAACGTGCACCTGGCGGTCGGTCCGCTGCGCCCCGACGACTTCCACGAGCTGCGCACCGTCTACCTGGCCGTCTCGCTGTTCGACACGGTCACCGTGCGCCCCGGCGACGGCCTCACGCTCACCGTGACCGGCGAGGGGACGACGGGCACCGGGCCGGACGCCGTCCCGACCGACCGTCGCAACCTCGTGTGGCGGGCCGCCGAGCTGCTCGCCGAGCGGGCGGGGGTGGCGGCCGACGCCCGCATCACCGTCGACAAGTCGATCCCGGCCGCCGCGGGGCTGGCCGGGGGCAGTGCCGACGCCGCCGCGGCGCTCGTCGCCCTCGACGCACTGTGGGGAACCCGCGCCACCCGCGGCGAGCTGACCGAGCTCGCCGCCCGGCTCGGCAGCGACGTCCCGTTCAGCCTGCTCGGCGGGGTGGCGCTCGGTTCCGGCCGCGGGGAGCAGCTGTCCCCGGTTCTCGCCCGGCGCCGTTGGGACTGGGTGCTCGGCATCGCCGGGGAGGGGCTGTCCACGCCGGCGGTCTACGCCGAGCTGGACCGGCTGCGGGCCGAGGGCCGGGTGCCCGACGGCGAGGCGCTGTCCTCGCCCGACCCGGTGATCGCGGCGCTGCGCAGCGGACCGGTGACCGCGCTGGCCGCCGCCCTCGGCAACGACCTGCAGCCCCCCGCGCTCTCGCTGCGGCCGGACCTGCGCCGGGCGCTGCGGGCGGCGACCGGCGCCGGTGCCGCAGCGACCGTCGTGAGCGGTTCGGGTCCGACGGTGGCCGCGCTCGCCCAGGACGAGGAATCGGCGGTACGGCTGACCGCGGCTCTGGCCGGCGAGGGCGTGTACCGCACCGTCCGGGCCGTGCACGGGCCGGTGCCGGGCGCGCGACTGGTCGGCTGAGCAAGGACCCCGTCCTACCCACCCCTCGCGAGCGGTGAGGAGGACAGTCCTGCTACCTACGAGGAGGCCGTGGGAGGGCGGTCGGGGGTCGGGTCGAGGTGGGCCAGGCCGTTGTAGGCCAGGTTGACCAGGTGGGCGGCGACCTCCCGCTTGCCCGGGGTGCGGCGCTCCAGCCACCACTGGCCGACCAGGGCGACCATCCCCACCAGCGCCTGGCCGTAGAGCTCGGCCAGCCGGGGGTCGTAGCCGCGGGCGCCGAACTGGGCGCCGAGGACGTGCTCCACCCGGTGGGCGACCTCGCCGATCAGCGAGGAGTAGGTGCCCGGCGTGCCGGTGACCGGGGAGTCGCGGGAGAGCACCCGGAAGCCGTCGGTGTCCTCCTCGATGTAGTCGAGCAGCACGAGGGCGGCGCGCTCGAGCAGCTCTCGCGGGGCGCCGCCGGCCGCCAGCGCCGCGGTGAAGCGGTCGAGCAGCCGCTGCATCTCCCGGTCGACGACGACGGCGTACAGGCGCTCCTTGCTCCCGAAGTGCTCGTAGACGACCGGCTTGCTCACGTCCGCGCGGGCGGCCAGCTCCTCGATGGAGGTCGCGTCGTAGCCCCGCTGGGCGAAGACCTCGCGGCCGACGTCGAGCAACTGCTGGCGGCGCTGGGCGGCGGTCATCCGGACCCGGGGCCGCGCCCCGATGCCGGCCCTGCCGCCCGTCGTGCCGCGCGGGCGTTCCCGCGCGGGCGCCCGGTGGGCCTCCGGACGCCCGCGCGGGGGGACCGGGCCGGCGGGGTCGCTCAGGAGGCGGCCGTCGCTGCGGCGCGCCGCTTGGCCGCCAGTCGGACCGGGTCGGGCCACTTCACGCCGTACGCCCAGCCCAGCTTCTCGAACACCCAGATCACGCGGGCGCTGATGTCGATCTGCCCGCGCAGCACGCCGTGCCGGGCGCACGTCGGGTCGGCGTGGTGCAGGTTGTGCCACGACTCGCCGGCGCTGAGGATCGCCAGCGGCCAGAAGTTGGTGGCGCGGTCCCGCGAGACGAAGGGCCGGTCGCCGACGACGTGGCACACCGAGTTGATCGACCAGGTCACGTGGTGCAGGAGCGCCACCCGGACCAGGCCGGCCCAGAAGAACGCCGTCCAGGCACCGGCCCAGCTGCCCGTCACCAGGCCGCCGACGACGGCCGGCAGCGCCAGGCTGAGAAACGCCCAGACGACGAACAGCCGGCTGGTGCGGCGCAGCGTGGCGTCCTTGAGCAGGTCGGGGGCGTAGCGCTCGGCGTTGGTCTGCCGGCGGTCGAACAGCCAGCCCAGGTGCGCGTGCCACATGCCCTTGAGCAGCGCGCGGGCGTCGGTGCCGTAGCGCCACGGGGAGTGCGGATCGCCCTCGCGGTCGGAGAAGGCGTGGTGGCGGCGGTGGTCGGCCACCCACTGCACGACCGGTCCCTGGATGGCCATGCAGCCGACGACGGCCAGCGCGACGCGCAGCGGCCGGGTGGCCTTGAAGGATCCGTGGGTGAAGTACCGGTGGTAGCCGACGGTGATGCCCAGCAGGGTCAGGAAGTAGAAGCCCACGGCGAGGCCGACGTCGAGCCAGGACAGGCCCCAACCCCAGACCGCGGGCACGACCGCGGCCAGGGCCAGGAACGGCACGACGACGAAGACGTAGAGCGTGACCTGCTCGAGCGCCCCCTTCTCCTTGCCGAAGGCATTGGCCGGCAGCCCGGCGTCGGGGACGGCCGGGCGCAGGACCGGGGCCGTGGGCCGGGTGGGGGCAGGAGCGGACAAGCGGCCTCCAGGGCTCATCGTGCGGTCCGGCGAGGCCGCCGTCCCGGTACGGCTCCGTAAGCTACGCCACCGTAGGGAGCGCCGCCCGTCGGGCCCGGGCGCGTGCGCCGGGCCCGCGCAGGGCCGGGCGCCTAGGCTCCAGGAGGACGCCGGCCCGGGGTCCGCGCCGTCCGCCGGCGGCGCCCGCGATGGGGGATGGGGTAATCGGCAGCCCGCCGGCCTTTGGAGCCGGGAAGTCTCGGTTCGAGTCCGAGTCCCCCAGCAGAAGTCGACGCTCGAGGTCCGAGGAGCTCCGTGACCCAACCGCTGCCGCCGGGTGCCACCGCCGAGGGCGGGGTCGCCGCCGTCGTCGTCCTCGCTGCCGGCCAGGGCACCCGCATGAAGTCGTCGCTGCCCAAGGTGCTGCACACCCTCGGCGGCCGCAGCATGCTCGGCCACGTCCTGGCCGCGGCGGCGCCGCTGGCCGCCCGGCACACCCTCGTGGTGGTCGGCGCCGGCCGGGAGGCCGTCGAGGACCACCTGGCGCAGGTCGCTCCGGGCGCGCAGCCGGTGCTCCAGGAGCAGCAGCGCGGATCGGGTCACGCGGCGGCGGTGGCGTTGGCCGCCGTCCCCGACCTCGACGGGCCGGTGCTGCTGGTCAACGGCGACGCCCCCCTGCTGCGGCCCGAGACGGTCACCGCGCTGCTCGACGCGCACCGTGCGGCGGGCAACGTGCTCACCGTGCTCACTGCCGAGGTCGACGACCCGACCGGGCTGGGCCGGATCGTCCGGGGCGCCGACGGCGCGGTGCGGGCCATCGTCGAGGAGCGCGACGCCACCCCCGAGCAGCGGACGGTCCGCGAGGTCAACGCCGGCGTCTACGTCGGCGAGGCCGCGCCCCTGCGCCGGGCGCTGGGCCTCCTCGGCGAGGACAACGACCAGGGCGAGCAGTACCTCACCGACGTGCTCGGCCTGCTGGTCGCCGAGGGCGCTCCCGTGGGCGGCGCCCCGGCCGAGGACCCGGTCGACGTGCTGGGCTGCAACGACCGCCGGGAGCTCGCTGCCCGCCGCCGCACCCTCAACGACCGGGTGCTCGACGAGCTCATGCGCGCCGGCGTCACCGTCGTCGACCCGGCCACCACGTGGGTCGACGTCACGGTCACCGTCGCGCCGGACGCGCTGCTCGAGCCCGGCGCCCAGCTGAGGGGGACGACGTCGGTGGGCACCGGCGCCGTCGTCGGGCCGGACACCACCCTGGTCGACACCGAGGTCGGGGCGGGCGCCGGCGTGGTGCGCTCGCACGTCCTCGGCGCGGTCGTCGGCCCGGAGGCCACCGTCGGCCCGTTCAGCTACCTGCGGCCGGGCACCCGGCTGGCTGCCGGGGCCAAGGTCGGGGCCTTCGTCGAGACCAAGAACGTCGAGGTCGGGGAGGGGTCGAAGGTCCCGCACCTGTCCTACGTCGGCGATGCCACGATCGGGCGCGGCGCGAACATCGGGGCGGCCACCGTCTTCGTCAACTACGACGGCGTGGAGAAGCACCACACGACCGTCGGCGATCACGTGCGGATCGGCTCCGACACCATGCTCGTGGCGCCGGTCACCGTCGGGGACGGCGCCTACACCGCGGCCGGCTCGGTCATCACCACCGACGTCCCGCCGGGGGCGATGGGCGTCGCGCGGGCCCGCCAGCGCAATGTGGCACGCTGGGTCCAGCGGCGCCGTCCCGGGACGGCCGCCGCGAAGGCCGCCGAAGCGGCCGGGGATGCAGGGGCCGACGCGGCGGCCGACACTCGTGCGGAGGCGTCCGAGTAGGGCCGTGCGCCGGCTCGACCGAAGCGACGAGCAGGGGTAGACGAGCCGATGAGTGCCATCCGGCAGACCACCAGCAAGAGCCTGATGCTCTTCTCCGGCCGGGCCTTCCCCCAGCTGACCGACGAGATCGCCGGCCACCTGGGGGTCACGCCCACCCCCACCGCATCCTACGAGTTCGCCAACGGCGAGCTGTTCGTGCGCTTCGAGGAGTCGGTCCGCGGCTGCGACGCGTTCGTGGTGCAGAGCCACACCGCGCCGCTGAACACCTGGCTCATGGAGCAGCTGATCATGGTCGACGCGCTCAAGCGGGCGTCGGCCAAGCGGATCAGCGTCGTCGCGCCGTTCTTCCCCTACGCCCGCCAGGACAAGAAGCACCGCGGCCGCGAGCCCATCTCCGCCCGCCTGGTCGCCGACCTGTTCAAGACCGCCGGTGCCGACCGGCTGATGACCGTCGACCTGCACACCGCGCAGATCCAGGGCTTCTTCGACGGCCCGGTCGACCACCTCTTCGCCCTCGACCTGCTCGTCGGCCACGTGAAGGAGCGCTGGGGCGACCGCGACATCACCGTCGTCTCGCCGGACTCCGGGCGGGTGCGGGTCTCCGAGCGGTGGAGCGACAAGCTGGGCGGCGTCCCGCTGGCCTTCATCCACAAGACCCGTGACCCGATGCGACCCAACGAGGTCGTCGCCAACCGTGTCGTCGGCGAGGTCGAGGGTCGGGCCTGTGTCCTGGTCGACGACATGATCGACACCGGCGGCACGATCGTGAAGGCCGCCGAGACCCTGTTCGAGGCCGGTGCGGCCGACGTCATCGTCGCCGCCACCCACGGCGTCCTCTCCGGCCCGGCGGTGGACCGGCTGAAGAACAGCCGCGTCAGCGAGGTGATCGTGACCAACACGCTGCCGATCGAGCCGGCCCGCCAGTTCGACAAGCTGACCGTCCTCTCGATCGCCCCGCTGCTGGCCCGGGCGATCAAGGAGGTCTTCGAGGACGGCTCGGTGACCAGCCTCTTCGACGGGGCGAGTTGAGCTGTCGTCCTACCGGACGGCCCCGCGATGACACTGCGGTCCTCCGGACGCACCGCGGCCAGGTGCCGTTCCCGACCTGACCTGCGCCCTCCCCGTGTCCCGGTCGGGAGGCCCTCCGGGCCCCCGCGACCGGCCCACTCCGGCCGTGTGCCGTTCCCGGCCTGGGAGCCGGGCGTCAGCCGCCCTCCCCGGCTCGCGCTTCCGTCTCGCCGGGGGATTCAGCCCGTGAAGGGCAGGGGCACCGGTTCGGCGAGCCGGGAGCGCAGGCGCAGCGCCAACGTCTGGGGGCCCGAGACCCGGCTGGTGTCGAAGAAAGTGACCTCGTTGACGCGTCCGGCCAGCGGCTGCACCGTCGAGGCGACCAGGGGACACGTCCGGCCGGATGCGTCGGTGAGGTGGTGGGCCTCGCGGAGGCCCCGGTGCTCGTCCGCGAGGCACTCGGGCCACGACAGGTGCACGCTGAGGTGGTCGAGCCACTCGGTGACCAGCAGCAGCGTGACGGCCGTCCGGCCGGGTGCGGCGACGACGATCTGCGGCGCCCACGTATTCCGGACGTGGGCCGTCCCGGCGTGCCCACCTGGGAGCGCCACTGACATCGGTTGTGCCTCTCCGTTCGGTGCCGCCGTGGATGCCGGGCGGTCAGGACAGCCTGCGCGCGCGCCCGGGAACGGGGCAACGAGCGCTCACCCCGCCGGGTGACCGGTCCCGTCCGGTGCGCCGCTCCGCGTGGGTGGCGGCGTCCGGCGTCGGCGCCCTGGGAGGATGGCCGGCGTGTCCGGCCGCACCAGACTCAGTGACGTCCAGGTCGCCGCGGTGGCCCGCCACCACTTCGGCCTGAGCCCCGTCGCGCCCGCCCTGCCGCCGTCCGATGACTTCGAGGACGCTCAGGGCGTGCTGGTGGCCGTCCGCGACGGCGCGGACCTCCGGGTGACCGAGATCCCGCGCTGGCGGTCGCCGACCGACGTGGCCCGGCGCCTCCGGGAGCGGGGGTGGGCCACCCCCGCCGCCTGGGTCGGTCTGCCGCCGGCCGACGCCGCGGAGTTGCCCGCGCAGGTCCTCGCCCTGCTGCCCGCGGCCGGGGCGCCCGCGGACTCCGCGTCCATCTCCTCCGGCGCCGCCGCGTGGGCCGGCGTCCGGTCCACCGGCCGGGAGGTGGAGCTCGTGCCCGTGCCGGTGACGGCGGCGGAGCCGGAGGTGAGCTGGGCGCAGCTCACCGAGGGCTACGGCGCGACGCTCCTGGGCAGCAGCGTCGATCCCGAACCGGCGCGGACCGGCGGCACGGTGCTGTTCTTCACCGGCCTGTCGGGCGCGGGCAAGTCGACGATCGCCGCCCGGGTCGTGGAGCTGCTGCTGGAGGGCGGACGCAGCGTGACCCTGCTCGACGGCGACGAGGTGCGCCACCACCTGTCCGCCGGTCTCGGGTTCTCCCAGGCCGACCGCGACACCAACGTGCGGCGGATCGGCTGGGTGGCCGCGCAGATCGCCAAGCACGGCGGCACCGCCGTGTGCGCGCCGATCGCCCCGTACGCCGCCGTCCGTGCCGACGTGCGCCGCGAGGTCGAGGCCCAGGCCGGGCGGGGCAGCTTCGTGCTGGTGCACGTCGCCACCCCGCTGGCCGAGTGCGAGGCACGCGACCGCAAGGGCCTCTACGCGCGAGCGCGGACGGGCGAGATCCCGGCGTTCACCGGGATCAGCGACCCGTACGAGGCGCCCACCGACGCCGAGGTCACCGTCGACACCACGGGCAAGGACGTCGACGCGTGCGCCCGCCTGGTGCTCGACGCGGTGCTCGCCGGCCCCCTGCAGGCTCCCGCCCCGTCGGCCCCGCCCCGAGGCTCGGCCCGAGCCTGCGAGGGGTGAGGAGGACGGGGTCCTTTCAGAGGATCATCCCGGCGCCGACGGTCGCGTTGGTCGCCTCGTCGACGAGGATGAAGCTGCCGGTCGTCCGGTTGACCCGGTAGGGGTCGGTGAACAGCGGGGCGGTGACCCGCAGCTGCAGCCGGCCGATCTCGTTGAGCGCGAGCGCCGCGGTGCCCTCGTCGCGGTGCAGGGTGTTCACGTCCAGCCGGTAGCGCAGGTCCTTGACCATGGCCCGCGCCGAGCGGGTGGTGTGCTTGATCGCGTACTTGCCGCCCGGCCGCATGGGTTCCTCGTGCAGCCAGCACACCATCGCCTCGACGTCCTGGGAGACGGCGGGCTGGTTGTGCGGCCGGCAGACCATGTCGCCGCGGGAGACGTCGATCTCGTCCTCGAGCCGGATGGTCACCGACATGGGGGGGAACGCCTCGGCGACCGGACCGTCCTTGGTCTCGATGGCGGCGATCCGCGACGGAAGCCCTGAGGGCAGCACGACGACGTCGTCACCGGGCTTGAGGACGCCGCCGGCGACCTGCCCGGCGTAGCCGCGGTAGTCGTGGTGGGCGGAGGACTGCGGGCGGACGACGTACTGCACCGGGAACCGCGCATCGATGAGGTTGCGGTCGGAGGCGATGTGCAGCTCCTCCAGGTGGTGCAGCAGCGAGCTGCCCTCGTACCAGGGCAGGTTCGCCGACCGGCCGACGACGTTGTCGCCGGCCAGCGCCGACACCGGGATGACGGTGAGGTCGCCGACGTCGAGCTTGGCGGCGAAGTGCCGGAACTCGGTCGCGATCGCGTCGAAGACGCCCTGGTCGTAGTCGACGAGGTCCATCTTGTTGACGCACAGCACCAGGTGCGGGACGCGCAGCAGCGACGCCAGGAAGGCATGCCGCCGGCTCTGCTCGACCAGGCCCTTGCGCGCGTCGACCAGGATCAGCGCGGCGTTGGCGGTCGAGGCGCCGGTGACCATGTTGCGGGTGTACTGGATGTGCCCCGGGGTGTCGGCGACGATGAACTTCCGCTTCGGCGTCGCGAAGTAGCGGTAGGCGACGTCGATGGTGATGCCCTGCTCCCGCTCGGCGCGCAGACCGTCGGTGAGCAGCGCCAGGTTGGTGTACTCGTCGCCGCGCTGGGCGCTGGTGCGCTCCACGGCCTCCAACTGGTCGCTGAAGATGGACTTGGTGTCGTGCAGCAGGCGGCCGATCAGCGTGCTCTTGCCGTCGTCCACCGACCCGGCGGTGGCGAACCGCAGCATCTCCATCAGAAGTACCCCTCCCGCTTCCGGTCCTCCATGGCGGCCTCGCTGGCCCGGTCGTCGGCGCGGGTGGCGCCGCGCTCGGTGATGCGGGTGGCGGCGACCTCCTCGACGATGTCGTCGACCGTGCGGGCGGCGGACTCCACCGCACCGGTGCAGGTGGTGTCGCCGACGGTGCGGTAGCGCACCGTGGCCTCGAACGGCTCCTCGCCCTCGAGCAGTGGCACGTGGTCGCTCGGCCACAGGAGCATGCCGTCGCGCAGCACCAGCCGGCGGCGGTGGGCGAAGTAGATCGACGGCAGCTCGATGCCCTCGCGGCCGATGTACTGCCAGATGTCGAGCTCGGTCCAGTTGGACAGCGGAAAGACGCGGATGTGCTCGCCGCGGTGGTGCCGGCCGTTGTACAGCGCCCACAGCTCGGGACGCTGGTTCTTCGGGTCCCACTGGCCGAACTCGTCGCGGAAGGAGAACACCCGCTCCTTCGCGCGGGCCTTCTCCTCGTCGCGTCGTGCGCCGCCGAAGGCGGCGTCGAAGCCGTGCTCCTCGATGGCGTCGAGCAGGGTGACCGTCTGGAGCGGGTTCCGGCTGGCCCGGGGCCCCTTCTGCTCGCGCACCCGACCCTTGTCGATGGACTCCTGCACCGAGGCGACGATCAACTGCACGCCGGCCTCGGCGACCCGCCGGTCGCGGTACTCGATCACCTCGGGGAAGTTGTGCCCGGTGTCCACGTGCATCACCGGGAAGGGGATGCGCCCCGGCCAGAACGCCTTCTCGGCCAGGTGCAGCATCACGATCGAGTCCTTGCCGCCGGAGAACAGCAGCACCGGGCGCTCGAACTCGGCGGCGACCTCCCGGAGGACGTGCACGGCCTCGGCCTCGAGCGCGTCGAGGTGGCCGAGTTCGTAGAGCGTCGTCGTCACGCGCGCACTCCCGCGTCTGTGGGGGCCGGGACCTGCCCGGCCAGGGTGTCGAGCAGCCGGTCGGCCAGCTCCGGAGGGCAGACCAGCAGGTCGGGCAGGTACGGGTCGGCCTGGTTGTAGATCAGCGGCGAGCCGTCCAGCCGGCTCGTGTGCAGACCGGCGGCGCGGGCGACGGCGACCGGTGCGGCGGAGTCCCACTCGTACTGGCCGCCGCCGTGGACGTAGACGTCGGCCAGCCCGCGGACGACGGCCATCGCCTTGGCCCCGGCCGAGCCCATCGGCACCAGGTCGGCTCGGAGCGTGGCGGCGAGGTCCTGCACCAGCGCCGGCGGACGGCTGCGGCTGACCGCCAGCCGCAGCGGACCCTCCGGGCGCGCAGGAACGGACGGCGGCGCGACCGTGCCGAGCGTGACGCCCTCGGCGGGCAACGCAACGGCACCCGCGGTCAGCTCGCCGCGCTCCCACAGCGCCACGTGGACCGCCCAGTCGGCGCGGCCGGCCTCCGAGAACTCGCGGGTGCCGTCCAGCGGGTCGACGATCCAGACCCGGTCGGCACGCAGGCGGACGGCGTCGTCGACGCCCTCCTCGGAGAGGACCGCGTCGCCGGGACGCACCTCGCGCAGCCGGGCGGCCAGGTGCCGGTGCGACGCGGCGTCCCCGGCGTCCTTGAGCGCGGCGACGTCCGGGAAGTGGCCGGCGCGGACGCCGAGCAGCACCTCCCCGGCGGAGGTGGCCAAGGCGTGCGCGATCTCGTGGTCGGTACCAGAGGGCATCTGTCTCCCCTTCGCGGGCGGTGACCCGATCCTGAGCGGGGAACCGCCCAGGCGGCACCCGTCCTCGCTCCTTCGGGTCAGGCCGCACGGACCGCATCACCGGCGGTCGCCGTCCGGGCCGTCGGGCGCCCTGGGGTACCCTGGGCTGGTTGCCCGGCGAGGGAGACGGTCCGTCCGTACTCCGTGATCGACGTGCCACGCTCCTGGACGGGGTGGATCCCCTCGACGGGCGTGCCGCGCCGTGTGCCGGCCACCGACCCGGATCCACTTCCCGAGGAGCACACCACCGTGGCTGACTTCCGCCTCGTCGCCGAGGCCCGCACCGAGTTCGGCAAGGGCAGCGCCCGCCGCACCCGCCGGGCCGGCCGCGTCCCCGCCGTCCTCTACGGGCACGGCCAGGACGTCGTGCACCTGTCGCTGCCGGCCCGCGAATTCGCCGCGGCCCTGCGCAACGGCGGCACCAACGTCCTGCTCACCGTCGTCCTCGACGGCAGGGAGCAGCTGGCCCTGACCAAGTCCGTGCAGCGCGACCCGCTGACCCGCGTCCACGAGCACGTCGACCTGCTCGTCGTGCGCCGCGGCGAGCAGGTCACCGTCGACGTCCCCGTGCACGTCGTCGGGGACGCCGCCCCCGAGACGCTGGTCAGCATCGAGCTGAACACCGTCTCGGTCGAGGCCCCGGCCACCGACATCCCCGAGGCGATCGAGGTCGACGTCACCGGCCGCGAGGCCGGCAACGGCGTCACCGCCGCCGAGCTCTCGGTGCCCAGCGGCGCCACCGTGCTCACCGACGCCGAGGCGCTGGTCGTCAACGTCATGGCCGCGCCCACCGCCGAGGCCCTCGAGGCCGAGCTGGAGGCCGCCGAGGCCGAGGCCGGCATCGAGCGCGAGGAGTCCGCGCCGGCCGAGGAGGGCGTCGGCGAGGGTGACGTCGTCTCCGAGCCGCAGGACCAGGGCAGCGGTGAGTCGATGGAGTCGGCCGAGAAGGGCTGAGGTCGACCCTGAGCGAGATCACTCCCCGCAGGGGCGCCGGCGACGTCGGCGCCCCTGCGGCCGTGTCCGAGGGGCCCTTCCTCGTGGTGGGGCTGGGCAACCCCGGCCCGTCCTACGCCGGCAACCGGCACAACGTCGGCGCGATGGTGCTCGACGAGCTCGCCGCGCGCGCCGGCGTCCGGCTCTCCCCGGGCAAGGGCGCCCGCGCCCGGGCGCTCTCCGGCGAGGGGCGGCTGGCCGGCCGCCGCGTCGTGCTGGGCCGGCCCACCACCTACATGAACGAGTCCGGCGGCCCGGTCCGCGGCCTGCTGGACTACCACCGCCTCCCGGTCGCCGACCTCGTCGTCCTGCACGACGAGCTCGACATCCCGTTCGCCAGCGTGCGGCTCAAGCGCGGCGGCGGCGAGGGCGGCCACAACGGCCTGCGCTCCATCTCGCGCTCCACCGGGACCAAGGACTACCTGCGGGTGCGCGTCGGCATCGGCCGCCCACCCGGCCGCCAGGACCCGGCCGACTTCGTGCTCAAGGACTTCTCGGCCACCGAGCGCAAGGAGCTCGACCTGCTCGTCGCCGAGGCGGCCGACGCGACCGAGGAGCTCCTCGCCCGCGGGCTCGAGGCCGCCCAGAACGTCGTCCACCCCCGCACCTGACCCGGTCGGGGCGGGTGAGCCGTCGTCACCAACGGGTGAACGGTCACCCTCCGCATTGACCTGCCCGTGACCCACTGTGATGGTGACTGCGGCGTCGGGCGCTCTGCTCGGGCGGACTCCCTGGTGACAGGCGTGTAGCGGCCCTCGCGCGAGTGATCCCGGCTACACGTTGTCACGCGCGTCCGGGGGGAACCGTGCTGCTCGACCACTCGACCGTCCGACCGGGGACGGCGTCCTGTCCACCTGCGACCACGGCGTCCACGGGGGCCACGGCGGCCAGCGCGGCCCCTGCGTCCCGGCCGCGGCTGCAGGCGGGCGCGGCGCCGTGGGTCGACCGCTACTCGCTCGCGCTCACCGGCTCGGAGGTCCTCGCCGCGGCGGGAGCCGGGGCCGCGGTGCTCGCCGGCCACCCGGACGCCTCGCCCACCACCTCGCTGTTCTGGGCCAGCGTGGCCCTCGTCGTCGTGTGGCCGGTGCTGCTGCACGCCACCGGCGCGCACGCGGAGCGGGTCTTCGGCAGCGGCAGCGACGAGTACCGGGCAGTCGGTACCGCGGGCTTCGTGCTCCTCGCCGTCGCCGGCTTCGTCTCCTACGCCGCCGACCTCGACCTCAGCCGGGCGCTGGTCGTCGTCGCCGTCCCGTCGCTGACCCTCGGCACCCTGTTGGGCCGCTTCGCCGCCCGCTGCGCGCTGCGCGGCCTGCGCGCGCGGGGGCGCTGCACCAAGCGGGTGGTCGTCGTCGGCCGGGGCGCCGCCGCTCTCGAGCTGATCGAGCGGCTGCGGCAGGAGCGCTTCGCCGGCCTGGAGGTCGTCGCCGCGTGCGTGACCCCCGACGACCGCGACCGGGTGGCCCGGACCGCAGGCGTCTCCGTCGGCGGGCTGGACGACGTCCTCACCCTGGCCGGCCACTTCGACGCCGACACCATCGCGGTCACCTCCGCCAGCGAGACCGCGTCGCAATACCTGCGGTCGCTGTCGTGGCGGCTGGAGGGCACCGGCATCGAGCTGCTCGTCGCCCCCGGCCTGATCGAGGTCGCCGGCCCGCGGCTGCACATCCGCCCGTTCGAGGGGCTGCCGCTGCTCTCGGTCGAGCAACCGCGCTTCGAGGGCTGGCAGCGGGTGGTGAAGGGCGGCCTGGACCGCGCGGTCGCCGCCGTCGGCCTGCTGCTGCTCGCCCCGGTGCTGCTCGCCGTCGCCGCCGCGGTCAAGGTCACCAGCCCCGGCCCGGTGCTCTACCGCCAGGAGCGGGTCGGGGTGAACGGACGGGCTTTCACCATGCTGAAGTTCCGCAGCATGGTCGTCGACGCCGACCGCCAGGTCGACGCACTGCAGGCGCAGAACATCTCCGACGGCCTGCTGTTCAAGATGCGGATCGACCCGCGGGTCACCCCGGTCGGCCGGCTGCTGCGCCGCCTGTCTCTGGACGAGCTGCCGCAGCTGTTCAACGTCCTCGGCGGCTCGATGTCGCTGGTCGGCCCGCGTCCCCCGCTGCCGGGCGAGGTCGCCCGCTACGACGCCTCGGTCAGCCGTCGCCTGCTGGTGAAGCCCGGGCTCACCGGCCTGTGGCAGATCTCCGGCCGCTCCGACCTGCCGTGGGAGGAGGCCGTGCGCCTGGACCTGCGCTACGTCGAGAACTGGTCGCTGGCGATGGACCTGCTGATTCTCACCAAGACGGTCCGCGCCGTCGTGAGCAGCTCCGGGGCCTACTGATCCGATGGCGCCGAACCCGGCGCTCCGAGCTGTCGTCGTCGCATCGTCGACGGCGAGCACGGTCAGGGAAAAGTGGCGTGCTAACCCGGAGGAGGCAGGCGGGATGGATGCGGTGCCGGATGGGGGCACGATGACATGGTGACCATGGCACACCGTGCGACGAGGCGTACGGCGCTGTCCACCACCGACAGCCCGGCCCTCGTGCTGGGCGACCGCGACCTCGCCGCTCCGCTGCACGCAGCCGGCGCCCCGGTGACCCTTGTGAGCCGTCCGACAGACATCGCTCGCTACTCCCGGTACGTGTCCAGGTGGCTGGCCGACCCCCGTCCCGACGACGACGCGTTGGCCGCCACCCTGCTGGCTGCCGCCCGGCTCGGCCGACAGCCAGCAGTGCTCTTCTACCAGCAGGACGATGACTTGCTGTTCGTCTCCCGGCGACGTCGAGAGCTGGCCCCGGACCTGCGCTTCGTGATCGCCTCGGCTGACCTCGTCGAGAAGCTGGTCGATAAGGCGGCGTTCCAGGACCTGGCGGCCCAGGTCGGCCTCCCGGTGCCCTGCGGACGGGTCCTCGACCTGACCGGACCGCTGCCCGCCACTGCGGAGCTATCCTTCCCCCTCCTAGTCAAGCCGCTGCGGCGGGAGAGCTCCTGGGACTCGGCCAGCGCCGCGAAGGCTGCCGTGGTCCGTGATGGCCGGCAACTGGACGACCTCGTGCGGCGGCTGGACGGCCGCCATGCCCGGGTGATCGTCCAGCAGCCGATCGACGGTCCCGAGTCACGCATCGAGAGCTATCACGTCTACGTCGACGCCACGGGACAGGTGGCGGCCGAGTTCACCGGCCGCAAGCTGCGCACGTACCCCCGGTCGTTGGGCCACTCGACCGCCGTCGTCACCACGGATGCCCCCGACGTCGTGCGGGTCGGTCGCGACGTCGTCGACCGGCTGGCGCTGACCGGGGTGGCCAAGCTGGATTTCAAGCGTGGTGCCGACGGTCGGCTGTGGCTCCTGGAAATCAACCCGCGGTTCAATCTGTGGCACAACGTCGGCGCCGCGGCGGGTGTGAACATCCCCGCGACGGTGCGGGCAGACCTGCTGGGACGGCCTCGGCCACGACGGGCTGCCGCCCGGCCCGGCGTGGCCTGGTGCCACGTTAAGCCCGACCTCCTCTCCGCCCGTGAGGAGGGGACGAGCGTGGGCAGCTGGCTGCGCTGGGCGGTGGCCTGCGAGACGAGGTCGGGCCTGGACCCAGCTGACCCGATGCCCCACCTCGTCGGCAAGCTCGCCGTCCCCCTCTATCGCCGGATCCGCCGGCGTCCGGAACGGCCGGACGGCACGTGAGGATCGGCGTCCTCTCCGACGTCCACGCCAACCTCCCCGCCCTCCGCGCCGCCCTGGAGGCGCTGTCCCGTCGAGGGGTCGACCAGCTCTTGGTCGCGGGGGACCTTGTCGGGTACGGCACACAGCCGAACGAGTGCGTCACCACGCTGGCCGAGGTGGGTGCGCGATGCGTGCTGGGCAACCACGACCTGTTCGTCCTCGACAGGCTGCCGCCCACGCGGTTCCCCGAGCTGGCACGTCGCTCCGCGCAGCTGCATCGCTCGTGGCTGTCCGCGGAGGTCCGGAGCTTCCTCGAGTCCCTGCCCATGGCACTGTCGGTCGGAGCCGTGCACATGGCCCACGGCTCCCTCGACAGTCCCGAGGAGTACGTCGTGTCGGAGCACCGGGCCTTCGAGCTGCTCGCCCGGCTCACGGACGTGGCACCGGGGGCAGACACCCTGGTCCTTGGTCACACGCACCAGCAGTGGCTCGTCGAGGTGTCCGGGGGCACGGTCCCGCGTCGCAGCACTGTGGTCGCCGCCACGGCGCCCCGGCTGATCAACCCGGGCAGCGTGGGACAGTCGCGCCAGCGCGAACGACGCCCCCGGGCCCGGAGCGCTGTCTTCGACGACGCAACGGGGGTTGTGGAGTTCCTTCAGGTGGACTACGACGTCGCTGCGAGCCGTCAGGGCCTGCGGGACCACGGGCTGCCGGACCGGTGCATGCACGCACCGCCGCGGCTCCGGGACACCGTGGTGCGGCGGGTCCGGGGAGCGGCCCACCGGGTGGAGCAGCTGCTCCCGTCCCGGGGAACGGGTCCCGCCTAATCAGGAGCCGGTCGCCGCACCACGGATCGAGCGCAGGGCGGTGACCAGGGCGGTCCTGCTGGTGGGAAGACGCCGGGCGGTGCGGATCCACCCCTGCAGGGTCTGCTTGGCGCGCAGCATCGCCGGGTAGCCGGCCGCCCCGACGATCCCCGGCCGGGCGCAGATCAGCCTCGTGTGCTCGATCCGCTCCGGGCGCCAGCGCAGCTTGTAGTCCTCTTCTCCACGCATCAGCGAATACCGGCAGAGGCCGTGCTCCACGGTCATCTCGACATCCCCGCGGATCAGGAGCGAGGCGACGTCGATCCGCTCCTTGAGCCGGGGGGAGATGCCGGCCAGGTAGTAGCCGAGGAGATCGTGCCCCACCAGGTTCACCTGGCTGCCCAGCATTTCGCCGTCCAGGCGGTGCTCTACCACGACGGCCTGACCGTCGGCGACCATCTGCGGCAGGGCCCCGGTGAGGTGCTCGACGAAGCGCCTGGTGAGGTGCTCGGCGTTGATGCCGCGCCCGCGCCACTGCTCCTCGTGAAGCTTCAGCATCGCCGTGACCGCGTCGACGGTCCGCTCCACGGGCACCTGGCTCGAGACGACCCCGAGGGCGTCGGTCTTGCGCAGCTTGCGCCGGATGACCGACGCGGTCCGGCCCGGGAGCCGCGCGAGCAGCACATCGAGGGGGACACCCGGCAGTTCGAGGGACGTCGCACCGGGCATCTGCGTTACGCGGCCGGGCCACTCGGCGGTCCAGTGGAGGGCCAGGGCGTCAGGCCGCAGCTCGGGGAGCTCGAGCAGTCGCCACCCCGGCTCCGCGAGGAGAGCAGTGGTCAAGACGTCCCGGATGGCAGCCGTGTTCTCTGTGAGGAGGACGTCGGTGTAGTCGCTGATCCCGGCCCCCAGAGGCACCAGGGCCGGCCAGCCGCGGCGGCGGACCAGGCACAGGGGGACCGCGGCCACCAGTCGGCCGGACGACCGGACGACGACGACCCGGAGGCTTCGCGGGGGACAGTAAGCCTGAGCCCACGCGGCGACCCAGGCATGGGCCAGAAAGGGCGTCGCGGTCGGGCAGGAGTCGTAGAGCTCCCGCCACTCGACTCGCAGGTCGTCCAACTCCTCGTGGGTCCGAATGACGGTGCTCTCCAAACCGCCGTCGCCGTTCACACGCATATGCCACGTGTCCCGCCTGGCGTGCGCCGTGCCTCCGTCCGGCTCCTGTTGCAGGGCCGCGTTCGGCCGTCCCCCGTCGACTGTGTGCCTCCCTCGTCAGCGGCACTGCGCGTCGGAACCGGCGCGTTGCCCCGTCGACGGCCGAGCATAGGCCCCGCGACCGCCCCGGCGGCCCGTCCGCGGGCAGCCTGACCCTTGCGAGGGAGCTGCCCCAGCGTCGGCGCGGACGCGCGCCGAGGCACCGCCAGGAGGGGTGGCATGGTGGATGACCCCCAGGGGTGAGTCCGGGCGGCGATGCGCCATGTCCTCCATACCCTGGCGCGCGTGATCATCCAGCAACCGTCCGCAAGCAGCCCGGCATGACGGCTCCGGCGTTCCTTTTGGTCGCTGTCGCGGTCGGTGTGCTGCTGGCCCTCCTGGCCTGGCGCGCGCTGCACCGGCCGGCGTTCGCGGTGTGCTGCCTGGTGGCCGCGATTCCTCTCGGCGGATTCGTCGTCGTCGGGTTCACGCTCATCCACCTGGTGTCGGTCGCGGTCAGCGCGGGTGGCGCCCTCGCCGCGGTGGCGGGCGCCGGCCGTGCCCTCCGCCCCTCAGCCGTGCTCCTCGCAGCTGCCGGTCTCGTGGCGGTCAGCCTGCTGTCGGTGCTGACCGCCGTCGACCCGGGTGCCTCGTTGCGCATGGCTGTCATCCACGTGATCGGGCTCGGGCTGGCCTGGGCCGCCGCCCGTGCCTGCCCGTCTCGCACGGACGTCCGCCTCGTCCTGACAGTCCTCACCGCGGTCGGCGGCGGGGTGAGCCTGTTCGCGCTGGGCACCACGGGCGACCTCACCGCCGCGCACGGAGGCAACGTGGTGGTTGGGCGGGCCACCGGTGTCTTCAGTCAACCGAACGAGCTGGGTCTGTTTTGCGGCATCGTCCTCGTCGTCGGGCTGGCGACCGCGACCGTGCACCGGAGCTTCGGCCTACGTGCCCTGTGCTGGGTGTCGAGCGCAGCGGCGGCCGCGGCCCTGGCCGTCAGCCTCTCGCGGGGAGCCTGGATCGGGACGGTGCTGGGCTGCTTGGTCCTCCTCGTCGTCGTCCCCGCGGTGCGACGGCTGCTCACCGCCGCCGCCGGCCTTGCGCTCGCCGGTCTCGTCGTCGCGATGGTCCTGCCAACGACGGGATCACTGGGCGTGCTTACTGCGCGGCTCCGGTCCCTGGTCGAACCCTCGAACCCCTACGACGACAGGCCGCTTATCTGGGCCGAGGCAATCCGGCAGGTGGCGGACGCCCCGTTGCTCGGTGTCGGGTCGGGGGGGTTCAGCCACGCCGCGGTCGCCGACGCCTCACCCCTGCGCAGCGAGCCCGCCACCCACGCGCACTCGATGGTGCTCGGGGTGTCCAGCGAGATGGGACTGCTCGGGCTTGCGGCATTCCTCGTCCTGCTGGTGGTTGCGGTGGCAACCAGTGTGGCCTCCGTCAAGCGCCTGGGAGCACAGGGCCCAACCGGTTCGGGCCTGCGGGCGATGACCGGTGCCGTGGTCGCCGCTCTGGGCGTCGTCCTCGGCCAGGGCCTGATCGACCTTCCGCTGGCGAATCCGCTGACCCAGACCACGCTGTGGCTGCTCGTGGGGCTCCTGGCCGCGATTGTGGAGATGGCACGACGGCCCCTTCCCGGGGACTCGTCGTCGGCCGTCCCACCGGAGCACCCGACCCCATTTCGAGTAGGGGGACCAGCGAAGACGGTGTCCGCGAGGCAGCGGCACGTCAATAGTGGTGCCGTGACCTCGACCAACCGCTGGACGTCGCTCGGCGACCTCCTGACCTCGTGGGTCGTCCGGGTGCCCGTGCGTCCGCCGGTGTTCCTGCTGGCCGCCGTCATCGTGGTCCTCGGTGCGCTGGGCCGGCTCGAGGACGGGAACAGCGCCCTGGCGTTGTTCGACCTGGACGGCGAGGGCAAGCCGCCAGCGGTGTTCGCCGCCGCGCTCCTCGGCTCGACCGGGGTCGGGTGCGTGCTGGCCGGGCGGGCCGGTCTGCCGTGGCGCCGGCGCTGGTCGATACTCGGGGCCTTCCTCGTCTTCATGGCCTTCGACGAGGCCCTCACGCTCCACGAGACGCTCTCCCGGTTGACCGGTGTGCCGTGGACCGTGCTGTACGCGCCCATCGTGGCGTTCGGCGGGATCGCTTGGGTGCTGGTCCTCCGCGACGTGTGGGCCGAGCAACGGATCCGCTATCTCTGGCTGTTGGGCGCGCTGGCTTGGGCGACGTCGCAGGTCCTCGAGGAGCTGCAGTCGTCGCCGGAGCAGGGGCGGGCGCCCGGCTACGACGTCTACGTCCTGTTCGAGGAGTGCCTGGAGATGACCGGAAGCCTCTGCTGGCTGCTCGCCATCGTGCTCGTCGTCCGACTGCGCTCCGGTGGACACGGTGGTGTCGGCCCGGCAGAGCGCTCGTCGGGACGGCGGATGACGCCCGTGCGGACGGGAGTCCGATGACCGAGACCCTCGACCAGAGGACCGTCCCCGGTCGGGAAGGTGGCGTGGGAGCCGCGCTCCGTCGCCGCTGGCGGTTCGCCCTGGCCGTCTTCCTGGTGATCGGGACGCTGGCTGCGGTGACGACGTTCCTGACACCCCAGAAGTGGGCGGCTCACGCGGTCGTCTCCTTCACCCCGCGCGTGGAGACGGGCATCTCCCCGGACAGCGTGGCGCTGGTTGCCCACCGGTACGCCGTCGTCGTCAGCAGTGACGCGTCGGCCGACAGCGTGGCCCGGCAGATGCCGGCGCTGGGCGGCGGCGAGCTGGCCGATGCGATCGGTACGGAGTTGGAGCCCGGGACCGGGAACCTCCGGATCTCCGTCGTGCTCGATGACCGAGAGCAGGCCGTTACCGCGGCGAACGTCGCGGCTCGGCAGCTGGTGGGCACTGCAGGGGAGGACCCGCTGGTGAACAGCTCCCTGTCGGCCGCGGCCACGGAGCGTGCCGCCGAGCGGACTCCGCCGCGGAGCGTGCTGCTGGCCGCCACGCTTGCAGCGGCGGCCCTGCTGGGGGTCGTAGCCGGCGTGCTCGCCGATCGCCTCGGGAACCGACCGCGGTGGAGGACCGACCGGGCCGGCGACTGACCGCCCCTCAGGGGCTCCGGTCGACTGTGCGGGGTCCGTCCCGCCGCTGTGCCAGGAGCCGCGCACGCCAGTTCAGTTTCGTTGTTGGGAGACAGATGACGGTGGGACCGGATGTGTCCGGAGACGTGCCGACCAAGCTGCGGCGACCGCTGGTGCTGATGTACCACGGGTTCACCGCGGCGGCGGATCCGCTGCCGGGCTGCAGCGATCCGCACGAGTTGCTCCTGCCCATCCGCCGGCTGGAGGAGCAGCTCACCCATCTGCGGGATCGCGGGTACGAGTTCCTCGACGTCGCGGGCTACCTGCGGGCGCTTGAGCGGCCGGTCCGCCGGCGGCGGGTGCTGGTCACGATCGACGACGGCATGCGGAGCGTCGGCGAGCTCGCCGCTCCTGTGTTGCAGGCCCACGGCGTCCCCTCCGTCCTCTTCGTCTCGGTCGGCCTGGTTACCGGCGCAGGCGAGCCACCGGCCGACGAGGTGGTCAAGCCCGACGGGCCGCTCCTGTCCGCTGACGAACTTCAGGCCCTGCCCGCCACGGGGATGGAGCTCGGCGTGCATGGGTGGGACCACAGCTCGCTCGTGGGCGCCGACGTGGACGCGCTGCGACTCGCCACCGCTGAGGCCCGCTCACAACTGACCGACCTCACCGGGACGACACCTCGCGCGTTTGCCTACCCCTACGGATGGCACGACGAGCGCGCGGCGGCGGCGGTGCGCGACAGCGGTTTCGACGTCGGCTTCTCCCTCTACAACGGGTCGGGACGGCATGCGATCGACCGGGTGGACGTCAAGCCCGGCGACACGCTCACCGCCTTCCGGGTCAAGTGCGTGCCCGGCTACCGCTCCATCTGGCGAGCCTCCCGCCGCGTTCCCGCGGTGAGTCGGGCCGCCCGGACCCTGACCTGGCGACGCGGATGAGCGGTCAGCCGTTCCAGGGGGAGGCGGCCCCGAGGGGGCGTGTCCTGTCCTTCGACCAGGTGGACGACGTCTTCGTCGAGCGGTGGGACCGACTGGCCGAACGGGCCTGTCCGGCCAACCCATACTTCGAGCCCGCCGCCACGCTCGCCGCAGCCGCCCACCTGCCCGACGGCCACCGTGTCCGGCTGCTGGTGGTCGAGGAGGGGCAGCAGTTCGATCACCTCACCTTCCTGCTCCCGGTCATCGACGCCGTCCGTTACCGCCGGGTTCCCGTGCCGGCGACGACGACGTGGCGGCACGCCCACTGCTTCCTCGGTACGCCGCTGACGGTTCCCGGCGCTGGGGCGGCCACCTGGCAGGTCGCGCTGGATGCGCTGGCGGATGCCGATGCCAGCCCCTGGCTGGCGATCGACCTGGTGGACGTCGACGTCGCGGCTGCGGCGCGCGAGGGGGCGCGCCGCTCCGGCCGGGCGGTCACGACGCTCGAGACCGTCGAGCGTGCGACGCTGGAGCGACGGCCGGTGGACGACTACGTGCAGACCTGCTTCAGCGCCCGACGTCGCAAGGACCTCCGCCGTCGCTGGCGGCGCCTGACGGAGGAGCTCGGTGCCGAACCCAGCCTCGTCGACCGGACCGACGTGGACACGGCGCTCGAAGACTTCCTCCGGCTGGAGGCCTCCGGGTGGAAGTCGCAGGTCGGCGGTGCACTCGCCGTCCGACCCGGGCACGCCGACTTCTTCCGCGGCATGTGCCGGGGCCTGGCACGGCGCGGACGTCTCCAGATGCACAGCCTGCAGACCGACGACCGGGTGGTCGCCATGGCCTGCCGCATCCTGACCCCGGACGCCGTCTTCGAGTTCAAGATCGCCCACGACGACGCGCTCTCTGCTCACTCGCCCGGCATCCTGCTCGCCCTCGAACAGGTCAGGGGCTTCCACGCGACCGGCCGACGGTTCGTCGACACCTGTGCCGCTCCGGAGGACGCCACGCAGAACCGCATCTACCCCGATCGCCGGAGGCTGACGACGGTGCTGGTGCAACTGCACGGCCGACGAGGGGACTGGGCGGTGCGCAACGCTGACAGGATCCAAGCGGCAGTGGACCGCATCAAACGCGGCCGTGAACGCATCGGGCAGCTCACGCGTGCCCGGGCAGTGGCGTGTGAGGCCGAGCTGCTGCAGAGCCGCGACGGCGGTTCGAGGGAGTCGATCGCATGACGCTGGCCGGGCCCGACGAGATGGTGCCGCAGGGCGCGTCCGGCGCCGGCCTGGGCACCGCACGACGCACCATGGCCAACGCCGCGGCCGGAATGGCAGCGGAGCTGCTCGGCAAGATGGCGACGTTCGCCTGGGTTCTCGTGGCGACCCGGCTGCTCGACCAGGCCGAGTTCGGCGCGCTCTCCTTCGCCATGGCCCTCGGTGCTCTGCTGCTCTACGTACCAGGGTGGGGCTTCGACATTGTGCTCATCCACCGGGGGAGTTCCCACCCGGGCCGGCTGGACCGGTACTTCACCGAGACTCTTACCCTGCAGCTTGGCCTAGGGCTCCTCGCCTACGGCACCGCGCTCGCCCTGCTCGGCTCGACGTACGGCGGTACGGCCACTGGCATCGCCGTTGCCGCCGTCGTCCTCTCGACCGCGCTCGACATCCTCTCGCTGACAATGCGGGACGCCGCCATCGCTCGTCAGCGGCAGGCCGGCATGGCGGGCGCCCTCGTCGTGCAGCGTGTCGTCACCGCGGTGCTGGTGATCAGCGCCCTGACCTCTGGGGGCGGTCTGCTCTGGACCGGCGTGGCGATCCTGACGGGTTCCGTGGTCGGCCTGCTCGGGCACTCGGTCGCCGTGCACCGAGTCGGGGTACGACTCCGGCCGGGGCAGGTGACGCCCTCCGGGCTGCGTGCCATGCTCGATGCCACCTGGCTGGTCGGGATCACCGCGCTCATCCTGGGCTCGCTGCCGCGCCTCGGCTCGGTCCTGATCCAGGCCATCCGCGGGGAAGCCGAACTGGCCACCTACGCCGTGGCGTTCCGGCTGGTAGAAACGGTGCTGTTCGTCGCGTGGGTCCTGCGCGACGCGATCTTCCCCGTGCTGAGCGCTCACCCTGACGATGCCCGGGCCGGACGGGTGTTGCAGACCGCCATGACAGCCGCCGCGGTCGTCTACCTGCCTTTCGCGACCGTGTGCACGGTGCTGGCGCCCGAGGTGATCGGGTTGCTGTTCGGCCAGCAGTACGCCGATCAGTCCGCCCTGACGCTGGTCCTCCTCGCGCCGACACCACTGCTGTTCGGGCTCGCCTACTTCCTGCTGGCCGGGTTGGCCGCCCACGCCCGCAACGCCGCGATGCTGTGGACGGCGGCCGTGGCGCTGGTGGTTAATCTCGGGTTGAACCTGGTCCTCATTCCCCTCTTGGGGAGCGAGGGGGCAGCACTGGCGACGTCGGTGACCTACCTGGCCCAACTCGTCCTGCTGTGGACGGCGCTGCGGCGAGTCGGCGTCCGTCCGGGTCTGCTTGGCCCCCTGGCGATTCCCGGGGCCGCCGCGCTGCTGCTGGCACTGGTCCTGTTGTCGGTCCCGGCTCCGCTGCCGGTGCTGCTCGCCCTGGGTGGCGGCGTCTACATCGCCTCGGCCTACTGGCTCGCACGTCGCTGGGCACCGGATCAGCTCCGCATGGTGCGGGAGACCTTCGGACCGGGGGAGGCCTGATGAACGATCAGCAACGCCATCGGCCCCTCAGGGTTCTGCACGTCGCCGAGCCTCGGGACGGTGGCGTCGCCCGGTACCTGGCGCAGGTCGCGCGTGATCAGGCCGACCACGGCTGGGCGGTGTCGGTGGCCACACCGCCGGATTCCGCGGTCGCCACGAACCTGCGCGACATCGGCGTGTGCGTCCACCCCTGGTCGGCCGAGCCCAGCCCGTCCCTGCGCACGCTGGCGGAGGTGCGCCGGCTGGCCTGCATCATCGATGAGGCCGATCCCGACGTGCTGCATCTGCACTCGAGCAAGGCCGGGCTGGTCGGCCGGCTGCTCATTCGGGGACGGATCCCGACGCTCTACCAGCCGCACGCCTGGGCCTTCCCCTCGCGCAGGTCGCCGATGCGCCAGCTCCTGCGGGGGTGGGAGCACCTCGCCGCCCGCCGCTGGTCGCGGGCCGTGGTGTGCGTCTGCGAGGAGGAGCGGGAGACCGGCCAGGAGGCGGGCATCGACGGGTCCCTGCTGGTGACCGTGCCGAACGGAGTCGACCTCGACCAGTTCCCGGCGGCCGGCCCCGACGACCGCACCGAAGCCCGCGCCGCTCTGGACCTTCCGTCCGGCCCTCTGGTCGTCTGCATGGCACGGCTGCACCGGCAGAAGGGCCAGCACCTACTGCTCGACGCCTGGCCTCGCGTTCGGGCGTCGGTCCCGGCGGCCCGACTGGCGCTGGTCGGTGACGGTCCGGACCGGCCCGAGCTGGCCGACCGGGCCGACGAAAGCGTGCTCTTTGCTGGTCACTCGGACCGTGCCGATCGCTGGTACGCCGCCGCCGACGTCGTGGTTCTCCCGTCGGTGTGGGAGGGCCTGGCCCTCACCTCCGTCGAGGCACTGGCCAGTGCCCGCCCGTTGGTCAGTACCCCGGTGAGCGGCAGTCGGTTGCTCATCGAAGCCGGTGCCGGCGAGGTCACGCCGGCCGGAGACGCGGTGGCGCTCGCCGATGCCCTCATCACGCGGTTGGCCGATCCGGGCCTGGCGGCCGCCGAGGGGACGGCCGGCCGCGCGTTCGTGGAACGTCACCACGACCTGCGCCATCAAATGGACCGGCTACGGCAGCTCACCTCTCAGGTGGCCGGGGTCGAGCAGTCAGCACGGCTGCGCGTGCACGTGGTTGCCGCACATGGAGTGCTGGGCGGTAGCGAGGGCTGGCTCCTGGACATGATCGATGCACGCGGGGATCTCGACGTCTCGCTCACCCTCCTGCAGGACGGCCCGTTCCGCGGCGAGCTCGAGCGGCGCGGGATCCCCGTGACCCTGCTCCCCGCCGGGCGCAGGCCCCGAGACGTCGCCCGGGTGCTGCCCGCGCTGACGCGGACGGTGCGGAGCGCCGCGGCTGGCGTCGTGATCGGCAACGGTGTCAAGGCACAGCTGGTGGCTGCGCCGGCCGCGTGGCTGGCCGGGCGGCCGTCGGTCTGGGTGAAGCACGACCACTCCTACGACCGCACCCTGGCCTTGGCACTGGGTCGGCTCTCCACGAGGGTCATCGGCACCGATGCCGCGGTGTTGCAGTGGGTTCGGCGTCGCGACGCGGTGGTGGTTCACCCACCCCGCCCGCGGACCCAACCGGAGCCACGGCAGGTCGCCCGTGGCCAGCTGCGGGCCTGGGGTGTCCCGGACGGCGAGCCCGGCCTCTGGCTCGGGATGGCGGTGCGCCTGGTGCCGTTCAAGGGTGTCGAGGACGCCGTCCGGGCGCTGGCCGAGCCGGCGGCCAGCCGGTGGCGACTGGTCGTGCTGGGCGAGGACGACCCCAGCGCCGTCGGTGAGACCGACCGACTACGGGCGGTCGCCGCCGCGCTCGGCGTTGCCGACCGGGTCCACCTCCTCGGCCGGGTGCCCCAGGCCGCCCGTTGGCTGGGCGCATTCGACGCCCTCGCGCTGCTGACCCGGCCGGCCGGACGGCGGGCGCCGCGGAAGGAGGGCTTCGGCGGGGTCGCCATGGAGGCGATGGTCGCCGGGGTGCCGGTCGTCGCCGTCGCCGGTAGTCCCGCGGCCGAACGGGCGGGGGAGGAGGCCGGGATCGCCGTGCGTCCGGGGCACCCCCGTGACTTGGCGCGTGCCCTCGGTGAGCTGGCCGTGGACGAGGTGCGCGGTCTGGCTGGCCGCGCGGCCCGGGACATCGGCGCACGGCATCCCGACGCCGCCGCGTGCGCCGCCGACTTCGTCGCCGTGCTTCACGACACGGCGCGCGGTGCCCGCGGCCGCTGACGCGGGCGTCCTCGCGTGAGGAGCACGATCGGCGCCGGACGGGGCGGCGACCTCGGTGCCTGCCCGGGGTCGCTCAGCGTGATCGGGTCACGGTCCCAGCAGACCCAGCGCCGTCTGCACCAGGCGAGCTGTCCGCCCGACCCGGCGGGCGCGGGGCCGGGGCACCAGCTCGTCGTAGATTCCCTCGAGGGCTGTCGGCGGCCGGTCCGGGTCGCGAAGCGGCACACCGGGCACCCCAGCCAGGAGGGTGACGATGGTGTCGGCCAGCTCCTCTGGCGTGCTGTTGGTCTCCGGGTGGCCCAGTGACACCATTGCCGGGATCGACCGCACCGCCAGCGGGCGGCCCAGCGCCTCGGCCTCCAGCACGGTCAGCGGGTTGCCCTCCCAGGCCGCTGTGTGCACGTACACGCTCGCGGAGCGGACCGCGTCGAGCACCTGAGCGCGGTCGACCCACCCGGTGACCTGCACCCCTCCGGCCCGCAGCTCGTCCTCCAGTTCTGCGGGGCCGGCGCCGATCCAGAGGGCGTCGACCTCCACGCCCCGGCGGCGTACGGCGCGCACCGTGGCGGTGAAGAACTCCGGGTCCTTCTGGGGCTCGACGCGACCGACCGTGACCAGCCGCGCAACGGGGTCCTCGGAGTGCGCGGCTGTGCTCGACCCTCCGGAGAGCAGGGACTGCTCGTGGTCCGGGAACGCCGCCACGTTGGGGACGAAGCGGACCGCGCAGCCGAGCCCCTCGGCCAGCTGTGCCTCATGGGGGCTCACGGCCACGACGACCCTGGTAAGCGGTGCCAGCAGTCGCTCGAGCCACCAGGCGGCAGTGCGCGCCGCCGTGGAGATGTCCGTGCGCTCGAAGTAGTAGGCGTGCGGGCTGTAGACGATTCGGGCGCGGTGGCGGAACAGGACCAGGCGGGCGATGAGGCCTGCCCAGGCGGAGTGGACGTGGACGACATCGGGCGGGGGGAGGTGCTCGTCCAAGCTGAGGAGCAGCTCCGCCATGCCCAGCGGGCCGCTGCGCCGGCTAGGCCGACGCGCGGTGAACGGGTCGGCCTCGCCCGTCTGATGCTGGGACCGCAGGCAGCAGAGCAGGACGTGGTCGTACCCCGGTGCCGAGCGGACGAAGTGGTGAATTGCGGTGGCGAGGCCTCCGCCCATCGCTTCGGTGACGTGCCAGACGACCGGCTGCGCCGGGCGCGGCTGCTCCGTGGTCTGCACTGGTCTCCTCGGGGTCTGGGCCGGACGTGATCGTCACCCGGTTCGCGCCGAGGTCTCCTCGAATCCGCGCATCTCGTCACCCGACAGGGGGTGCTGGAGCCGCGAATCACCCCCGTGGGGTGTGCGGCGCTACCAGCGACCCGCAAGCTCACCGGCGCCTTCCCCGCCGGGACGCGGGCAGCTGTTGGCGCCCGGGACTAACGTGGGCACAGGCCCCCCGCGCACCCGGCGCGACGTGCGTGGCCGCAGACCTCGGGAGACCTCTTCGTGACCCTCCGCGGCGTGCTCGACGTCGTCCTCACCGACCCCGGCATGGCCCGCGTCGTGGCCGCGGCCGGGAACGCCGAGCTGGCGGTCACCGCGCCGCCGTCCGTCCAGCCGCTGGTCGCGGCCGCGCTGGCGGCTGGGGGTGGGCCGGGTGCAGAGCGCGGTGGGGCAGGAGTGCCCGTCCTCGTCGTGACGGCGGGGGAGCGGGACGCCGACGCGGTCGCAGAAGGGCTGCGCTGCTTCCTGCCCGATCGGCGCACCGAGGTCTTCCCGGCGTGGGAGACGCTGCCGCACGAGCGGCTCTCCCCCCGCGCGGACACGGTCGGCCGCCGGCTCGCCGTGCTGCGCGACCTGACCCACCCCGGCGTCAACGGCGCCGTCGACGTCCTCGTCGCGCCGGTGCGCAGCGTGCTGCAGCCGCTGGCCCCCGGCCTGGGCGACCTGACTCCGGTCGAGCTGCGGCCCGGGGACACCGCCGAGCTCGACGACGTCGCCCGTGCCCTCGCCGACGCCGCCTACACCCGCGTGGAGCTCGTCGAGAAGCGCGGCGAGTTCGCCGTCCGCGGCGGGCTGCTCGACGTCTTCCCGCCCACCGAGCCGCACCCCGTCCGCGTCGAGTTCTGGGGCGACGAGGTCGACGAGCTGCGCTGGTTCTCCGCCGCCGACCAGCGCTCCCTCGACGAGCGGCCCGACCGGCTGTGGGCGCCGCCGTGCCGCGAGCTGCTGCTCACCGACGAGGTCCGCGAGCGCGCGGCCGCGCTCGGCGCCGAGCACCCCGGCCTGGCCGAGATCCTCGGCAGGCTGGCCGAGGGCATCGCCGTCGAGGGCATGGAGTCGCTGACGCCCGCCCTCATCGAGGGTGACCTCCAGCTGCTCACCGACCTGGTGCCGGCCGGCACCCACGTCCTGGTCTGCGACCCCGAGCGGGTGCGCAGCCGCGCCGCCGACCTGGTGCGCACCGCCGAGGAGTTCCTCGCCGCCGCATGGTCATCCGCTGCCGCGGGGGACCTCGCCGCGGAGGCCGGCGAGGCCCCGCTCGACCTGGGCGCCTCGTCGTTCCGGTCGCTGGAGGACGTCGAGGCCGCCGCCCGCGGCCGCGGCCTGCCGTGGTGGACGACCGGCGCCTTCACCCTGGGTGGGCTGGGTGACGACGACGTCGACGACACGCACGTCACCCTCGACGCGACTCCCGTCGAGCGCTTCTCCGGCGACGTCCCCCGCGCGATCGAGCAGCTGCGCGCCTGGTCCCGCGACGGCTGGCGGGTCGCCGTGACCTTCGCGGGGCCCGGCCCCGCGCAGCGCGCCGCCGACCAGTTCACCGAGGCCGACCTGGGCACCCGGCTGGTGCCCGACGTCGCCGCGGCCCTCGAGCCGCGGCTGACCCACGTCACCCAGGGCACCCTGGAGGCCGGGTTCGCCTTCCCGGGCGTCGGGCTGGCGCTGATCACCGAGCACGACCTCACCGGGCAGCGCGGCGCCACCATGCGCGAGGCCACCAAGATGCCGGCGCGCCGGCGCAACGCCGTCGACCTGGTGCAGCTGCAGCCCGGCGACCTCGTCGTCCACGAGCACCACGGCATCGGCCGCTACCTCGAGATGGTCAGCCGCACCGTCAACGGCGGGCAGCGCGACTACCTGATCGTCGAGTACGCGCCGTCCAAGCGGAACCAGCCGCCGGACCGGCTCTTCGTCCCCACCGACGCCCTCGACCAGCTGACCCGCTACGTCGGCGGGGAGGCCCCGGCGCTGTCCAAGCTGGGTGGCGCCGACTGGCAGAAGACCAAGGGGCAGGCGCGCCGGGCGGTCAAGCAGATCGCCGCTGAGCTGATCCGGCTGTACTCGGCGCGGATGGCGACCAAGGGGCACTCCTTCGGCCCGGACACCGTCTGGCAGCGCGAGCTCGAGGACGCCTTCCCGTTCCAGGAGACCCCCGACCAGCTCGCCGCGATCGACGAGGTCAAGACCGACATGATGAACCCGGTCCCGATGGACCGGATCATCTGCGGTGACGTCGGCTACGGGAAGACCGAGATCGCCGTCCGGGCGGCGTTCAAGGCGGTGCAGGACGGCAAGCAGGTCGCCGTCCTCGTGCCGACCACGCTGCTGGCCAACCAGCACCACAAGACCTTCTCCGAGCGGGTCGCCCAGTTCCCGGTGACGGTACGGGTGCTCTCCCGCTTCCAGTCCGACGCGGAGACCACGCAGATCCTGCGCGAACTGGCCGACGGCGAGGTCGACATCCTCGTCGGCACCCACCGGCTGCTGCAGCCGACCACCCGGTTCAAGAACCTCGGGCTGGTGATCGTCGACGAGGAGCAGCGCTTCGGCGTCGAGCACAAGGAGTACCTGAAGACCATGCGGACGGCGGTCGACGTCCTGTCGATGTCGGCCACCCCGATCCCGCGCACGTTGGAGATGAGCCTGACCGGCATCCGGGAGATGTCGACGATCCTCACCCCGCCCGAGGAGCGGCACCCGGTGCTGACCTACGTCGGCGCGTGGGACGACAAGCAGATGGCCGCGGCGATCCGCCGCGAGCTGCTGCGCGACGGGCAGGTCTTCGTCATCCACAACCGGGTGCAGTCGATCGACAAGGCCGCGGCCAAGATCCGCAATCTCGTGCCCGAGGCCCGCGTCGCTGTCGGCCACGGGCAGATGAAGGAGGCCGAGCTCGAGCGGATCATGGTCGGCTTCTGGGAGAAGGAGTACGACGTCCTGGTGGCGACCACGATCGTCGAGTCCGGCCTGGACATCCCGAACGCCAACACCCTGATCGTCGACCGCGCCGACACCTTCGGCCTCTCCCAGCTGCACCAGATCCGCGGGCGGGTCGGCCGGGGCCGCGAGCGCGCGTACGCCTACTTCACCTACGACCCCTCCCGGCCGCTGACCGAGACCTCGGTCGACCGGCTGACCACCATCGCGCACAACACCGACCTCGGCGCCGGCATGGCGGTGGCGATGAAGGACCTGGAGATCCGCGGCTCGGGCAACCTGCTCGGCGGCGAGCAGTCCGGGCACATCGCCGGGGTCGGGTTCGACCTCTACGTGCGGCTGGTCGGCGAGGCGGTCACCGACTACCGGGCGCAGCTGGCCGGCGAGGAGCCCCCGGCCGAGCCGGCCGACGTCCGGGTGGACCTGCCGGTCGACGCGCACCTGCCGCACGACTACGTGCCCGGCGAGCGGCTGCGGATGGAGGCCTACCGCAAGGTCGCCTCGGTGCAGTCCGACGAGCAGGCGCAGGCGGTGCTCGACGAGCTCACCGACCGCTACGGCACCCCACCGGCGCCGGTGCTCAACCTGCTCGCCGTGGCCCGCTTCCGGGCCGCCGTCCGGCGGTGGGGCATCACCGAGGTCTCGATGCAGGGCCGGGCGATCCGGATCAGCCCCGTGCCGCTGCCCGAGTCCAAGCAGATGCGGCTGGCCCGGTTGGCCGACGGCGCCACGTACAAGGCCGCCGCCGACACGATCTCGCTCAAGGTGCCGGTCGGCCCGGACCGGCGCACGCCGCTGCGGGACGTGGCGCTGCTGGACCACCTGCAGTCGCTGCTGTCCGCCGTCCTCGAGCAGCCGGTCGCCGCGGCGTCCTGATGCGGAGTCGCTCGAGCGCGGAAACCGCGCTCGAGCGACTCCGCCTGCGCCGTGCGTTCCGCCCGATGTGGCACCCTCCGAACCGTGCAGACGCGTCGCCTGACCGCATCGCTGGCCGCCGGCCTGGTCGCGCTCGCCGGGCTGGCCGGCTGCCGGACCGACCCGAACGTCGCGGCCTACGTGGGCGACGAACAGGTGACGGTCGACGAGCTGGATGCGGCGGTCGAGGCGCGCCTCGACGACCCGGCCCTGGCCGAGGCGACCGAGGGCCGGGAGGACGAGTTCACCCGGCTGGTCCTCACCCGGCTGGTGCAGGCCGAGCTCTACGACCTGGTGGCGCAGCGGTACGGCGTCACGGTGGACGACGGGGACGTGCAGGCGCGGCTGACCGAGCTGCTCGGCGGCGAGGACCCCGAGGCGCTCTACGCCCAGGCCGCTGCTCAGGGGGTAGGACGCGCCGACATCCTCGAGACGGTCCGCCAGCAGCTGCTGCGCCAGCGGCTCGCCGAGGCGGAGGGGCTCGCCGGTGGCCTCACCGAGGAGGAGCTGCGGGCCGACTACGAGGAGGCGCTGCCCTCCCTCTCGCAGGTCCGCCTCGGCTTCGTGACCGTCCCCGACCAGGCCGCCGCCGACGCCGCGGTCGCCGCGCTGGAGGCGGACCCGGCCGCCTACGCCGAGCTGGCCGCGCAGTACCCCGGCCCGACGACGCTGCCCGAGGTCGTGCCGCGATCGCCGGACCAGGTGCCGCCGCCGCTGGCCGACGCGGTCGCGGCCGCCGCGCCGAACACGGCCACCGCGGTCACCGTGCCCGACGTGCCCGGCGTCGTCGTGGTGTTCGTCGGCGAGCCGGTCGTGCCGAGCTTCGAGGAGGTCCGCCCCCAGCTCGAGGAGGCCGCCCGGGCCGAGGTCGACTCCGCCGCCCAGGAGCTGGTCGCCGAGGTCCGCGCCGACGTCGACGTCACCGTGAACCCCCGCTTCGGCACGATCGAGGGCGGCGCGATCGTTCCGGCCGACGGCGGCGCCGTCGACATCCTCGAGGAGGCGGGCGGCAGCGCTCCGGCGGCTGCCGGAGACTGACCGGGTGCCCGTCGCGCTCGCCGTCGCCGTCCACCCCTCGCTCCCGGGACTCCTGGGCCCGGCCGGCTGGCAGGCGCTGTCCGGCGGCCGCCCGGTGGTGGCCCTGCCCGGGGCGGCCCCGACCGCCGAGGCGCTGCGGGCGGCCGGCTGGGCGGTGGACGACGTCCCGGACGCCGCGGCCGCCGCCGCTCGGCCCGACAGCGTGGTCGCCCTGGTGCCGGCGGGCACCGAGGTCGACGCCGGTGAGGTCGTCGACGGCGTCCCGGTGCCTCCGGGCGCCCGGCTGCTCGACGTCGTGCAGGTGATGGACGTCCTGCGCTCGCCCGGCGGCTGCCCGTGGGACGCCGAGCAGACGCACGCCTCGCTGCGCGGCTACCTGCTCGAGGAGGCGCACGAGGCCTACGACGCGATCGTCGACGACGACCCGGCCGCGATGCGCGAGGAGCTCGGCGACGTGCTGCTGCAGGTCGTCTTCCACGCGCGGGTGGCCGCGGAGGGCGGGCCGGGGCGCCGCTTCACGGTCGACGACGTCGCCGGCGACCTGGTGGACAAGCTGGTCCGCCGGCACCCGCACGTGTTCGGGGACGCCGGTCCCCGCGACGTGGCCGCCGTGGAGGCGGGCTGGGAGGAGATCAAGAAGGCGGAGAAGCAGCGGCGCTCGCCGACGGAAGGGGTCTCGCGCTCGCAGCCCGCGGCGTCGTGGGGTGCGGCGCTGATGCGCCGGGCCGCCCGCGCCGGCCTGTCGACGCCGGAGCCCGCCGCGCTGACCTCGGCCAGTCCGGAGGAGCTGGGGGAGCGGCTGCTCGCCGTCGTGAGCGCCGCGGAGCGGCGCGGCTGGGACGTCGAGGACGCGCTGCGCGAGGCGGTCCGCCGCTACGCCGGCGAGCTGGACGCCGCCGCGCAGGACAGCCGGGAGGGATGACCTCACCACCGGCTCGACCACCGGGCGCCTGGCCGGCGCTTCGGTGACGCGGACAGTGCCGTTATGGTCCTCGTGCAGCGCGGGCCGGCTCGAGGGGCGCGTCCGCTCGGGGAGATGAGAGGCGAGGATTGGGTCGGCGCCTGGTCGGGGGGAGGCAGCCGGACGCGCTGTCCGGCCGGCAGCTGAGCCGACGAGCGTTCCTCGGGATCGCGGCCGGAGGTGTCCTGGCGTCGTGCTCGACCTCGCCGGCGGAACCCTCCTCGCAGCGCCCTCCGACCGCAGGCGACCGCTCTCGCCCGCGTGGCAGCGGCTCGCCGAATCCACCGTCACCGCAGCCGAGCGCCGAGGCGAGGACGGCCGAGCCTGCGGCCGGTGAGGTGACGCGGGCCGAGATCGTCGCCCGCTACGCCGGAGTGGCACCCGTCGCATGGGGGCTCGACGTGCCGGGGGTCGTGAACAGGCTGCCCACGCAGGAGCGCGTCGTCGCCTTGACCTTCGACGCATGCGGCGGCGCACGGGGAAGCGGCTACGACGCCGCTCTCATCGACGTGCTCCGGGCGACCCGGACCCCGGCCACTCTCTTCCTCAACGATCGATGGGTCCGCGCCCATCCGGCAGTCACAGCGGAGCTGGCCCGCCAGCCACTGTTCGAGATCGCGAACCATGGCACTCAGCACCGGCCGCTGTCGGTGACCGGCAGGTCCGCGTACGGGATCACCGGGACCGCCGACCCGGGCGAGGTCTACGACGAGGTCTTCGGCAACCATCAGAACCTGACCCGAGTGACCGGCGTGGCACCCAGGTTCTTCCGCTCGGGGACGGCGCACCACGACGACGTCGCCGTGCGGATCGCGCGGGATCTCGGAGAAGCGGTGGTGAACTTCGACGTGAACGGTGACGCCGGGGCGACGTTCGCACCGCAGGATGTGGCGGCTGCGCTGGAGTCCGCGGCGCCCGGTTCGATCGTCCTGTGCCACATGAACCAGCCCGGCAGCGGCACGGCCCGGGGCGTGGCCACCGCGCTGCCGAGGCTGGCGCGAGCGGGATTCCGGTTCGTCCACGTGTCCGACTACCTGTCGTAGTCGCGGCACGGCCGTCCTGGTGATGGACGAGTGGACCGACACGTCCCCCTCGAATCCATTCCCTGACCATCGCCCCTTCCGCGGGGCGGACAGCTGGAGTGGGCTGCCAGCCCCGGACCCGGACGTGCCGCAGCATCCGTGCAGCTGCCTGCTGTCCAGCTGCCTGCTGTCCCCGATGGAGCCCACCTGGACAGCAGCCTCGATCCGGCACTGGCCGGTCACGTGCGGGGAGGGCACGTCCTCCTCCCGTCCTCGCACCGTCCGGCCGCACCGCTCGTCGGGCCTCACCGGGGCGATACGTGGGCTCCTGCGGCCGCACGGAGGACCGGCCCGCCTGCCAGCCGGATCCCTTTCGGAAGAGTCTTCCGGGTGGTGACGCGCGGCTGACGAGGACCTCCGCGGCACCTGGTTAGGCTGCCCCCCGTGCCCAGCATCGACGCCGTAGGCGCGCGGGAGATCCTCGACTCGCGCGGAAACCCCACCGTGGAGGTCGAGGTCGCCCTCGACGACGGGACGATCGCGCGGGCCGCGGTGCCCAGCGGTGCCTCCACCGGCGCCTTCGAGGCCGTGGAGCTGCGCGACGGCGGTGAGCGGTACGGCGGCAAGGGCGTCACCAAGGCCGTCGACGGCGTCCTCGACGTGATCGGCCCCGAGCTCGTCGGCTACGACGCCGGCGAGCAGCGCCTGGTCGACCAGCGGCTGCTCGACCTCGACGGGACGCCGGACAAGTCCCGCCTCGGCGCGAACGCGATCCTCGGGGTCAGCCTCGCCGTCGCGAAGGCCGCCGCCGAGTCCGCGGGCCTGCCGCTGTTCCGCTACGTCGGCGGGCCGGCCAGCCATCTGCTGCCGGTGCCGATGATGAACATCCTCAACGGCGGGGCCCACGCCGACAGCAACGTCGACGTGCAGGAGTTCATGATCGCCCCGATCGGGGGTGCGACCTATGCCGAGGCGCTGGCCATGGGCACCGAGACCTACCACGCCCTCAAGGCGGTGCTGAAGGGCCGCGGGCTGTCCACCGGCCTGGGGGACGAGGGCGGCTTCGCCCCCGACCTGCCCAGCAACCGCGACGCCCTGGACCTCATCGCCGAGGCCGTCGAGAAGGCCGGCTACACCGTGGGCGAGGACATCGCCTTCGCCCTCGACGTCGCCGCCACCGAGTTCCACGCCGACGGCGGCTACGACTTCGAGGGCCAGACCCGCTCGGCCGAGTACCTCACCGACTACTACCGAGAGCTGGTCGACGCCTACCCCATCGTCTCGATCGAGGACCCGCTGTCCGAGGAGGACTGGGACGGCTGGATCGCGCTGACCTCGGCCCTCGGCGAGCGCGTCCAGCTGGTCGGCGACGACCTCTTCGTCACCAACCCGTCCCGGCTGGCCGACGGCATCGCCCGCAAGGCCGCGAACGCGCTGCTGGTCAAGGTCAACCAGATCGGCACGCTGACCGAGACGCTGGACGCGGTGAACCTGGCGCACCGCAGCGGCTACCGCTGCATGATGAGCCACCGCTCCGGCGAGACCGAGGACACCACGATCGCCGACCTCGCCGTCGCCACCGACTGCGGGCAGATCAAGACCGGTGCCCCGGCGCGCAGCGAGCGGGTGGCGAAGTACAACCAGCTGCTACGCATCGAGGAGGAGCTCGACGACGCCGCCCGCTACGCCGGTGCGGCTGCCTTCCCGCGGCTGGGCGCGGCGGCCGGCGAGTGACCGGTCCCGCCTGCCGATGAGCGCGGCGCGCGGCCGCCGCGGCGGACCGGGCGCG
>NZ_SPQN01000186.1 GCF_004571065.1 Geodermatophilus sp. DF01-2
GATCTAGCACCGCGGCCAGCGGGTGCCCGGCGAGCGGCCCGTCGCCGCCGTCGGGCGCGGTGGCCCGGGGCGCGGCCACGGCGACGGCGAGCGCCGGGAACATGTCGGTGAGCAGGTTGACCAGCAGCAGCTGGCGGGTGCCCATCGGCGCCCGCCCGCCGAACGCGGTGCCGAGCACGGTGAACGCCACCTCGCCGGCGTTGCCGCCGACCAGCACCGAGACGGCGTCCTGCACCCGCGCCCACATCGCCCGGCCCTCGCCGACGGCGTCGACCAGCCGGGTCAGGTCCAGGTCGGTGATCACCAGGTCGGCGGCGGCACGGGCGGCCGGGGACTCGGCGCCGGAGACGCCCACCCCGACGTCGGCCAGCCGGATCGCCGCGGCGTCGTTCACCCCGTCCCCGGTCATCGCGAGGGTCGCTCCGGCCCGGCGCAGCGCGGCGACCAGCGACACCTTCTGCTCCGGCGACAGCCGCGCGAACACCGCCGTCTCCCGCACCATGCGGGCCCGATCGGCCTCCGAGGCGCGGGCGAACTCCCCGCCGGTCACCACCCGGTCGGCGTCGGGGACGCCGGCCTGGCAGGCGATCGCACGGGCGGTCTCGGGGTGGTCGCCGGTGGCCACGAGCACCCGGACGCCCGCGGCGCGCAGCTGCTCGACCGCCGCCACCGACGAGGACCGCACCGTGTCGGCCAGCCCCACCAGACCCCGCAGCGTGAGGTCCCGGGCCGCCTCCTCCAGGTCGCCGTCCCCGTCGTCGCACGGCCGATCGGCGACGGCGAGCACCCGCAGCCCCTCGGCGGCCAGCTCCCGCACCCGCGGGGCGAGGTCCCCGGCGTCCCGGCAGCGGGCGGCGACCACCTCGGGGGCGCCCTTGACCACCAGCCGGCCGTCGCGCACTGCCGCGGAGAAGCCGCGCCCGGCGGCGAACGGCAGGCTCTGCTCCGCCTCCCCGTCCACCTCGCCGGCGGCGTCCACGACGGCCCGGTCGGTCTCGTGGGCCCGGTCGTCGCCGGTGCCGACGCCGGCCGCGGCCAGCCGTAGCAGCCCGTCCTCGTCGAGGTCGCCGTCCAGCGGGACGAGGCGGGGACCCACCGCAGTACTGGGGTGAATCCCGCCGCCGAGCACCGCTCGGAGGCCGGTAGGGCTGCTTCCCGCCCGAACCCGTCAGCTAACTCGGTAGGCGGCCACGGAAGAACGGAGAGCACCCG
>NZ_SPQN01000187.1 GCF_004571065.1 Geodermatophilus sp. DF01-2
CGCGGGGGGCGTGGCTGCGGGCGTGGCGGCTGACCGCGATCGACGGGTTCGACATCGACGTGCCCGACACCCCGGACAACGCCGAGCAGTTTGACTACGCCGGCTCCGGGGACAACCGCTCGGCGTTTCCGAAGGTGCGGGTGGTGGCGCTGGCCGAGTGCGGCACCCACGCGTTCCTGGCCGCCGAGGTCGGCGGCTTCGCCGTCGGGGAGAAGACCCTGGCTCACCGGCTGTATCCGCGGCTGCGCCGCGATGAGTTGCTCACCGCCGACCGCAACTTCTACTCCTTCGACGCCTGGAGCCTGGCCGCCCGCACCGGAGCGGCGCTGCTGTGGCGGGCCCCGACCCAGCTGACGCTGCCGGTGCTCGAGGTGTTGCCCGATGGCTCCTACCTCTCGGTGCTGATCAACCCCTCGATCCGCAGCTCCCAGCGGCGCGCGGCGATCCTCGCCGCAGCCGCCGAGCAAGCGCAGGGCGCCGCAGCAGAGCCCGACGCCGAGGACGGTCTCGATCCCGACCAGGCCCAGCTGGTGCGGGTGGTGGAGTACGACGTGCCCGACCGCGACGGGAACGGCAGCGGTGAGTTGATCGTGCTGCTGTCCACGATCTGCGATCCGGGCGCGGCCCGAGCCGACGAACTGGCCTCGGCCTACAACCAGCGCTGGGAGGAGGAAACCGGAAACGATCAACTCAAGACCCACCTGCGCGGACCGGGCAAGGTCCTGCGCTCACGACTGCCCGAGCTGGTCGTCCAGGAGATCTGGGCCTGGCTAATCGTCCACCACGCCCTGGCGGCGTTGACCACCCACGCGGCCGAGGCCGCCGACCTCGATCCCGACCGGGTCTCCTTCACCCGGGTCCTGCGCATCGCCCGCCGTACCGCCACCGGCACGGCGGGCTTTCCCCCCTGAACGCTGGAACGACGTGCTCCCGAACGTCTGCGCGGACATCACCGCCAAGCTCGTCCCGCCCCGCCGGGAACGGACCTGCCCCCGCGCGGTGAAACGCGCCCGCCACAACAGCTACCGCGTCAAGAAGCCAGGCGAGCGCAGCATCCGCCACTCCGGACCGCCCACGGTCACCATCCGCGCACTCCAACCCCGGGCAGCATGATCAACTTAAGCTACGTGGCATTG
>NZ_SPQN01000188.1 GCF_004571065.1 Geodermatophilus sp. DF01-2
GATCTCGGGCAGCCGGCGCGCCACCTCGGCACGCGCCGGTCCGCGGCGGTGCGCAACCGGCCGTCGGCGGGGCCGCACCCCGCCGGATCAGCCGGCCAGGGCCGCGTCCCGCAACTGCCCGTAGATGCGGGCGAGGTCGGGCAGCTGGTGGTGGGCGTTCAGGCCGCTGGGGTTGGGCACCACCCAGGTCGCCGCGCCCCCGACCCGCTCCGGCTGCAGGCCGGCCACCGCTCGCGGCCGCTCGAAGCCGAGCCGCCAGGCCGTGATGCCGAGGACGGCGAGCACCCGCGGCCGGTACCGCTCCACCAGCCCGGCCAGGGCTCCGGCACCGGCGCGCAGCTCCTCGGCCGAGAGCTCCGCCGCGGTCCGCGTGGGGCGGTCCACCAGGTTGGTCACCCCGAGGCCGTAGCGGAGCAGCTCGGCGTCCTCCTCGGGCCGCAGCTGCCGCGGCGTCAGGCCCGCCGGTGCAGCGCCGGCCAGAACCGGTTCCCCGGCCGGGCGAAGTGGTGCCCGCGGGTGGCCGACATCAGCGACGGGTTGATCCCGCAGAACAGGACGTCGAGGCCGGGAGCCACGACGTCGCGCAGCGGCTTCCCCGACACGCGGCCGAGCGTAGCCGGGGAGCTCCGCAGGGACGGTGTGCCCGGCGGGGCGCCTCCTCGCCGGCACGGACGCGCTGCCGTCGGCATCGCCGTGGAGTCGGCGCGACCGCCGCCCTGCGTGGCCCCGAGGACGAGCGGGGCTGCGAGCCCATCAGCTGCTCTCCCGCGCGGAGTGCCGTACCGGCCACCGCGCAGACTGGGATCCCCCAGCAGCACCACGTCCGCGGGAGGCCCGGCATGAGCAAGGACGCCGACGCGGCGTTCGGCCGGTTCGTCGCCGCCGAGCGGCCGGCCCTGCTCGCCGAGGCTCTGCGACTGACCGGGGACCCCTCCGGCGCGGAGGAGGCCGTGCAGGTCGCTCTGGCCCGCGTCCGACTGCGCCGCGGTGCCGACCCCGCCGCCGCGGCGTACGAGGCGCTCGCCGACACCGTCGTGGGCCGGCGCGGCCGGCTGCTCGGCGGGCAGCAGGTCCTGGAGTCCCTCGACGCGCCGCCGTCCGCGCCCGCCGCGCGCCCC
>NZ_SPQN01000189.1 GCF_004571065.1 Geodermatophilus sp. DF01-2
TGGAGGCGCCCGCCCCGGACGGGTGGCCGGCGGCCGGCGCCCGGAACATCCGGGGCCCTCCGCGCGCTAGAGTTGAGGGTGGCCGAAACGTCGATCCCGGTGCGCACGTGTGTGGGCTGCCGGAAGCGCGCTCCGGTCACCGACCTGCTGCGCGTCGTCGTCCGGAACGGGGCTCTGGTCCCCGACCCACGACGGAGGCTCCCCGGCCGGGGCGCCTCGATGCACCCCACCCCGGAGTGCCTGCGCGCGGCGGAGCGACGCCGGGCCTTCGTGCGGGCGCTGCGCAGCAGCACCCCGGTGGAGGCCGGTCCGCTCCGGGACCACGTCCTCGGCGCGCCGTCCACGGCGCCCGCGGAGAGCGGGCCCGGGGCGGGCGACAACGGACGAACGACAACCGCACCAACACAGACGGACCCGCACCCGGCGGGTCCGCACGTCGAGAGCAGGACGTCGTCGGATGAGCAAGCCGTGAAGTCCCCACGATGACACGCCAGACCATGCAGTACTGACGACGAGGTCGCGCGGGCCAGCCGCCGGCCTCACAAAGAGGAGATCCGTGCCAGGCAAAGCCCGCGTACACGAACTCGCCAAGGAGTTCGGTGTCGACAGCAAGACCGTGCTCGCCAAGCTCAAGGAGCAGGGCGAGTTCGTGAAGTCCGCCTCCTCCACCGTCGAGGCCCCCGTGGCCCGGCGCCTGCGGGAGGCCTTCGTGGCCTCCGGTTCCGACGGTGGCGGCAACGGCGGTGGCCAGGTCGCCGCCCCGAAGCCCGCCCCGCGTCCGGGTCCGCGTGCCCCGCAGGCCCCGGCCGCCGCGGCTCCTGCCGCGCCGTCCGTTCCGGCCGCGCCGTCCGTTCCGGCCGCGCCGTCCGTTCCGGCCCCGACGCCGGGTCCCGCGTCGCCGTCGCCGGAGACCCAGATC
>NZ_SPQN01000019.1 GCF_004571065.1 Geodermatophilus sp. DF01-2
GTGCGGACCGGGGCGGGCGGAGGTCGGGCGCTGCGGCACGGCCCGCCGGTCAGGCGGAGGTGCGGGAGCTGCGACGGGCCGCGACGGCTGCGCCACCGGCGGCGGCCAGGGCCGCGCCGCCGAGGACGTAGGGCAGCGCGCTGCCGTCCTCGCCGGCGCTGCCGTCACCGGCGGCGACGGCACCGGACGGGCGGGTGGAGACCTGCGGGCCGCCGGTGCCGGTCTGGCCGCTGGCCGAGGCCGTGGGCGCGTACTGCTGCTCTTCGCAGGCGATGCCGTCGTCGTCGGCGTCCAGGCGCTCGGGGTCGCCCGGGACGGCGTCGAACGCGGCCTGGGCCTCGGCCTGGCTGGCGAAGTCGGGGCAGTCGCGGTCGGTCGCGGCGTTCGCGGTGCCGGTGAGGCCGAGGGTCAGGACGGCGGTGACGAGGACACCGGCGGTTGCGGTGGTGCGGCGCATGGGCTCTCCCGGGGGTGGTGGGCGGTCGCCAGACCAGCCTCACCCTAGGGTGAGCGGGTGACTACGGCGTGATGATGCGGTTCTCGACCGTCTCGGTCGTCAGGTGCTGCCAGGGGGACACGCGCCGACACGCCGCTCGGCCTCACCGGCCGCGGCCCGTCCCGGCCTCCGCCGTCCTGGGTGCCATCGACCACCCAGGAGGCTCCGAGGCGGGGCGGCGGTCAGCGGTCCGCGGCCCGGCGGTAGAGGTGGCGTCCCGGGGTGGAGCTCACACCGTGCACGACCGTGCTCGCCGTCACCACCAGGCTGACGGCCGCCCACAGCCGAGGGTCGGTGACCCCTTCCTCCGCGCTCGACGTCACGTAGAACAGCGCGCTCACGCCGACGGGGCCGAACCAGCCGAGGAACACGGCGTCCCGCAGCCGCAGCCCGAGCGGGCGGGCCAGCGCGAGGAGCACCGGCGGTCGCCGCAGCAGCAGCACGGCGACGGGCAGCACCACCGCTCCCCAGCCCAGCTCCGCCCAGTCCGACCAGGGCAGCTCGGTGCCCAGCAGGAGGAACAGCGGGAGGACGAGGTAGCGGTTGACCGCTTCGTCGATGGTGTCCTGCGGGCCGACCTGGTCCTCGGCGACGGCGTAGTTGTAGGCCAGGCCGGCGACGAAGACCGCGAGCACGCCGTCGGCGTCGAGGATCCGCGTGATGCCCAGGACGGCGACGGCCAGCACCAGCGTGAAGACCAGCGAGGAACCGCGGTCCACGTCCGAGTGGCCCGCCGCGTAGCTCATCGCCCGCCCGGCGACCAGGCCGGTGGCGACACCGACGCCGACGCCGACGAGGACCTGGTAGAGGCCGTCGAGGGCGGCGTGTCCCAGCGACCCGTGCGCGGCGAGGGCGATGCCGAGGACGACGAGCGGGAGCGCGAGGCCGTCGTTGGCGCCCGACTCGACCGAGAGCACCTGGCGCATGCGTACCGGGAGGTGCTCCTCCGCCGGCTGCCCGGTCACGACACTCGAGGCGAGGACGGGGTCGGTGGGGCAGGTGCAGGCGCCGATGAGGGCCGCCAGGGCCAGGGGGACGCCCAGGATCAGCCAGGCGAGCCCGGCCGACACGGCCGCCATGGCGACCATCGCCACGGTGACCAGGACGGCGGTGGGCGGGACGACCGGCCTCAGCCGGCGGACCGGATAGCGCAGGGCGACGCCCATGAGGGACACGGCGAGCAGGACCCGCGCGGCCTCCAGGAGGAGCCTCGACCGCACGTCGTCCCCCAGCTCGACGACGCCGAGCAGCTGCGGGCCGACGAGCACGCCGAGGAGCAGGGCGGCCAGCGGCTCGCTGAACGGCAGGTCGCGGATGCGGGTCGACAGGGCGGCGAGCACCACGGCCAGGCTGCCGACGAGGGCGTACGTGAGGTGCAGCTCATCCACCGGGGTCGGGGCCTCCTCGTCCGGTCACGGTCGTCGCGCGGCCGCCCGCCCCGGACGGCCACCGCTCGGCGGCGCCGTGACGTGGCGCTGCCGCGCGACAGCCTGCCCTGGACGCCAACCGGGCCGGGCAGCGACCGGGTTCGCCCCGGGGCAGCCGGGTCAGGGCAGCCGGCGCGCCAGGCCCTCGACGGGGGCGGACCAGGCCGAGGGCGCCGTCCAGACGAAGCTGTGCGCGCCGGGCACCGAGCAGAACCGGCCGTCGGTGGCGAGGCCGCTCAACTCGCGTGCCCACTCCTCGGTGCAGAGCCGGTCCTGGTCGCCGCGGAGCACGAGCACCGGGACCGGCACGCGGGGGACGGCGTCCTCCAGGGCGTCGGCCAGGTGGACCTTCAGCGCGTGCCGCACCCGGCGCAGGCCCGCCCGCTGCCGTTCCGGCGTGTGCTGCTCGTCGAGGGTTCGCGGCTCCAGCTCGTGGTTCCGGCGCCAGGCCATCAGCACCCGCCGCATGCTGCGGAAGCGCGGGTCGATCGTGGGGCTGGCCAGCACCAGCGCCCGAACGTTCCGGAGACGAACGGCCGCGGCCCGCGCGGCCACCTGGGTGCCGCTGGAGTGCCCCGCGAGCACGACCCGCTCGAGGCCGCTCGCGGCCAGCCACTGCACCACGGCGTCGGCGAACTGGCCGACGTCCAGCGGGTGCGGCGGCTCTCCGCTGCCGGAGAAGCCGGGCAGCTCGACCAGGTGGGCGCGGGTCCAGGCGCCGAGCTCGCACACGGCCGGCCGGAGGTAGTCGGCCACGGCCAGGCCCGGGACGACCACGACCTCGGGGACGCCGTCCCGCGGCGTGCCGGTGGCCCGGCTGCGCATGACCCCCCAGGTCGTGGGCCGGTGGGTGATGGCGACGTCGGGAGGCACGCGCGGAGTTCCTGGCCCGGCGTCTACCAGGCGGTGGTCGGCTGGAGCACGGCCTCGGTGAGCGCCTCGGTGCGCAGGCGCGTGACCTGCTGGTACTCGGGGTCGGCGACCATGCGGCTGAAGGCCTCGCGGGAGGGATAGCGGACGAGGAGCACGGCGTCCCAGTCCTGGCCCTGCTCGGCGACGAGCGGGGTGCCGCCGTCCCCGGCGTAGAGCACCTCGCCGCCGTACCGGGGGAGGAAGGTCTCGGAGAGGGCCGCGGCGTACTCCGCGTAGGACTCGCGGCCGCCGTCGGCGAAGCGGAGCAGGTTGAGCATCACCACCGGGCCGCCCGGGTCCTCCTGGAGAAAGCGCTTGAGGTCCGCACCGCGGGGGTCGACAGCCATGGCTGCGACGCTAACAAGAGCCGCTCGCGCGGGCGGGGTGCGTGACACTGCGGGTCGGCGTCCGTGCTGGTTAACTCCGGGCAGACGGTGCGCCGAGCCGTCCGGGCCGGTGCAGAGGGGGTTCGCCATGGCGACGACGGTCGCGGGGATGTCGAAGCAGCAGCTGGCGAGGGCGCTGGGCGCCACGGGGGCGGCCTTCGGGCTGCTCAGCGTCGTCGCGCCGAGGGCGGTCGCCGGGGCGTACGGCGTGCCGGTCACCCCGGCGGGCCTGCAGCTGCAGCGGCTGTTCGGCAGCCGGGCGCTGGCCGTCGCCGGCCTGGCGCTGACCGCCCGCACCGACGAGGAGGTCGACCGCGGGTTGGCCGCGGTGGCCGCCATGAACGCCATCGACGCGGTCACCGCGCTGGCGGCGGCGAAGGGCGCCGGACGGCCGACCACGCTGCGGGCGGTCGTCAGCTCGGCCGCCTACGGTGCCGCCGCGCTGGCCGTCCGGTCGATGAAGGGCTGACCGCGGCCCTCACCTGGTTCCGGGACGGCGGACTGATGCCCGCCGTCTGCTGCGCCACCCTCTCGACCAGGCGGTGACCGGGGGGGCGAGGAGGCAGGCCTGCTCGGCGGCGAACGCAGCTGCCGCGTGGGCGCTGTGGGTCAGTCGTAGGGGTTGGTGAGGACCGGCCGGGCCTCGAGGACGTCGAAGGTGACCGGCGGACCCTCGGTGGTGGTGGTCCCGGGGACGTCGGCCGGGGCGCTGCCGTCGACGGTGAAGGTGGCGCCCCAGGTGACGGTCAGCCGGGCGGTGTAGCGCCCGGAGTCGTAGTCGTGCTCGACGGTGTGGTCCGGGTAGGGGCGGCCGGGGTCGGTGCTGGTGATCGGCGGACCGTCGCCGGTGTGCCAGGTGTAGCGCTCGGCGCGGGCGTCGATGATGACCGTGAAGCCGCGGATGTCGACCGTGAACGTCTGGGTGGCCGGGGAGTCGGTGTAGAAGATCACCGGCAGACCGGAGAGCGCGTTGCCGGGTGGCTGGTGTCTCGTCTCCAACTCCGGGAGCGGTAGCCGCTGGAAGTACTGGAAGACCTCGCCCGGGGACGGCGGCGGGTTGAGGTCGGTGACGTCGACGCAGGACCCGCCGTCGGTGATCCACGGCCCGTAGGGGGCTCCGGTCGCGGTGCCCGAGGGTGGCGGGACGTCCTCCACGGGGTTGCCGTCCGGCTGAGCGAGCCGCTGCCGCTGGACGACGAGGAACTGGATCACTCGGCCCTCGACCGGAGGACAGGCGCGTGTCCGCGAGTCGCAGGAGACGGTGGCAGCGTCCTCCGCCGTGCAGGGAGTCCGCAGCCGCCAGGTGTAGAGAACCGGGCCGGCAGAAGCCGCGTTGCTGGCTACGCGGATCCCACTCGCGCCGGGCGGCGACACGTCACTGCTCCTGATTTCGGCGGCCCCTTGATCGAGCGTGGTATCAGGGCATTCGCCGCCGCGGCAGGGCACTTCGGCGAAAGCCTGCTGAGGTATACCGCCAACGAAGATGGCGAGGCTTGCGATGGCGAGCGTTGACCTACGCCTGATCACTGCACGTCCCACTGGGATACCCGCCACGTTGACTGTGCCCGGTCCCAGACCAGGATGGCCCCGCTGCCCGGGCTTGAGCGCTCAGGAAAGGTCAAACCGTCAATAGGCATGCCCTCGTTCATCACGGCGAGCGGTGCTTGAGTGATCACCAGAGCAATCTGCGCCTCGTCACCGGATACAGCCGGGAGGGATATGGCATCGACGCGGACCTCGCCACCTTGGTAGGTGAAGCCGGCAGCCGAATCTGCGTCCATGTCGTCGGCGATCCTGTCGCAGGTTCCGCAGCCGCTGCTGAGGTCGCGCATCCACGTCGGGTCCAGCGTCCGCTGCGCGTGGTTGTAGACCTCCATGTAGTAGCGGAGGAAGGCCTCCGCGCCCTCCGGGGTCTGCTTCCGGGCTGCGGCCGGCATGGGCAGGTCCGGCGGGCCGAGCGGAGGGAGAGCCTCGGCGGTGGTAGGGGCCGATGCGCTGGGCGCGGGAAGGGTGGTGCTGGCCTCCTGCCGGTTGGAGCACCCGGACAGCAGCGCCGTCCCCAGCAGTGCGGTCGCCATCGCCGCCCGGAGTCGATCATGCACGGCGGGGAGGATAGCCAGGCTCGCGCCGTCCGGCGGCCGGTCTGGGGACAGCGGACCCGGTCGGGCGACGTCACCCGTGGGAAATGGTGGAGGGTGCGGTCAGCGGCCGGTCAACCCCCGGACGGCGGTCTGGTCCAGGTCATCCTCCGGGAGCCCGGTGACTGGCGGACCTCCTCCAGCCGCACCCGTCCCATCGAGAACCAGCGAGCGCTCCCGGAGGTCACCGGCGAGCTCGCGGACCGCGTCGGCTCGCCGTCCCGAGCCTCAGCCCACGAGGAAGGCGGTGGCCGTGGGAGCGTCGCCGTCGATGCACGACCCGGTGACGACGAGGCCGGCGTCCTCGCCGACCGGCGCGACGTCGCCCAGGACGCCGGCGCCGGGGCAGAGCGGCACCGCGGCGATCCGCTCACCGCTCGCCAGGTCGAGGGTGACCAGCTCGGCGGGGAAGGACAGGTCGGCCAGGGGCACCCACGCGGAGCGGCCGTCCGGGGAGACGACGACGTCGAGGGCGGAGTCGCCGGTGCCGTCCAGCTCGACGGAGCTGCGCACCTCGCCGTCCACCACGGTGACCAGCCGCCCGCGGCTGCGCGCGTCGCCGACGTGCACGGTGGCGACCGCGGTGCCGTCGGCGGTGACGTCCAGGTCGGCGGGGGAGCTGACGGGGGCGTCGGGCGCGAGGTCGACCGGCTCGCCGACCGGCCGGAGGTCGGCGTCGTACCGGACGAGCAGGGCGCGGCCGTCGGCCTCGACGAGGGCGGCGAGGCCGCCGTCCGGGCGGGTCGTGAGCGCGGTGACGGTGCCGTCGGGGACGACCGGTGCGGTGGTGTGGACGACGCCGGCGGTGAGGTCGACCGCGTAGAGCTGGGCGGGCCGGACATCGGCCAGGGCGAGGGCGGCGTAGAGCATGCGCCCGTCGGGGGAGAGGGCGGTGGCCGCGCGGTCGGGGCGCAGCCCGAGCCCGGTGATGGTGGCCTGTCCATCGGGCCGGACGGTGAGCAGCTGGTATCCGGCGGTCGGGCTGGTGCCCGCGACGAGGTACGTGCCGTCGGGCAGGACGGCGAGCTCGGCGTCCGCCCCGACGCCGGGGATCTCGAGGACCGTCATCGCCGCCGGGCCGTCCTCGCCGGGTGCGACCTCGACCAGCCAGCCGCGCGAGTCGCCGTCCCCGAGCAGCGCGACGGGAGCGCCACCGGGGACGGCCGCGAGGTCGCGCAGGCGGGTGGCGCCGTCGACGGCGGCGTCGAGGTCGACGGTGCCGAGCAGGGCGGGGGCGCCGTCGGGGCCGGTGCGCTGCGTCGGGCCCGTCTCGCCGCCGCCGGTGCAGGCGGCGGTGGCCAGGACGGCGACGAGGGCCGCGGCGGTGCGGCGGACGCGGGGCATGACGGCTCCGGGGTCGACAGACGCCGAGCGTCCGCCGGGCCGGCCGGTGCGGCAACTCGGGCAGGGGACCGGGGACACCGTCCCGTTGCGCCTCCTTCCTGCCGATAGCGCTGGAGGACGGCGGAATGTCCGCGACCCCCGTCGTCCGGGAGTGGCTCGGAATGACGGCTGTGCAGCGACGACTCGGTGATGGCCTGGCGGTGCTGGGCGGCGCACGTCCCGATGTGCTGGAGGCGGCGCCCGGCGCGCGGCCGCGGTTCGTCGCGCTGGGCGGCGTCCTGCTGAGCACCGGTGGCCTCGCCGTCGTGTCGATGGCGTTCGCCGTGGCGATGGCGCTGGGTGTGTGGTGGCCGCTGGCGCTGCTGGTCGGCCTGGGCTGGGGCGCGGTCGTGGTCAACCTCGACCGGATGCTGCTGGTCGGGATGGCGCACGACGCATCGCTGAAGCGCAACCTCGTGCTGGCCGTGCCGCGGGTGGGGCTGGCGCTGGTGCTGGGCGTGGTGATCGCGACACCCCTGACGCTGCAGGTGTTCTCCGCCGAGATCGACACCGAGGTCGAGGCGATGCAGGCCGAGGCGGCCGGCGCCTACCGCTCGTCCCTGGAGACCGACGCCCGCTTCGACGGGCTGCCGGAACTCCGCGAGCGGGTGGCTCTCGGCGAGTCGATCGTGGCCAGCGGCGGCGTCGCCGACCCGCAGCTGGCGGCGGTGCAGGGCGACGTGACGGCGCGCCAGGAGGCCTACGACGCAGCGCTGGCGACGCAGCGGGAGCTGGAGGCCAAGGCGCAGTGCGAGCTGGACGGCACGTGCGGCACGGGCGAGGCCGGCACGGGGACGGCGTACGTCGAGGCGCGGGCGGCCGCGGACGCGCAGGCGGCGGTGGTCGCGTCGGCTCGTTCCTCGCTGGACGCCGCGGTGGCTGCCGCGTCGGCGGCGCAGGGGCGCAGCGCGGAGCTGGCGTCGGCGTCGCTGGCGAGCGACCGCGCGGAGCTGGCGCGGCTGACCGCGGAGCAGACTCGGCTGCAGGCGGCGTTCGACGCGACCAACGAGGACGCCGACGGGATCCTCATGCGACTCGAGGCGCTCGACCGGCTCGGCGACCGCAACGCCACGCTCGCGGCGGCCCAGCTGATGCTGTCGCTGCTGTTCATGAGCATCGAGGTCCTGCCGGTGCTGATGAAACTGCTGCTGAACTTCGGCCCGCCGTCGGCCTACGACAAGCTGGCGGCGCTGCGCGACTCCGGTGACGTGGAGATCGAGGAACTGCAGAAGGAGTCGCGGCTGACCGTGGCGGCGGCGCGCGAGGAGATGCTCGTGATGGCGGAGAAGGAGCGGATCGACCGGCAGAAGCAGGCGATCATCGCCCGCCGCGAGGCCGCCGATGCGGCGGCTCGGGCGGAGCGGGCCGCTGCGGTGCGGGCAGCCGAACTGGCCGCCACGGCGCCGGCCGAGGCCGCTCCGGAGCTCCTGCGCCCGTGGGACACCGGGCCGATGCGCCTGGCCCGCACCGTCGTCCGCAACGCCCGTCGGCGCCCGACCGACCGCGTGCCCGCTGGGGTCTGAGCACGGACCCCAGTCCTCCCCACCCTTCGGAGAAGGACCCCGTCCTCCTCACCGGCGCTCACCGCTGGCCGCAGGCGCGGAAGCCGTCGTCCTCCCGCACGACGACGAGTTGCATCTCGTGCGTCTCGTCGGCCCGGGCGAGCTGCACCTCCACGAGACGGGCCTCCCGGTCGACGTACGCATAGGGGCGGGCCGCACCGACGACGACGGTCGTGCCCTCGTTGTCCGGCCGCCCGAGCATGGCCGCAGCTGCTTCCTGCACGAAGACGTAGCGGTCGAGGGATCCCAGCTCCAGCTGTTCGCTACGGCAGAGCAGCTCCCAGGATGCCCGCCAGTCGTGGCTCAGGCCCGCGGTCACGAAGGCCTCGACCACTTCTCGTGGCGAGTCCGGACCCGAGGTGGGAGCGCGGTGCGTGACGACGCCGGCCAGTGTCGCCACGGTGGCGAGGACGGTCGCGCCGACGGCCACGAGTCCCGTGCGTCGTCGGCGCGAGGCGGGTGCGTCCGGCGCCGGAGCTGCCGGACCGCTCGGCGCCGGCCACTCTCCGGAGCCGGCGACGGAAGGGGGCGGCCAGGCGGGGTGGTCGCGGCCGTCGGGGGACCAGCCCTGCTGGGGCGTCACCGGAGGCCGTCCTCGACGCCGCGGGCCGTCGCGCGGCCGACGCGCACGAAGAAGCCCGGGCTCTGCACCAGGGGCTCGACCCGCCCACCGGCGGCGAGGTGCAGGCTCCACGTGCCGTCGAGCGCGCTGTCGAGGACCTCGTGGAAAGCGCCCGCCCACTCGTCGTCGTCCTCGGTGGGGACGGGTTCGCCGGGGCGGGTGAGCGCCATGGCCAGGTGGACGTCGTCACCGAGGATCGAGCGCGCCACCTCGGAGTGGACGTCGAGCAGCCCGGCCGCCAGGTGCCAGTCGGCCCCGATCGGGATGTCCTCCACGGGAGCCAGGACAGGCGACTGCCGACCGTCGGGGCCCAACCACGCCAGCCACAGGGTCCGGTCGGAGAAGGACAGCGGCGCGAGCAGCGCGACCCAGCGGCGGGTCAGCGCGAGGGACGAGCGGACAGGGACGTCGGCGAGGAATGGTGTCGTCACGCGACACACCGTGGCAGCGCGGAGAGGCCGAGCCGGGGTTTTCCACAGGACCCAGGCGGGCGTGCTGATCGCGACGCCGACGCCGCGCCGGGCGGGTCAGCCTGCCGTCGACTCCTCGCGGGTGCGGGCGGACTCGATGAACGCCCGGATGACGGGGTAGATCTCGGCCTCCCAGCGGGATCCGCTGAAGACGCCGTAGTGGCCCACCCCGTTCTGCAGGTGGCGGCGCGTGCGCTCCTCGGGGATGCCGGTGCACAGCCGGTGGGCCGCCTCGGTCTGGCCGGGGGAGCAGATGTCGTCGTTCGCGCCCTCCACGGTGAGCAGCGCGGTGCTGCGGATGGCGCCGGGGTCGACGGGCCGGCCCCGCCAGGTGAAGCGGCCGGTGGCGAGGTCGTGCCGCTGGAAGATGCGGCCGACCGTCTCCAGGTAGAACTCCGCGGGCACGTCCATCACCGCGCCGTACTCGTCGTAGAAGGCTTGGATGGTTTCGGCCGCGGCGGTGTTGCCGGCCGCGAGGTCGCGGTACATCCGCAGGTGCGCGCTCACGTGCCGCTTGGGGTTCATCGACATGAAGGCCGTCAGCTGCACGACGCCGGGGTAGACCCGCCGTCCCGCGCCCGGGTACCAGCGCGGCACGGTGTCGACGACCCGGCGCTCGAACCAGGAGAGCGGCTTGGTGGCGGCCGAGGTGTTGACCCGGTTGGGGTTGATGCGGGTGTCGATCGGGCCGGCCATGAGGGTGACGCTGCTGGGCTGCGCGAGGTCGCCCGCCGCCGCGAGCAGCGCGACGGCGGCCAGCACGGGGACGGCGGGCTGGCACACGGCCACGACGTGGGTGTCGGGGCCGAGGTGGCGCAGCGCCTGCATGACGTGCTCGATGTACTCGTCCAGCCCGAAGGCGCCGTGCTCCGCAGGGATGTCCCGCGCGTTGTGCCAGTCGATGACGTGGACGTCGTGGTCGGACAGCAGCGTGCGGATCGTCGGCCGGATGAGCGTCGTGAAGTGGCCGGACATGGGGCCGACGACGAGCACGCGGGGCTGGCCGGTCACCGACGGCTTGGCGAAGTGCAGCAGGGTGCCGAACGGCGTCGTCAGCGTCGGGCGCTCGACGACGTCGGCGTCGCGGCCGCCGACCGGCACGGTCTTGATGCCGAACGCCGGGCGGTCGTGGGTGGGCCGGGCCTTGGCGAGGATGTCGCAGGCCGCCCGCACGTGCCGGACGGCCGGCGTGCGGGCCAGCGGGGCGGGCAGCGCGTGCAGCGCCCGGGCGGTCAGCCCGGACGCCGCGACGACGGGCGCCCCAACTCGACGGTTCATCTCGTAGGCGGTGTAGAGCATCGGCCTGCCTGCCTGTCGCGGAAGTCGGAACGGTGCGGTGACGCGGGTCACCTGCCGGGAACGTTAACCGCAGTGAACGATGGCGGCGCGGAAGGACCTCGGCTCGGCGACGCGGCGGGCCATCTGTCGGCGCCACTGGCGCCCGGTGAGCAGCAGTGGCCGCACCAGCATCTGCTGCTCCAGGCCGCCCCTCGTCAGGGCAGGCCGGCGTGTGGGACGCCGACCTACGTGGCCACGAGCACCGCCTCGCGGGACCGGCGCCCGCGTGTGCTCGTAGAAGTCCGGGACGCAGCACAGGAGCAGCGAGCCGGCCGAGGCAACTCGCAACAGCCGGTGGTCCTTCATCCAGACGACGACCAGCGAGCGGCCGGGCAGCTCGGTACGTCCGGCCGCGCTGGGGTCGCGCGGCCGCGGTGGGGTAGACCGGGGTCGTGACCAGCGACGCCGTTCTCCGCATCGCCATCCTCGACGACTACCAGGCCGTCGCCGCCGAACTCGCCGACTGGACACAGGTTCCGCAGCCCACGGACGTCGTCGAGTTCTCCGACCACGTCACCGACGAGAACGCCCTCGCCGCCCGCCTGGCGCCGTTCGACGTCGTCGTCGCCATGCGCGAGCGCACTCCGCTGCGCCGGAGCCTTCTCGAGCGGCTGCCCCAGCTGAAACTGATCGTCACCACCGGCATGCGGAACAAATCCATCGACGTCGCTGCCGCAGCCGAGCGTGACATCCCCGTCTGCGGGACCGGTGCCGACTACCGCAACACCGTCGAGCTCACCTGGGCGCTCATCCTCGCCACCGTTCGGCACCTGCCGCAGGAGGACGCCGCCGTCCGCGCCGGTGGCTGGCAGCACACCCTCGGGACGACGTTGCACGGCGCCATCCTCGGCGTCCTCGGCCTCGGCCGCATCGGGTCGGACGTCGCCCGCATCGGCCAGGCGTTCGGCATGGAGGTCATCGCCTGGAGCGAGAACCTCACCGACGAGCACGCCCGGGAGCACGGCGCACGGCGGGTCGGCAAGGACGAGCTGCTCGCCGCCAGCGACGTCCTCACCATCCACACGCTGCTGTCCAAGCGCACCCGCGGCCTGGTCACGGCAACCGACCTGGCGCGCATGAAGCCCACCGCCGTCCTGGTCAACACCAGCCGAGGGCCGATCGTGCAGGAGCAGGCGCTGATCGACGCCCTGCGCACCGGCACCATTGCCGGCGCCGGCCTCGACGTCTTCGACACCGAGCCGCTGCCGCGCGACCATCCGCTGCGCGAGCTGCGCCGCGCCGTGCTCACCCCGCACCTGGGCTACGTCACCCGGGATACCTACGCGCGCTTCTACCGCGAGGCGAGGGAGGACGTCGCTGCCTGGCTCGCCGGGTCACCGGTCCGCGTGATCGAGCCCTGATCGCATCGCCGGGGACTCCGTCCGACCGACCCCAGCCCGAGGGACGATGAGTGCACGCGAGGAGCGATGGCAGGAGCGCCTGGCCGTGCCGGTGCTCGTCGCCGCGCACGCCGCGATCCCGGCCATGTTCCTCACCTTCGCCGAGGGCGTGCTCGGCACCGTCGGTCGCGTCATCGACGTGCTCGGCGGCGCGGTCCTCGTCGCCGAGACGGTCATCCTGCTCGTCGTCGCGGAAAGCAAGCGGACCTGGATCAGCCGCAACCGACGCCGCGGCAGCGCCCTGCTGCTCGGGCGACGGCGGCAGCCACTGCCGAGGGCGGGGCTCGATCGTCACGACCGGCATGGTGGGGCACCGGCGCGCGACGGCACGCGCATTCCGCCGGCCCGCGCATCACCTGCGGCCCTGCACCCAACCCGCCACCTGCCGGACGAAGTCCGCCAGGTCTAGCCGCGCCACGGGCACGGCCGAGGCGACGATCGAGAGGTCCGCGCGGGCGTACTCGTGCACCAGGATGTTGCGCAGGCCCACCGCGGCCGCCAGCGAGCGGGCCAGCTCGGTGCCGATCAGGCCGTGCTCGCCCGCGGCGCGGACGGCGTCGCGGTACGTCGTCGGAACCGTCGCCGTCTCGGCAGCCAGCACGTGGCTGCACACCGCCACGACCAGGTCGACGGCCTGGGTCAGGGCGCGTTCCACCGCCAGGCGGAGCAGCACGTCCTGTCCGAGCCGGCCACCGTCGACCTCCCCTACCAGGCGCAGCGCGCCCAGCAGATCGTCGAGCGACCGGAGCTTCGCCTGGACCGAGGCGACGTCGACCGGGCGCGGGGTCACGAACCCGCCAGCCGGTGCAGGTCGAGGTCGCGCAGCCACGCCGTCTCGTAGAATTCGAGCGCCGCAGCCATCTGGGTGCGCGCGAAGAGGCCCGCCGATGCCTCGTACAGCGGTTGCGCCCCGACGAGTCCCGCGAACCGCGCCGTCGGCGAGGCCCCGTCGAGGACCAGCACGTCGACGTCGTCACTGTCGGTCAGGTCGGCGAGGTCGCCCACCAGCGCCAGCAGTCCGTGCGTCCCTGCGGCGAGGGACACGGCGACGTCGAGGTCCCGGGCACTCTCCGGGGTGCGGACGGCGCTGCCGAAGACGGTGATCAGGCTGACGCCGTGCCGTCGCGCCAGCTCGTCGAGGCGCCCGTCGTCGACGGCAGCACGCAGACGCGCGAGTGGGTCGGCCACGGACACGGCCCGAGCGTAGGAGATGGGTGCGACACGCTCAGCGGGATCAGCGGGTGGCGTTCCGAGTTCCACGGTCGAGGGATGCGGACGGGTCATAGGGTGGGGCGCGACCGTGGACACCACCCTTCGTGGAGGTCGCTTCGTGACAGAGGACCTGGTCGAGCGGGCCGGTCAGCTGAAGCGGCAGCTGGTGGATTTCTCGAAGCAGACGCGCTACGACCGGGCCTTCCGCGAGTTCGTCGCCCAGCACGGCGACGGAGCGGAGGCGTGGGACGAGGACCGCGCGATGCTGCTGTGGGACACCTTCCTGCTGGAGCACCGCTTCCGCAACGGCCGCAGCATCGTCGAGCAGTTCGTCGACGCGCGCCCCGACCTGTCGCCGGCGGAGCGGCAGATGCTGCTCGGCTGGCACGACGTGGTGACCGGGGTCTTCGAGGTGAAGGGCCGCGACGGGCCCGCGCTGGTCCTGGCCAACCTGGTCGACGACCTGACGTACCGGACGCGGTCCACGGCCGGGCGGTCGGTGTTCCGCCGGATGCCGAAGCGGTCGTTCCTGCTCACCCGCCTGGTGGCGGTCGGCGACGAGTGGGTCTTCAGCGGCCCGACGAGCGTTCTGCGGCCGGCCGAGCGGGACGTCGCCGTCCAGGTGGCGCTGCAGATCTCGGTGCGCTCGCCCGAGCTGGCGTTCCGCAACGCGGAGAAGCTGGCCCTGGCGTGGGAACTCCAGCGGGTGGACCGGCAGCGCTTCGTCCGGTTCTTCGGATCCGACCTCGTGGTCGTGCCGGGGGACCGGGCGCAGCAGCGGCTCGACGAGTTCTCCGCGTTCCGGCAGGAGGAGATCCTGCGGGAGGACCCGGAGAAGGCGCGCCACATCGGCCGGAGTCCCGCCCGGGTGGTCGAGCTGCCGCCGGACCTGGTCGACGCCGAGACCGTGGCACTCATCCACGACGAGGACGACGGGCTGGGCTTCTACGAGGAGTTCGGCCTGGTCGAGCAGGCCTTCGCCGATCCGGACCTGCTACGCCGCCGCGCGTACCGGGAGCAGGTGCTGGCCTACCTGCACGACGACAGCGTCGAGCCGATGGTGCTGCGCCGGCTGGCCGACCGGGACCCGGACAAGGCGGGCGTGCTCTTCCGTCGGCTGCTGAAGCGGCCGCGGTTCGACTGGGCCCGGGACGGGGAGGAACTGCTGCGCTCGGTCAAGGCGGAGTACTTCGCGCGGCCGCGGCTGCCCACCATCACCCCGGTCGGTGAGCGGCTGGCCGCCTACGCCCGTCAGCGGTGAGAGCGGTCAGGTCGGCCATGTCCGGTCCGGGCGTGGCCGGGCCGGGAAAGGGGCCGGTCGTCGCCCGGGAGCGCGCGTGGCTCAGCTTTGCGGTCCGCCAGGACGGGCCGCTGGTCGGCTCGGACCCATGCGTGGACGGACCGAACATCTGCGGCGGTACGCCGGAGGCTGAGGAACGGGCGCTCCCAGGCTCGTGATCGACGTCCTGAGTGGGGCGTCCAGGAACGGCCCGGCGGAGCAATCCGATCACGCGGGTGGTACCAAGCACCGGACCGGTCCGCGACGTGGGTCTGCTCGACTCCGCCGCCGCCCGCCCCCGAGCCCTGGCATTCGGCCACGGCGCCTACCCGATCCTGGCGCTCAAGGCCGCCGCCCTGCTGCACTCGCTGCTCGCAACCACGCCCTCGTCGACGGCAACAAGAGGCTGAGCTGGCTGGCGACCGTGGTCTTCCTTGACCTGAACACCCACGTCCCGGACCTCGACGACGACAGCGCCTTCCGACTCGTGATGGATGTCGCCGCCGGCCGCGCCGACGTACAGGAGATCGCCGACCGGCTCTGCATCACGCCGCGCTGATCCCGGCTGCCGCCCCGGGCGCCTGACGCCGTTCGGCATCGCCTGTGCCAGCCCGTGCCGCCGCCCGGATGCTCCGGTTCGGTGGTCGGGTGAGGCGCCGGACGTACACGGTGCGCCGCGACCCGCTTCTCCGCCGGCCGGTTCCGCAGCGGCCCGCCGAGCGCGGTCACCACGTCCGCCAATGACGACGCCACGGGGGAGCGCCGCAGCGCCGCGTCCAGGCGGCCAAGGGGAGCAGTCTCCGCCCGGCCCGCAGCCGGCGTCCGAGCGTTCCGCCGAGCAGGTCGGCCGCGACGTGGTCGAGCGAGACGGTAACGTTGCCGCTGGCTTCCAGGCCGGTGACCTCCAGGCGCCGGCGGACGACGGCCCACACCGGTGTCAGCGCCGGGTCGCGCAGCTCCGCCCACAGCGGGACGGCGGGGTCGCTCATCCGTACACGTGCCGGCTGGTGCCGTCCCAGGGCACCCGCGTGGTGATCGCGGACGTCCCCTCGGCCCGGCGGACCTCGTAGACGTCCAGCGACGGCACACCCGGTCCGAATCCCCACAGCGCGTGCCCGGTCATCACGAAGTCCAGGTCGAGCCGGACCAGCTGGGCCATGAGCTCGCCGATCGTGCGCTCGTCGACCTTGGCGAACGCGTCGTCGAGCAGGATCAGCCGCAGCGCCTCGGCGTCGGGCAGCCCGGCGAAGAACGCGTCGGCCGCGGCGAACAGCGCCAGGTAGCTGACCACCCGCGTCTCGCCCTGGGAGAGCCGGGCCCGGCGGCTGATGCGCCGTCCCTCCCCGGCGGTGGGCCCGAGGATGTAGACCTCGACGGTGTGCCAGGACCGGTGGTCCAGTGCCGCGCGCAGTGCGGTGGCGTAGCCCTGGGCCGGGTCGCTGCGCAGCTGCTCCTCCACCCGGGCGCGCAGCAGCTCGCTGAGCTCGGTGTTGGCATCGGCCGAGCGGGCCGAGGCCCGGGTCCGCACCAGTTCCTCGATCCGGGCGGCCGAACCGGCGGTGTCCTCGGCCAGCGGCCAGCGGATCTCCACCCCGATCCCGTGGCTGGTGCGGATTCCGGCTGCGGCCGCGGTTCGACTGGACCCGCGACGGGGAGGAGCTGCTGCGCTCGGTCAAGGCGGACCACTTCGCGCGGCCGTCCCGTCCCCACCTCACATCACCCCGGTCGGTCAACGGCTGGCCGCCTACGTCGGCCGGCGGTGAGAGCGGTCAGGTCGGCCAGGTCCAGTCCGGGCGTGGCCGGGCCGGGAACGGCGGCAGGCGGAGGTGGTAACGGTAGGCCGCGTGGATCCAGGCCGTTCCGGTGTCCGGCGGGAACGCGAGGTCGGCGAGGCTCACCTCCCCGATCCCCTGCGGGCCCTGGCAGGTCGCGATCAGGCCTCGGGCCGGATCGGTGTAGTCGAGGGGTACCGGCTTCGCTCTCGTCGGCGAGCGCCCACGAGGTTCCCAGCGCCGCGTCGACGTCGGGCACGCAGGCACCGCCTGGAGCGCCCACCCGGTCGACCGCTGGGACACCACGACGGCGGGGTCGTCGGCCAGGCCGAGCACTCCTCGGTCGAACAACTGGTGGTGCGGGGAGCCCAGTCCCTCGTCGGAGTGGTCCGGACCGGGCGATGACGTCAGCGGAGACCGCCGATGCAGAGGGCGCCGCGCTCCTCGACGACGATCACCTCGAACTGGTCCGGCCCATCGTGCGCCGCCACGCCGACCTGGACGAGGTAGGCCGACGCCTCGTCGACGTAACGGGCTCCGCCGAAGGTCGGGGGAGTGTCGCCGTGGAACAGCTCGAAGTCCGCGAAGAGCGCCACCCGATGCCGGGCGAAGTCCTCAGGTGACTGCCAGGACAGCTGTTGCACGGCACAGCATGTCCCACTCGGCCGCCAAGTCCTCATGGATCTGGACCTCGACATAGGCCCGGGCGGCCTCTCGGGCTGCGACCGGCCCGGAGGACGATCCGCTGAGCAGGGCGATGGCGACCGACACGAGGACGGCGAGGACTGCTGCCCCGACGAGCAGGGTCCTGCGCCACCGCGGACCACGCCCGCCGATCGGCCCGGCTCCGGCCGGGGATTGGTTCCGGGGCGGGGAGCCGCCCGGGGGTCTCCGTCCCGCGTCCGGACCCGGGTGCGAAGCCCATGGTGCAGGCCCCGGCTGCCCGGTCGGCTGCGCCGGAGCCGCGTACGGATGGGCGGCGTACCACTGCGGATCCGGGATCACCACGCCACTCCCAGGCCCGGAGTGGCAGCGGTTCTCCCGAGCGCAGCGGCGGACGGCTCGCGACGTCCGCCGTGCGGGCGGACCGGTCCACGAACGGCCACTGGTCCGGCCGGGGCGAGACGTCGCGAAGCGCCGCCGAGGGGGCGACAGGCCGGCTGTCCGGTCCCGGCCGGACCGGATGGAGAACGGCGGAGCGAGCGGCTCCGCAGAGCGCGTCGTGGCGGTGGACCGGCCAGGGCCCCCGCGGACGGTGGATCGGTCATGCCGCACACCGTTTCAGCCGGTGAGGCCCCATCTCCGGGTTTCCACAGGCGCTCGACCGGAGCTTCCGTCAACGACCGTCCCGACGCCGTGTTCGGGACGAGGCGAGGAGAGGAGGCGCGTCGCCGAGGAAGTCGAACACCGCCTGCACCCTCACCCCGCCGGTCATCGACCGGATGGTGCCGACGGTCGACCCGGCCGACGGAAGCACACGACAGCCCGGGCTCACGGGCAGGGCGTGACCTCGCCGATCGCTCCGCCTCTGCGAGGATTCAGCACGTGCATTCCTTCGTCGCAGACCTGGTCGAGCGCCTGCGCGCCACACGGTCGGTGCCGATGCTCCGGTTGGTCGACGACGCGGCGCTCGACGGCGCCGCACCGGCGCTGCCGGACGCCGGCGTCGTCGAGCCTTACCGCTGGCTGCTGTCCCGCGTCGGCGACGGCGTCCGGTTGACCCAGGCCAGCTACCTGCCACCCGCCCTGGTCAGCGAGACGATGCAACACCTGGGCTGGGCCGAGGACTGGATCGGCAAGCAGAACCGGGAGGACCAGACCCTCCCGGTGTTCGACCTGCGCGACTCGGCGCAACGACTGGGCCTGCTCCGCAAGTACCGCGGCACGCTGCGGCCGACCGTCGCCGGCCGCCGGCTCGCCGACGACCCGACCGGCCTCTGGCAGCACCTCGCCGCCCACCTGCCGGTAGGCCGCACCGATCCCGAGCGCGATGCCGGAGTGCTCTACCTGCTCACCGTCGCCGCGGCCCGGGCGGAGCCGGACCAGGTGATCGCCGAGGGTCTGGCGGTGCTGGGCTGGGGTGACAGCCGCACCGGGCAACCGCCGATGGCCGGCGACGCCCTACACCTGGCCCGGCCGACCCGGACCGTGTTCGAGCGCCTCGGGCTGCTCGGACGCCGGCGCTGGCCCGATCCCGTTCCACCGCCGACCCCCGAGGCGGTCGCCCTGGCCCGCGCGGCGCTGCTGGCCCCGTCCGAGGGGCCGTCCGCGCCGGCCGCCGTCTCCCGTTCGAGCCCGACGCGGGAGGTGAGCGACCAGGACGGGCAGGCCGTGGAGCTGACCGTCACCCTGCGGCACACCCGGCCGCGGGTGTGGCGGCGGCTCGCTGTCCCTCCGTCGCTGACGCTGCGCGAGCTGCACGCGGTGCTGCAGACCGCGATGGGTTGGGAGGACTACCACCTGCACCTGTTCGAGGTCGACGGCGTCTTCTACGGCGACGTCGAGGACTTCATGGGCGACCTCGGCGACGAGGAGACCACCACGGTCCGGGACGTGGCGGCCCGGGTCGACCGGTTCCGCTACGAGTACGACTTCGGGGATGGCTGGGACCACGACCTGCGCATCGGGCGGCGGCCGGTGCCGGCCGGCCCGGACCGGCCCCGCTGCCTGGGTGGCGCCCGCGCCTGCCCACCGGAGGACTGCGGCGGCGTCCCCGGCTACCAGCACCTGCTCGACGTCCTCGCCGACCCCGCCGGCGCCGAGGACGAGGACGCCGAGCTGCTCGAGTGGCTGGGCGACGACTACGACCCCGACGCCTTCGACCCGGCCGCGACCGACGAGCTGCTCGAGCTCCACGACCGGCACACCCGCCAGCGCCGCCGTCCCTGACCGGCAGGTCCGGTCAGGGACGGCGACCGCACGGCAGCGTGCGGGCGATCTCCAGCCCGACCAGTACGTTCGTCGCCAACTCGGTGCCGGCGGAAGCCCACGGCGCCAGCTCCGCAACGCCTCCGACTCGGCCTCCCGCAGCACGCGGTCACCTCCGCCGTCCTCGCGCCCTGGTTCCGGGCCGTGGCCGGGCCTGCTTGACTCCGACCATGGGTGAAGGAGCCGGAGAAGACCTGGAGCGGATCCGCGAGTTGCGGCAGCGGGGGCTGACCCCGAAGCAGATCGCCCGCACGGTCGGGCTGCCGCCGGCGCGGGTCACGCACCTGGTCCGGAAGATCGCCGCGGCGGAGACCGTCGACCCCACCACGCGGCCGGTCGTGGAGTGCTGGGTGAGCCCCGGCTGGAGCGCCGGGCTGACCGTTTCGGGCCATCCCGAGTGGCCGGCGGAGCCGGCCGAGGACGCGCCCTCTTCCGGGCTGGTCGGCGTCCTCGTGGCCCGCGAGGCCGGGCGGGATCGGGTGAGCGTGTGTGCCTGGCTGGTCGACGTCTACTGCCTCGGGGTCAAGAACGACCTGGGCCCGGACGTGACATACCGGTCCTCGTTGCCGAGGATCGTCTACGACTTCTTCGCCGTGTTCGGGGAGCGACCGGTGGCGGCGCCGCTGGAGCTGGCGCAACACCTGGTGCTCGGAGCTGTGGAGTACGCCCGCGGCCTGGGCTTCGAACCCGCCGCGGAGGCGGACTTCGCCGACACCCGCGGTCATCTCGGCTCCTGGGAGGGGCCCGGCGCGATCCGCTTCGGCCGGCACGGCAAACCCTTCTTCATCGCCGGCCCGCACGACGACGCCGCTCGGGTCGTGCGGCAACTGGAGCGGTCGGTGGGTGTCGGCAACTTCGACTACGTGATCGGCATGCCCGGGTAGTCGACGCCGCCCTCTCCGCCGCCACCCGAGCTGCCGACCGAGTTCTCACGTCCGCTCGCCGGCCTGCGCAGCGGTGGGCGCGTCCTGTTCGCCGACCCGGTCCTGTCCGGCCGTGTCGACGATGGTGCGGGAGGCCCGACCGGCGCATCCGGGAGCGCAGGACCCTCCACTTCCGAAGGGAGTGTTCGTCGCGACCGTCACGGCGCGACGACGTCGGCCGTCGTCATGAGTGAGGAGCCGCCCGACGCCATGGCGCGGACGCCGGAGCGGTCGTGTCACGTCGATGCGCTGGGCCGGCTGGTCGAGGTGGCGACGGCCTGCCGGGGCACCGATCGCCACAGTCGTCCCACTGGCACCAGGCCACCTGGATTTTCGCCGCGAGGCCTGCGACGGGCCGGTCACCGTCCGTACGCTGGGCGAAACCGACCACGGAGGGACGGCGCGTGGGCAAGCACCTGCTCGACGAGACGGCCGAGTTCACCATGCCTCGGATCGCGCGGCACGCCGCCGCGGACGAAGGCGAGCTGGAGCAGACCCAGCGGTTCGATCCCGGTCTTCGACCGCAGCGGCCCGCACCCGCAGCGCGGCAGGACCCGGAGGCGGACGCCCGCTGATCGCCCCGGGCGCCCAACCGGGCGTCCGCGCCCTGCGCGACCGCCGGGCCACACCGTCCCTGCCTCGCCGGCCTGGCCGCCATGGCCCCGGGGCAGCTCACCGACGGCGACCGGGCAGGTCGGCGGCTCAAGGCGAACTGGCCAAAATCCCGGCTAGAATGCCTCCATGCCGTCGATCCCGCTCAGTGAGGCCAAGGACAAGCTGTCGGCGCTCGTCGAAGCGGCCGAGACGACGCACGAGATCGTCACGATCACCCGCCACGGCCGCGAGGCCGCCGTCCTGATGGCGAAGGACGACCTCGATTCACTGCGCGAGGCGTTGTTCTGGCTGTCCCAGCCCGACGTCCGTACCGACGTCGACGACGCCCGGACCGAGCAGCGTGAAGGGCGCACCGTGTCGGGCGACGAACTGAGGGCCGAGTTCGGGCTCGCCGAGTGACCGAGCCGTTCACGGTAGAGGTCGCCTCAGCGGCGAGACGGCAGCTCCGTGAGCTCCCGGACAACATCGCCATGGCGATCGTCGAGTTCGTCACCCTGGTCCTCCCGGAGAACCCGCTTCGCCTCAGCAAGCCACTGACCGGCGCTCTGTCCGGGCTGCGCAGTGCGCGGCGGGGAAACTACCGGGTGCTCATCGAGGTGGACGAGAGCGACCGGCGGATCCTCGCCGTGCGGATCGCCCACCGTGCCCACGCCTACCGTCCGCCGGCGTCGGACTGACCCCCCCGCGCCCCAGCGCGGTGGTGGAGTCGTCCCCGCGAGGACGCTGCGATTCCGCGGGAAAAGAACGCGAGCGCGGACCGGGGCCGCGACGTCCGGCCACGGGCGGCCCGGCCGCCGGCGTGGAGCGGCGTGAGCGTTGCTCCACGCGCGGCAGCGCGTCAGCCACCTCGGGTCAGCGCGTCGCCGGGCCGAGGGGGTGACCGAGCTTCCGGAGGGCGGTCCGCGCCTTCTCCTCGCCGGCCGGGTCGAGCAGCAGGTGCCGCGCGCCGATCCGGGTGCACAGCCCCCGTAGCGACCGGTCGCGCTCCAGCAGCGTCGCCACCTGCTCGTCGGCGCACTCGAGGACGTGTCGCAGGCCCAGGTCGCGGACCTGCCGCGTGCGCGCGTTGACGTCGTCCACCAGTGTGCGCAGCGCCGCCGGGAGACCGTGCACGGCGCGGGCGGACAGGAAGTCGGTGAACTCACCGGGTTGCCGGCCGGCGTCGACGGCGGACAGCAGGCCGGCCATCGACACCGTCCACACCCGGTCGGCGGTGCGGACGGCGAAGGCGTCGAGCACCAGCCGGTCGCCGGGGTCGAGGTCGGCGACGGCGACCACGTCGAGGTTCGGCAGCACCTGCAGTACCCGCTCGCGGACCACCGGGGCGGGGACGTAGGTCGGCGCGAGACCGGCGGCGTAGGCGCCCAGCGAGGTCAGCCGCACCGCCAGCAGCCCGTCGTAGCGGCTCAGCGCCGGCACCCAGTCGGCACCCCACAGGTGCCGGAAGTCGTCGCGGGCGCCCTCGGCCGGCACGTACTCCACGTCGAGCAGCCCCAGTGGAGCCGCGTACTCGAACAGCACCGCCAGCACGTACCGGCCTTCGACGATCGGCCACTCGTGGAAGCCGTCGTACCCCAGACTGCCGTACTCCGGATCCTCGAGGTACAGCTTCCACAGCGCGCGCTCGGACCGGGCGATCGACAGCTGTGGCGCGGCTCGCCCGACCACCCGGAAGAGGTCGTCCACCCCGAGCCACTCCCCGGGCGGGCAGGAGGCGAGGGCGGCGGTCGCGGCCTGGCGTCGGGGGCCGGCCGCGCTCAGCGCCCCGGCCGCCTTCTGGCCCTTGATCGCCTCCACCCGGCTGAACTCGTCGATCGCTGCGTGCTTCGGCCAGCGTGCCCAGATGTCGCCGATCACCTCGTGCGCCGGCTGACCCAGTGCCCGTCGGCCGCGCGGGGTCAGCTCCAGCCGGGTGCCATCGAGCCGCGCCAGCCCACCGGCCTGCACCAGCAGCGGCCAGGCGAAGGCGGCGATCGCGTCGTCGGGGTGGAAGTCACCCGCGACCAGGGTCTCCGCGACGGTGCGCACCGTCGCGGCGGAGGGACGGCGGGTGGTCGCGCTGCAGCGGAGCTTCCCGGCCTGGCACAGCTGGAGGACGGCGGGCAGGTTGCGCAGCGCCTCCGCCTCGGTGCGCCGGGTCGTGGACGGCGCTGCGGCATCGTGCTCCATGGTCCAGACGGTAACCGTGGCCCGACATCCGGTCGTGCGCGCGCACGGCTCCCCGCCGACTACTGGTCGGCGAACCGCCGGTCGTCCCCGGCGGTGTAGTCGTACGGGTACTCGCCGGGCTTCCGTCGTCCCACGACGAGTGGGTGTGCCGCGGACCCGCCCGGCCGGTTCCCGTAGACGGCGAGGCGGCCGCGACCACGTCCTCGTGCAGCCTGCGGTAGGTCTCCGGCGCCTCGTCCGAGCCGTACCGCCCGGCCGGAACGTCCGTGACGAATCCGTCCGAGTGGCACGGCCCGGCGGCGGTCGTCCGCAGCCGGGTCTGCCCGGGACCCGGCTCCGGAGTGGGGGACCTCCACCACATTCGGGCCGCTCCCGATGGTCCGGTACCGCACAGCGGGGCCGAGGTCATCACCGCAGCTGGAGACGCCGACCGGCCGTTTCGACGCCCGCCGGCTGGGCAGGTGCCCGCAATGCGACCGAGAGGTGCGGACCGGTGAGCGTGCGGACGCTGCTCGAGCGGGCGGTCGGCACCGTCGAGCGGTGGCAGGTGCTCGATGCGCCCGGCTACCAGGTCGAGCACGCGATCTCGCTGACCTTCCTGCTCTCCGGCCGGTACGCCCGGCGGCTGCAGGACGTGCTGCACGGCGTCTGGCTCGGCCACCCGCTGCACCCGTTCCTCGTCGCCGTGCCGATCGGCTCCTGGGGCGCCGCGGCCGTCCTCGACGGTCTGGACGCCGCCGGACGCGGAGGCCCCGGCACCGGGCAGGCCGCGCGGGCCGTCATCCGCCTCGGGGTCGCCGGCGCGGTGGCCTCGGCGGCGACCGGCCTGACCGATTGGCAGCACGCACACGACGAGGCCCGCCGGGTCGGCCTGGTCCACGGCACGCTGAACGGCACCGCGCTGGCGCTCTACACCTGGTCGCTGGCCGACCGGACCCGCGGCCGGGCGACCCGGGCGCGGCTGACCGCAGCCGCCGGCTACGCCGTCGTCCTCGCCAGTGGCTACCTCGGCGGTGTGCTGTCCTACCGACACCGGCTCGGCGTCGACCACTCCGAAAGCAGGCGGGACCCCCGCCGGTTCACCCCGGTCGCCGAGGTCGCCGACCTCACGGAGGGCCGGCCCGTCGGCGTCTACGTCGACGGCGTGCCGCTGGTGCTCGTGGCGACCGGCGGCGAGGTGCGGGCGGTCGGCGGCCGCTGCCCGCACCTGGGCGGCCCGCTGGGCGAGGGGTGGCTGCACCGCGGCGAACTGGTCTGCCCGTGGCACGGCTCGCGCTTCCACCTCGACACCGGCGAGCCTGCGCAGGGACCGTCGACCGCGCCGCTGCCCTGCTACGACACCCGCATCCACGACGGCCGGGTGGAGGTGCGCCGCCGGGCACGCTGGCGGACACCGACGGCGACCACGGCGGTCGAGGAGGCGTCGCGATGAAGGCCGACGAGGTGCTGACCGCTCACCACGACGTGCTGCGCGGCCTGCTCCGCGACCTGGCGGAGACCACGGACGCCGAGACCGAGCGGCGGCGGCAGCTGCGCGACGAGCTCCTGCGGCAGCTGGAGATCCACACCCAGATCGAGGACGAGCTGTTCTACCCCGCGGTCCGGAACGTCTCGCCACTGCTGTCGCTGGCGCACGCCGAGCACCGCCAGATCGACGACCAGCTGGCCACGGTCATGCGCATGGCCGTGGACGATCCCGAGTTCGTCCCCGAGGTCCGCATGCTGGAGAAGACCCTGCGCCACCACACGATGGAGGAGGAGCAGCGCATGTTCCCCCACTCGCATGCGCTGGGGGAGGACCGCCTCGAGGAGCTCGGCGAGCAGCTGCGCGCGCGGCAGCACGAGCTGGCGCGCTCCGGTGGGATGCGGCTCATCATCCGGCTGAAGCGAGCGACCCTGCGTCTCACCCCGACTGCCGGCCCGTCCTGAGCAGCCCCACGACCGGAGACGTCGCCCACGAGAAGCCGCAGGGCTGCTCCTGCGGCACGGCCGTACGCGGCTGATGGGGGGATGCCCGGCCATGGATGTGCCTGCGGAGCTGCTGCTGAACGGTTCGCTGTGGCCACGAGCCGAGCAGATCGCGGCGGCAGCGGCCTCGCCCGGCCGCGGCGGCGGAAGACGCTCGGATCGCCCTCCGCGACCGCGGCCGGCAGTCGGCGGGCCGCCGTCCGGTGCTCGGCGTCGAGCAGCGCGTCGCAGCACCCGTCGACCAGCTCCCGCACCTCGGCACCCGGCTCCGGACGTCCTCGGGCACCCGCGCTTGCGCGAACGGCTCGTCCGGCACGGGAGCGTCGTCGAGCTCGTCGAGTGCCCGCGCGCCGACCACGGCACGCCGCAGCTCGTCCAGGGGATCCAGTCGCACGAGATCGTCACGATCACCCGCCACGGTCGCGCGGCCGCCGTCCTGATGGCGAAGGACGACCTCGACCCACTGCGCGAGGCGTTGTTCTGGCTGCTTCAGCTCGACGTCCCCGGCGGACGCGGACCCGTTCGACGCGCAGTCGTCCACCACGCTCCGCACGAGGCCCGGAGGAGCGACCCGCCACCCGGACTCGCCGGTCAGGGATCGTCGCGGACATACCGTTCGTACATGTCCGACCTGAGCGAGCGCAGCGTCTCCGAGGCGCGCAAGAACCTTGCCGCCGTCGTCGACCAGGCGCGCTCGCCCCATCAACCGGTCTGTCTGAGCCGTCGCGGCCGGCGGGTGGCGGCCGTGATCGCCGCGGACGACCTCGAACGCCTGCAGGCGCTGGCCGAGGACATGTCCGACATCCTCGATGCCGAAGCCGCGCGTGCCGAGCTCCGCAACACGGCGGCCGAGCCGGGCCCTGGGAGCAGGTGAAGGCCGACCTGGGCATGGCGTGACCTACCAGGTCCGGCTCGCGCCTGCCGCCGTCCGTCAGCTGCGGAAGCTGGACCCGCCTGGGCACCGGCGGGTCCAGGCGGCCATCGACCTCCTGACCGAGGAACCCCGTCCTCCGAGGGCGCGGCAGCTGGTCGGCGGCGCCGGGGAGTGGCGGGTCCGAACCGGCGACTTCCGCATCGTCTACGACGTCGGCGATCGGGAGCTGCTCGTCCGAGCATCCGGTGACAGACCTATCCGGCGTCCACGGCGGTGACCTGATCCCACTCCGGACCCGCCCCGGAGCGGACCACGGCGTCGAGGTCCCCGGTGAGCACGACGGTCCGCGTGGCGGGGAGCTCGTCCTCTCCAACGGTCCCGTGGGACGCCGACACGGTGACCCAGACGACCCACGCCGCGGCGTTCGTCGAGTCCGAGCGGGCCGAGGCGAGCTGATCCCCATCTCCGGCCGACCTCGGGCGCTCCGACGTCGGAGGTCACGGCCGGGCCGTCGGCGCGGGAGTTCCGCGGACGCCGGTGCGGGTGGCAGGGTCAGCTGCGCTCTGCCCGCAACAGCCCGGGGGAACGTTGCCGCACTCATCCCTGCCCGCCGAGGGCTGACGCCGTGTACCGCGTCGACGGGCGGCTGGTCCTCAGTCCCAGTGACCTGACCCGGCACCAGGAGTGCTCCCACCTCACCGCGCTCAACCTGCAGGTGGCCGAGCGCCGCCTCGACCCCCCGGCCGAGGGCGCGAGCGACCAGGCGGTGCTCGTCGCCGACCTCGGCATCGCGCACGAACTGCGCTACCTGGAGTCCCTGGAGGCCTCCGGGCTGACCGTCGCGACGCTGGCCGACACCCGCAGCGAGGCCGCCACGCTCCAGGCGATGCGCGCCGGCGTCGACGTCGTCCACCAGGCGACGCTGTTCGACGGCACCTGGGGCGGCCAGGCCGACTTCCTGCTGAAGACGACAGTGCCGTCCGACCTCGGCGACTGGTCCTACGAGGTCGCCGACGCCAAGCTCGCCCGCCGCGTCAAGGTGCCGGCGCTGCTGCAGATGGCCACCTACGCCGACCGGCTCACGACGCTGCAGGGACGAGAACCGCAGCGCATCTGCGTCGTCACCGGGGACGGCGAGACCCGCCCGTGGCGGCTGGTCGACGTCGCCGCCTACGCCCGCCGCGCCCGCGCCCGGCTCGAGGGGTTCATCGAGGACCCGACGCCCACCGCCCCGGTCCCGGTCAGCCACTGCGACCAGTGCACCTGGCAGCCCCGGTGCGAGCGCGAGCTGCGCGACGGCGACGACCTCAGCCTCGTCGCCGGCATGCGCCGCGACCAGCGCGCCGCCCTGATCGACGTCGGCGTCACCACGCTCGTCGACCTCGCCGACGCCGACGACGACACGCTCAGGGCCACCGGCATCGGCCGGGGCACCCGCGACCGGCTGCGCGACCAGGCCCGCGAGCAGCTCCGCGGCCGCGCCGCCGGCGTCCCCACCCGCACGCTGCTTCCGCCCCAGACCGCCCAGGGCCTGCTGCGCCTCCCCGAGCCCAGCCCCGGCGACCTCTACCTCGACTTCGAGGGCGACCCGCTCGCGGGCGACGGCGAGGGTCTGGAGTACCTCGCCGGTCTCGGGGACCGGGAAGGCCGCTTCACCGCCCTCTGGTCGCACGACCGCGGCGAGGAACGACGCATGGTCGAGGACCTCGTCGACCGCGTCGTCGAGGCCTGGCGCGCCGACCCCGGCATGCACGTCTACCACTACGCCGCCTACGAGGTCAGCGCGCTCAAGCGGCTCACCGGCCGCTACGGGGTCCGCGAGGCGGAGCTGGACCAGCTGCTGCGTGCCGAGCGGTTCGTCGACCTCCATCCCGTCGTGACGCAGTCGATGCGGATCAGCAAGGAGTCGTACTCGATCAAGAAGGTCGAGGCCTTCTACGGGCGCGCGCACACCGGCGACGTCGCCGACGCGATGTCCAGCGTCGTCGAGTACGAGAAGTGGCTGATCGACCGCGACCCGCTCCGCCTGCAGTCGATCGAGGACTACAACAAGGACGACGTCGACTCCACCCGCGAGCTGCACGACTGGCTGGAGACGCAGCGGGCCGAGCTGGAGGCGCTGCACGGTCCGCAGCCGCGGCCGACGGTGGTCGAGATCGCCGTCCCGGCGCCGCGGTCGGACGCCGAGGTCGCGGAGCTGGCGCTGGTCGAGCAGCTGCAGGACCGCGGCCACGACCTGCTCGGCGACCTCGTGCAGTGGCACCGCCGCGAGGCCCGGCCCGGCTGGTGGGAGTTCTTCAGCCGCGGCGACCTCGAGGACGAGCAGCTCGTCGAGGACCGGACGGCGCTCGGGGGGCTCTCCGGCGGCGTGGAGATCGGCACCGAGAAGCGCAGCAAGCTCTACGAGTTCACCTTTTCACCCCAGGACGCCAAGTTGTCGGTCGGGAAGCCGGCCTTCGACGTCGACACCCGGGCGCGGGTCGGCGAGGTGCGCGAGCTCGACCCCGTCGCCGGGCGGGTGGTCGTGAAGAGCACCAAGGTGCCGGCGGGTCCGCGCGGGCTCGGCCCCGAGGGGCCCCTGAACGACGAGCAGATGCGCGCGGCCATCGCCGCCACCGCGGCCGCCGTCCTGGCCGGGCAGTCCTGTCTCGGGCAGCGGCTCCTCGACCGCGTCGTCCCCGCGGACACCCGGCGGCTGCCGGGGGAGGAGGCCGGCGACGCCGTCGTCCGGCTCGGCCTGGCGCTGGACGGCGAGGTGCTCGCGGTGCAGGGGCCGCCCGGCAGCGGGAAGACGCGGGCGGCGTCGCGGCTGATCCGCGCGCTGCTCGACGCGGGCAAGAAGGTCGGCGTCACGGCGACGTCCCACGCGGTGATCGGCAACGTGCTGCGGGCGGTCGAGCGGCCGGCGCTGCAGAAGTGCGAGGAGTCCCAGGCCTGCGGGGCGCCGGGTGTGGAGTGGTCGAAGGACGGCGACGACGTGGCCGCGCGGCTGCTCGACGGGTCGGCGGACCTGGTCGGCGGGACGGCGTGGTTCTGGGCTCGTCCGGACCTGGCCGAGGCGGTCGACGTCCTGGTGGTCGACGAGGCCGGGCAGTTCTCCCTGGCCAACGCGGTCGCCGTCGCCCGGTCGGCGAGGTCGCTGGTGCTGCTCGGCGACCCGCAGCAGCTGGCGCAGCCGACGCAGGCCGTGCACCCGGGCGAGTCGGGGCTCTCCGCGCTGGAGCACCTGCTCGACGGGCACGCCACCGTGCCGGAGGACCGCGGCGTCTTCCTCGACCGCACCTACCGGATGCACCCGGCGCTGACCGCGTTCGTCTCCGACCTGGCGTACGAGGGGCGGCTGGAGTCGGCGGCCGGCCGTGAGCGGATCGCGGTGGACGGCTGGGCCAGCGGGCTGGCCGTGCGGTTCGTGGAGCACACGAAGCCGGCCGCGGCCGCGTCCGACGACGAGGTGGTCGCCGTCGCGGAGCTGTGGCACTCGCTGCAGGGCGTCGGCTGGGTCGACGCCACGGGAGAGCGGTCCACGATCGGTCCGGACGACGTGCTGGTGATCGCGCCGTACAACAACCAGGTGGCGCGGATCCGCGGGTTGCTGCCGGACGCCGCGCGGGTCGGCACCGTGGACAAGTTCCAGGGCCAGGAGGCGCCGGTCGTCGTCTACTCGATGACGTCGACGTCGGCCGAGGACGCGCCCCGCGGCGTCTCGTTCCTCTACGACCTGCACCGGCTCGACGTCGCCGTCTCCCGCGCCAAGGCGCTGGCCGTTCTCGCCATGAGCGAGCAGCTGCTGGACGCCGCGGTGCGGACGCCGGAGCAGCTCCGCCAGGTCAACGCCCTCTGCCGGCTGGTCGAGATGGCGACCGTTCTCCGGTGGCCATCGACCCGCGAGTCGGGTGGCTGCCGTAGACCCGACCGGCCATCGTGAGGTCGGCCGGTGGACGACCGGGGTGATGTCGTGACCGTGCCGTAGTGCCCGACACCTGGGACGGCCGTCACCACCCGCACCGGCACGAGGCGGTTCGACTGCAGGAAGTGGTCCCTCGGGTCCGAGGTGTGCGACTCCCGCCTGACCACGGTGGTGGCGGATCCCCGCCCGGACCGCCGGAAGGGACGGCGACGGCTGCAACGGAGGACGGTCGGCGCGAGAGTGTCGCGGGGGGTATCCGAGGCCTCGGCGACACGCTGCTCAGTCGGGTGAGACCAGCTCCACCTTCGGGAAGTACGTCCGGTACCGGCTCGCATCCCTCGTGATGAGGGTCAGTCGCTCCACGGCTGCGTGGGCACCGATGTAGAAGTCCGGCAGCGGTGACCGTCGCGCACCGCCGCGCCGCCGGTAGGCCGCGAACGCGTGCGCTGCCAGAAACCCCGCCGGGTAGGGGAGCGCAGCCCGCCGGAAGGTCGACTCGGGGACGGCGGCATCGAGGTCCTCGATCCGGTCGTACCCGGTCGCGACCTCGGCATAGACGACGGGGTTGATCAGCACCGGGCCCGACCGCAGGGCCGCAGCCAGCGCGGCTCGGGACCAGGTCAGCCAGGTCCGGTCCCTCGAGGCGACGTCCAGCAGGACGTTGGAGTCGACCAGGAAGGCGTGACCCGGCTCACTCACGAGTCAACGCCAGTAGCTCGTCCGTGGTCACGCCGGCTCGAGCGCTGCCCTCGAGGTTCGCGATGGCCCGGTCAGCCCGGTCGGGGCGTCTGGACTCGGCCTTGACCAGAGTGACCACACCGTCGACGACGACGAACTCGACCTCGGTCTCGGGCAGGAGGCCATGTGCGTCCCTGATGGCCTGCGGGATGGTGACCTGTCCCTTGCTCGTGATCCGCACAAGCGGCAGCTTACTCTTACCGCGAGTGGTAATACTCGCTGCGATATCTGCGGGGGTACACCGATCGGCCGGGTCGACGTACTGGTGGCCGCGCCGTACGACAACCGGGTCGGGGTCCCCGAGGCGCTCGGGCGCGACGGCGGTGGTCTGTCTGACCTGCATCTGAGTCTGTACGTCATCGATCGTGTTCGACGGCCGGCAGACCTGCGGCCGGGCCGACCGCGAGGTCGGCGCGGCGAGCGGTGTGGACCGGAGGAGGTCCTCGGACTGGACGACGACCGTGAACCGGGCGCGCGCTGCTCGTTCCGTCCGGCATCTTCCGGAGGCGGTAGACGTCACCACGCACCGAGTGCGTCCATGTCCTCGCGCCCCCACCTGCTCCCGGCGCGGTCCTCCGCGTCGTCCCGCAGCCGGAGGACTCCGCAGCATCAGTTCCCGCCGGCGCGGACTGCGTCGAACAGCGCGCGGCGGTTCCCCGGACACCGTGGACCCGTCGGCGGTCAACTCCGCCCGTCGACGTCCCTCAGAGGATCCATGGCCCCTGCGGGCCGCCTCGAACGATGGGAATCGCCGATTTCCATTACAGCCAGGCCTCGATCTCGTCCAGCTGCGCGTGGGTGAGCCCGACGAACAGGTCGGGGGCGACCACCAGCACGTGCGGACTGGCGGCCAGCCACTTACCGGTGTCGGCGGCCTGCACCGCCAGGTCGTCGTCGATCCACACGATCCGCCGGTTCGGCTCGGCCTCGGCGACGGCCTGGGCGGCGGTCAGCTTCCACCAGCCCGACCGGCCGCCGAGTGCACCGGCGAACCCGGTCGGGGCCGCGTCGGCGCGGGCGTGGGTCACCAGTCCGCGCGGCAGGCCCATCGGCTCGGCCAGCAGCCGGTCGGCATCCGTGGTCCAGGTGGTCAGCCACTGGATCTCCACCCGGCCGGACTCGTGCAGCTCCCGCAGCCGGGCGGTGACGGTGGGATCCCAGGTGAGCACGTAGCCGTTGAACGTCCCCCGCTCCCAGCCCTCGGGCAGGTCCACGCGGGCCGCGTTGAGCACGCCGTCGACGTCCAGCAGCAGGATCGGCGGGTCATCGGTCCAGGCCATGGGAGTCCCCCGGATCAGTTCCCGGGGACGACGACGGCCCGGCCGCGGACCGTGCCCTCGTGCAGTCTCCGATAGGCCTCGGGTGCCTCGTCGAGGCGGTACTCCTCGACCTCGACGTGAACCGCGCCGGCCCGCGCGAGGTCGAGCACCTCCATCAGCTCCGTGCGGGTGCCCCAGTACGGAGCGCGGACCGATGCCCCCATCGGGGTGGAGAAGAAGCCGGTCGGCAACAGCCCGCCGCCGATCCCGACGAGCTGCACGACACCGTCCATCGCCACCGCCTTCCGGGCGATCTCCACGGTGGCCGCGGCGCCGACGAAGTCGAACACCGCCTGCGCACCGACCCCGCCGGTCAGCGACCGGATCGCCTCGGCGGCGGATGCGTCCGACGGCAGCGCGTGGTGTGCTCCCACCTCCGCGGCCAACGCCAGCTTCTCCTCGCTGATGTCCAGCGCGACGATGGTGGATCCGGTGAGTGCGCGCAGGATCTGGATGCCGACGTGTCCGAGGCCGCCGGCGCCGATCACCACCGCGGTGCTCCCCGCGGGCAGCTTGTCGAGGCTGGAGACGACCGCGTGGTACGGCGTCAGCCCGGCGTCGGTGAGCGAGACGGTGGCCACCGGTTCCAGGTCGCCGAGCGGGACCAGGTGCCGGACGTCGTCCACGATCAGGTACTCGGCCAGCGCGCCCGGGGCGCCCAGCCCGGGCGGCCGGATGCCCAGCGGAGCCGCCCGCGGGCAGTAGTTCTCCGCACCGCGTGCGCACGCGTGGCACAGCCCGCACCCCCACGGGCCGTAGACGGCGACCGGGTCGCCCACCGCGACGCCGGTGACCCCGTCCCCGAGCGCGTCGACGACCCCGGCGCCCTCGTGCCCGAGGGTCAGTGGCAGCTCGTAGCGGAACCGCTCGGCGGGCAGGCCCATGACGAACCAGTCGGAGTGGCACAGCCCGGCGGCGGTCACGCGCAGCCGGACCTGCCCGGGACCGGGTTCCGGCGTCGGCACCTCCACCACCTCGGGTTCGCCGCCGATGGTCCGGTACTGCACTGCGCGCATGGGGTTCCCCTCGTTCGGACGCGTCGACGGCTCCGTACCCGCTCGGCCGGCCCACGTGCGCCTGATCGCGACCTCGACGTCGCTGACCGAGGTGCAGGTGGGCTGGAGAACCGGGCCGATCGGGGAGCCCCGGACCTGGAGGAGCCGGCCTGGTCGAGTGGCTGCGAGGACGTTCCCGCGGAAACGTCCCGCCGGCCCTGCGTTTCCACGAGCGAGGCAGCCGACCCGGTCCGCAGGGACCTTCGAACCTGGTGACGGAGGATCTCCGCTCCTACGTTCCAGGGTATGGGCGACGACCGCCCGACGACCACACCGTCCCGGGCCGGCGGCCCCTGGCTGATCGCCGTCGATGACGACCCCGGCCAGCTGTGCGACGTCGAGCGCGAACTGCGCAACCGGTACGCGCACGACTACCGCGTCTGCTGCCTGCGGTCGGGGAGGGCGGCGCTCACCACGCTGGAGGAGCTCGCCGCGGCCGGTGAGCAGGTCGCCCTGGTGCTCGCCGGCGAGGTGCTCTCGGGTGCACCCGGGACGGGCCTGCTGGGGGAGGTGCGGCGGCTGTTCCCGCACGCCCAGCGGGTCCTGCTCGTCCCGTGGGGCCGACTCGGGGACCCGGGCACCGGCGACGCGATCTTCGAGGCGATCGCGCGCGGGCGCATGGACCACTACCTGGTGCGGCCGTCACCACCACCGGACGAGCAGTTCCATCGAGCGGTCTCGGGCTTCCTGCTCGCGTGGGCGGAGGCGCGGCGCTGCGCTCCGCACACGATCGACGTGATCGGGGAGACGTGGTCCGGCCGGGCGTACGAGCTGCGCGAGGTGCTCGGGCGCTGCGCGCTGCCCCACCGGTTCTCCCTGGCCGGCTCCGACGAGGGCCGCGCCCTCCTCGCCGGTGCGGGGAAGAGGAGGTTCCCGCTCCTCGTCATGCCCGACGGGAAGGTCATGGAAGACCCCAGTGACACGGACATCGCGAGGGCGTCGGGGACGACCGTCGAACCGGACGGGGACCAGTACGACCTGGTGATCGTCGGCAACGGACCCGCCGGCCTGTCCGCGGGCGTGTACGGCGCCTCCGAGGGGCTGCGCACGCTGGTCGTCGACTCGGGTGGTCTCGGTGGGCAGGCCACGGCCAGCTCGTCGATCCGCAACTACCTCGGCTTCCCCCGTGGCGTCACCGGCGGGGACCTGGCCCGCCGCGCCTACGAGCAGGCCTGGATCTTCGGCGCCCGCTTCGCCTTCATGCAGCGGGTCACCGACCTGCGGCGGGAGCGCGAGCGCATCGTCGTGACCCTGGCCCACGGCGGGGTCGTGGCCGGTCGCGCGGTCGTCCTGGCGACGGGCGCCAGCTACCGTCGCCTCGGCGTCGAGGCGCTCGAGGCGTTGCACGGTGCGGGCGTCTTCTACGGCGCCGCCGCCTCGGAGGCGCCGCTCGTGTCGGGGCAGGAGGTCTACGTCGTCGGCGGCGCGAACTCCGCCGGGCAGGCCGCCCTGCACCTGGCCCGCTACGCCCGGCGCGTCACCCTCGTGGTGCGGGCCGCGACGCTCCACGCCGGGATGTCGCACTACCTGGTCCGTCAGGTCGAGGCGACTCCCAACGTCGAGGTCCGCACCGGCGCCGAGGTCGTCGACGGCGGGGGCGACGGCTGGCTGGAACACCTGGTGCTGCGCCGTCGCGCGGACGGCGAGGAGGAGACGGTCGACGCCCACGCCCTCTTCCTGATGATCGGGGCCCGGCCGCACACCGAGTGGCTGCCCCCGACGGTCGAGCGGGACCCCGACGGCTTCGTCATGACCGGACCGGATCTCAGCGACGACGCGCTCCGGGCGCTCGGTCGCCGTCCGATGGCGCTGGAGACCAGCGTCCCGGGAGTCCTCGCGGCCGGCGACGTCCGGCACAGGTCGGTGAAGCGCGTGGCCTCCGCCGTCGGCGAGGGCTCGATCGCGATCCAGCTCGTCCACCGCTTGCTCGCTGCCTGAGTCGTCCGCTCAGGTGGATGGCTGCGCGCCGACGACGCCGGCGATCACCGCGGCGGCGAAGGGGTTCCCGCAGCCGGTGGTCGTCGCGCAGTCGCCCCTCGGTCAGAGGCGCCACGGGCTTCCTCGGAGCGAGGGTGACCGCCGCCACAGGACGGTCGCGCAGGCATGCGAACATCGGGAGATGGCCGACCCGCACCGCCTGCTGATCGCCAACCGCGGAGAGGTCGCCGTCCGGATCGCCCGGGCGGCCGCGGCCGAGGGCATGTCCTGCGTCGCGGTCGCGGCCACCGACGAGCTCGACGCTGCCCACCTCGCCGCGGCCGACGGCAGCTACGCGCTGCCCGGCGCCGGCCCCGCCGCCCACCTCGACGTCGCGCAGGTGGTCGGGGCCGCCACGGCCACCGGCTGCGACCTGCTGCACCCCGGCTACGGCTTCCTGTCGGAGAACCCCGACCTCGCCGAGGCCTGCGCCGCCGCCGGCCTCACCTTCGTCGGCCCCCCACCCGGCACCCTCGACCTCTTCGGCGACAAGGTCCGCGCCCGCGGGCTCGCCGAGGCCGCGCACGTCCCGGTGCTGCGCGGCACCGCGGCCGGCGTCGATGCCGCGACCGTCGCCGATCTGCTCGCCGACACCGGCGCGGTGATGCTCAAGGCCCGCGCCGGCGGCGGCGGCCGCGGCACCCGCGTCGTGCGGACGGGCGACGACATCCCGGCCGCGCTCGCCCGGGCGGCCTCCGAGGCGGAGAAGGCCTTCGGTGACGGTGCCGTCTTCGCCGAGGCCTACCTCGAGCGCGCCCGGCACGTCGAGGTGCAGGTCCTCGGCGATGCCGAGCGCCGGGTGACCGTCCTCGGCGATCGCGACTGCTCGCTCCAGCGCCATCGGCAGAAGATCGTCGAGATCGCCCCCGCCGACCGGCTGCCCGACGGGACGCGCACGCAGCTGCACCACGCCGCCGCGACCCTCGCCCGCGAGGCCGGCGTCGTCGGCCTGGCCACCGTCGAGTTCCTCGTCGCCGCCGACGACCCCGAGCGCTTCGTCTTCCTGGAGTGCAACCCGCGGCTGCAGGTCGAGCACACCGTCACCGAGGAGACCCTCGGGCTCGACCTGGTCCGGCTGCAGCTGCGCGTCGCCACCGGCGCCACCCTCGCCGACCTCGGCCTCACCGACGGCCCGCCGCGCCCCCTCGGCTGGGCGGTGCAGGCACGGGTCAACGCCGAGACCGTCACGGCCGACGGCACCGTGGTGGCCGCCGGCGGCACGCTCGGCGCGCTGTCCATCCCCGGCGGCCCGGGCATCCGCATCGACACCGCCGCCCGCGTCGGCGCCGAGCAGAGCCTGCGCTACGACCCGCTGCTGGCCAAGGTCGTCGTCCACGAGCGGCACGGCGACCTCGCCGACGCGCTCCGGCACGCCGGGCGCGCGCTCGCCGAGTTCGCCGTCCGCGGCGTGGCCACCAACACCGCCTTCCTGCGTGCGCTGCTCGCCGACCCCGACGTCCTGGCCGGGCGGGCCACCACCACGCTCGTCGACGAGAAGACCGCCGCGCTGGTCGCCGCCGCCGGGCAGGACGCCGACGTCGAGGCGGAGCCGGAGGAGTCGACGGAGTCCGCGGACGACGCGCTGCGCGCACCCGTTCCCGGCACGGTCGTCGCCGTCGAGGCGCCGGCCGGGACGACGGTCGAGCCCGGAGGAGCCGTCGTCGTGCTCGAGGCGATGAAGATGGAGCACGTCGTCGCCCTGCCCGCCGGCGGCACCGTCCGCCGCCTCGCCGTGGCCGTGGGCGACACCGTCCGTCCGGGCCAGCTGCTCGCCACCGTCGAGCACTCCGACGGGCAGGGGCAGGAGGCGACCGCAGCGCTCGACCTCGACGCCGAGCGACCCGACCTGGCCGAGGTGCGGCGCCGGCACGAGCTGGGCCTCGACGCCGCCCGCCCGGGCCCGGTGCAGCGCCGGCACGCGGCCGGGCGGCGGACCGCACGGGAGAACCTCGCCGACCTCGTCGACGCGGGGAGCTTCCTCGAGTACGGCCCGCTCGTCTTCGCCGCGCAGGAGCGCCGCCGCAGCCGGGAGGAGCTGCAGGTCAAGACCCCCGCCGACGGCGTCGTCGGCGGGCTCGCCGACGTCAACGGCGCCCTGGTCGGCCGCGAGCGCAGCCCTGCCGTCGTCGTGTCCTACGACTACACCGTGCTCGCCGGCACCCAGGGCATGCGCGGCCACCTCAAGAAGGACCGGCTGTTCGAGCTCGCCGAGAAGCGCCGGCTGCCCGTCGTCCTGTTCGCCGAGGGCGGCGGCGGGCGGCCCGGCGACGTCGACCACCCGGCCGTCTCCGCGCTCGACACCATGGCCTTCACCCTGTTCGGCCGGCTCTCCGGCCTGGTGCCGACCGTCGGCATCGCCAGCGGCCGCTGCTTCGCCGGCAACGCCGCGCTCCTCGGCACCTGCGACGTCGTCATCGCCACCGAGGACGCCACCATCGGCATGGGCGGCCCGGCGATGATCGAGGGCGGCGGCCTGGGCGTCGTCGACCCCGACGAGATCGGCCCGATCGACGTCCAGCACGCCAACGGCGTGGTCGACATCCGCGTCGCCGACGACGCCGCCGCGGTGGCGGCGGCGAAGCGGTATCTCTCCTACTTCCAGGGTCCGCTGGAGGACTGGACGGCGCCCGACCCACGGCTGGCCCGCCACCTGGTGCCGGAGAACCGCAAGCGGATCTACGACATGCGCGCGGTCCTCGACGCCCTCGCTGACGAGGGGTCGGTCCTCGAGCTCCGGAAAGGCTGGGGCGCCGGGATGATCACCGCGCTGGCCCGGGTCGAGGGCGCGCCGCTCGGGGTGCTCGCCAACGTGCCCACCCATCTCGGCGGCGCCATCGACGCCGACGCCGCCGACAAGGCCGCGCGCTTCCTGCAGCTGTGCGACGCCCACCGGCTGCCGATCGTGTCGCTCTGCGACACCCCCGGCTTCATGGTCGGCCCCGAGGCGGAGAGGACGGCGACCGTGCGGCACTTCTCCCGGCTGTTCGTCATCGGTGCGAACCTCTCGGTCCCGATCGGCACGGTCGTCGTCCGCAAGGCCTACGGGCTGGGCGCGCAGGCGATGGCCGGCGGCAGCCTGAAGGTGCCGCGGTTCGCCGTCGGCTGGCCGACCAGCGAGTTCGGCCCGATGGGCCTGGAGGGTGCGGTCCGGCTCGGCATGCGTCGCGAGCTGGCGGCGATCGAGGACGACGAGGCGCGGCAGGCCGCCTACGAGGCAGCCGTCGCCGCCGCGTACGAGAACGGCACGGGGCTCAACGTCGCCGCCCACTGGGAGATCGACGACGTCATCGACCCCGCCGACACCCGCCGCTGGATCGCCACGCTCACCCGCGAGGTCGCGGACGCGCCGCGGTCGGCCGGGCGGGTGCGCCGGAACGTCGACACCTGGTGAGCCTCGCAGCAGCACTCTGTCGCCATTGCTGCTATTATGCATGCGTGCCCGTGTCGATGACCATCCGCGACGTCCCCGACGAGACGCGCGACGAGCTGGCGGCCCGCGCCGCCCGCGCCGGCCAGTCGTTGCAGGAGTACGTCCGCGCCCAGCTGAACGAGCTGGCCAGGCGGCCGAGCCCCCTCGACCTGTGGGACCGGGTCCAGCACCGGGTCCGGGCGACCGGCACCCGGCTGCCGGCCGAGGAGATCCTGGAGCTGCGGGACGAAGATCGCCGGTGACGATCGTGGTCGATTCCTCCACGGTGGCCGCCGCGCTCGTGGACGACGGCCCGGACGGCACGTGGGCGCGGGACGGCCTGCGTGCCAACGCCCTCGCGGCGCCGGCCCACCTGTACGTCGAGGCATCCAACGTGCTCCGGCGGGCGGTCCTCGCCCAGCGTCTCGGGCGGGAGGTCGCGGCACTGGCTCATCAGGACCTCCTGCAACTGCCGGCGATGGTCTTTCCCTTCGAGGCGTTAGGCGACCGCGTCTGGGAGCTGCACCCGACCGTGACCGCCTACGACGCCGCCTTCGTCGCCCTGGCCGAGGAGCTCGAGGCGCCGCTGTGGACGCTCGACCGCAAGCTCGTCGGCGCCTCCGGGCCGCGCTGCGCGTTCCGGACTCCTGACCGCTGAGCCGTGACCCCCAGCGCCTCGTGCGTCCCGGCGCCGGTGTAGACGTGAGCGGGAGCACAGAGGGGAGCTGACCATGACCGTCCTCAGCGACCGGTTCCGCGCCGAGATCGACGCGCACGTCGCCGACCTGCGGCGACGCCGCGCGCAGGTGTGGCCGCCCGGTGTCCCCCGCGAGGTCCGGTATCCGCTCGGCGAGATCACCCTGACCGCGCACCTGCGGCACTGGGCACGCGAGCGCGGCGACCGGCCGGCATTCGTGGTCGGCGACCGCACGCTCAGCTACGCGCAGCTCGACGAGCAGAGCGACCGGCTGGCCGCGCACCTCGTCGCGGACGGCGTGCGGCCGGGCGACCGGGTCGCGGTCTTCATGGGCAACAGCCTGGAGTTCGTGCTCGCCTTCCACGCGATCCTCAAGGCGGGCGCCGTGCACGTGCCGGTCAACCCGATGTTCCGCGGCGAGGAGGTGCGCTACGAGCTGGAGGACACCGGCGCGCAGGTCGCCGTCGTCGCCTCGGCGCTGCGCGAGGTCTTCGAGTCGGGACGCACCGACGACGTCCGCACGGTGTTCGACGAGACGGCGATCGCCGAGGTCGTGGCCCGCGACGACCTGCCGGGGCCCGGGGACGACGGCGACCTCGATGCCGGCGACCTCGATGTCCTCGCCGCGCTGAACTACACCGGCGGGACGACGGGCCTGCCCAAGGGCTGCGAGCACACGCAGCGACACATGCTCTACACCGCAGCCAGCGCGCTGACCGCGATGAACACCCCACCGGACGACGTCTCGCTGGTCTTCCTGCCGATCTTCTGGATCGCCGGGGAGGATGCCGCCCTGCTGCTGCCGCTGGTGAACGGCTCGACCTGCGTGCTGATGCCGCGGTGGGACGTCGCCGAGGCGTGGGACCTGATCGAGCGGCACCGGGTCACCACGCTGGTGGCGCCGGTGGATTCGTGGATCCCGCTGCTCGACCGCGCCGAGGCCGACGGCCGCGACCTGTCCTCGCTGCGGACGCCGCTGGCCGTCTCCTTCGTGACCAAGCTCGACGCCGCGCTGCGCCAGCGGTTCACCCAGGTCACCGGCTCGCCGGGAATCCTGCGCGAGGCGGCGTTCGGGATGACCGAGACGCACACGATGGACACCTTCACCGGCGGGCTGGCGGACCGTGACCTCACCGCCCGGCCGATCTTCTGCGGGCTGCCGGTTCCCGGCACGGACATCGTGATCGTCGACCGGGAGACCGGCCACCTGCTGCCCGTGGGGGAGGAGGGGGAGATCGCCGTCCGGTCGCCGTCGCTGCTCACCGCCTACCGGGGCCGGCCGGACGCCACCGCCGACGTACTCCAGGACGGCTGGCTGCTCACCGGTGACAGCGGGCAGCTGGACGAGTCCGGGTGCCTGTCGTACCTGGGCCGGCACAAGGAGATGCTGAAGGTCAACGGGATGAGCGTCTTCCCCACCGAGGTGGAGTTCCTGCTCGGCCGGCACCCGCGGATCGCGGGCGCCGGGGTGCTCGGGATGCCGGACCCACGAACCGGGGAGCGGGCCGTCGCGTTCGTGATGCTGGCGTCCGGGGCCACCGACACGGCGGACGACGTCGTCGCCTGGTGCCGGGAGAACATGGCGCCCTACAAGGTGCCCGAGGTGCGGCTGGTCGACAGCCTGCCGCTGACCGCGACCGGCAAAGTGATCAAGCGGGAGCTCGCCGACCGCCTCGGCCCGTTGCGCTGAGCGCGTGCACCCGGTGCAGCGCGGCGGTGAAACTGTCGTTCCACAGCCCCAGGTGCGGCCAGCGTTCGGCGACGTGGCGCGTCGCCGCCTCGACCGACATTCCCTCCTCACGCACCAGCCAGGCGCGCAGCACCAGGCCGGTCCGCGAGGCGCCGCCGTGGCAGTGCACGAGCAGCCGGTGGCCCTCGGCGTGCAGCGCGGCCATGTCGTCGAGGACGTCGGCCAGCATGTCGTCGAGGTCGGCGTTGTGGTCGTTGTCGGCGATGTAGGCCATCCGGTGCGTCCGGTGGGGGAACGGCTCGCCGAGCCGGCACAGCGAGATGACGGCGAAGTCCTCGTCGCTGTAGCGGGCACCGTCGAGGTTGCCCGCCCAGATGCCGGGCAGGACCTCCCGCGGTCCGATCCGCGGGATCACCCCGGGGTCGTAGCTCTGCTGCACGCCGCCGTCGAGCGTGGCCGCCAGCTGCTGCAGGTCGGCCAGCCGCCACACCTCGTCCCCGTGGCCGGGCACCTTCCCGTGGAGGACGGACGACCAGCGCATCGGGATGCCGCCCATCCCGTGCACCGCCCCGGCCAGCCCGCCGGCGACCGCGGCGACGGTGTCGGTGTCCCCGCCCAGGTCGACCACCAGCCGGAGCACCTCGGCGACGGAGCTTCCCTGTCGCAGCGCCCACACCGCCTGGCCGAGCGTCGGCCACACCGCGCCGTTGGACTCGGTCGCCTGCTCCGGCGTCCAGTCCGACGCGAGCACGGTCGCCCACCGATCGCGGTGCTCGTCGGCCACGGCGTCGAGCGCCGCCGGGATCGCGGCCAGCGGGTCGCCGCCGTCGAGCGCCACCCGCACCAGCTCGTGGAACACCGCGCAGCCCTCGCCGGCCGACGGGTCGCCGTGGGTGAGCGCCGAGATGCGGCGCGCGGCGTCCATGGTCGCGTGGCAACCGTCGCGGGAGAACCGGATGGCCGCCGGCGTCGTCCGCATCAGCGAGCCGTTGCCGGCCGCGCGGCCGGTGCGGCGGAAGTGCTCGGCCGCGGCGGTGTCCCACGGCAGCCCGGAGCCGAGGACGGCGCGGGTCTGCACGCCGACGCCCGGCGGGTCGGCCGCCGCCCACCGCCGGAACCGGTCGAACAGGTCGGCCTCGTCCAGACCGCCCCGCTCGACCAGCGACGCAGCCACCAGCAGCGCCATCTGCGTGTCGTCGGTGAACTCGCCGGGCTGCCAGCCCAGTGACCCGCCGCCGCACATCTCCGTGTGCACGCCGCGGGCCGGCTGCGGGAACCGCGCGGAGAACTGCCCGGCCGGGCCGAACTCGAAGGGCGCGCCGAGGGCGTCGCCGACGGCCGAGCCGACCAGCGCGCCGGCGACGCGGTGGGAGCGGTGCATGCGCGGGGTCACGCGGGAATCCTGCAGCAGGTGCTGGGAAAGGTGTCCACGGCGGCCTCCTGACGAGCATCGTGGCGCGGTTCCCGAGCCTCCCTCGGCATCTCGCAGTTCGTCCGGCGTGGTTCCGGCGGGTCGGGCGCGTCGGCCTCCGACCCGGTGCCCACCGCGGGCCGGCCCGTCGGGCGCTGACGTCCTCGTGGGTGTTGACCCCGGGGATGCGCCGCACCGACCCCCAGCCGAAGCGGACCCACGCGACCAGCAACGCGGCCCCGGCGAGGGAACCCAGGGTGTCGCGGAGCAGGTCGCCGTTGGTGCCGTCGTTGCCCTCCGAGAGCTGCGTCGCCAGCCATGCATCCGACCGCCGTTCGTACAGCTCCCACAGCGTCCCGACGGCGATGCCCAGGGGCGGCGGTGACCGCACCGATGCCCACGTAGTGCTGCAGGTGCGTCTCGTCGTGGGTTTCCGGGACGACGTCCAGCCGGGGAACGCGATGTGGACGACCGGGGCCGTGAGCATCGGCAGGATGGAGTGCACCACCGCGGCAGGTCCACCAGCCGTGCGACGAGCGTGACGCTCCCCAGCGCGGCGAGCAGCGCCGCCGCTCCCAACGGCCGTCGGCCGCGAAGACCACGGCCCCGCCCACGATGACCAGTCGGAGAACGTCGATGCCGTCCCTGACGACCGGCGTCCACGTCGACCGGCAACCCGGTGACGCGCCGCCGCGACCCGGCCGCCGCCACGCTGCGTCACCATGTCCCGCCGTCGCCCACGCTCACGGAGGAAGCCCACGCCCGATCGGACGGTGCCGCGGGTCGAACGCGGTTCCCGGGTGCTTACCTGGACACCCGTGGGCCCGACCCGCAGGTGAGAGCAAGGAGCGCCCCATGCCCGACCCCGACCTCGGATCCTCCTTCGGGACCGGCCGTCGGGCGTCCGGACAGGCGACCTGCAGCAGCTACGCCGCCGGCCACGCCGTCCACCCGGTGCGGCTCCAGCTGTCCGACGGCAGCCCGGACGACGCCTGGGCCCCGGCCGTGGTCATGGGTGCCGTCGGCGACGTGCTCACCGTCGCCTGCGGCACCGAGCTGCGTCGCTACCGCAACCACGACGCCGGCCGGGTGGTCGACCTGGTCGCCGCCGTCGGCCCCGACGCGATGCTCAATCTGCGGTACGGCCTGCTGTTCCTGCACGCCTGGCCGCGTGAGCCCGGCTCGGTGTTCTGCCTCCAGCCCGCCGACGAGCCGCCGCACCCCTGTCGTTGACTCCCGGCGGGAGCTCGACCGGGGAGGCGCCCCGAGGTGCCCCGGCCGCCGGGCAGGCGGCCGGGGCGACCGGCGGTCAGGCGACCCGGCGGGCGCTGTTGTAGCCGTACATCGAGTCCAGCGGCACGACCTTGACCGGCTGGCCGTAGGTCGAGGAGTGCACCATCTGGCCGTTGCCGATGTACATGCCCACGTGCCCGACCGGGTGGTAGAAGAACACCAGGTCACCGGGCTGCAGGTCGGACTTCGCGACCGGGGTGCCGAACCTCGACTGGGCCCGCGAGGTGCGCGGGATGTCGATGCCGGCCGCGCGGTAGGCGAAGCTGGTCAGCCCTGAGCAGTCGAATGCGTCGGGCCCGTTGCCGCCCCACGCGTACCGGTCACCGACCTGGGCGAGCGCCGTCTGGACGGCCTTCTCGGCGGCGCCGTTGGGAGCGGGGGCCGGGGCGGCCACGGTGGCGGTGACACCGCCGCCACCACCACCGCCCGCGCTCCCCGCGTTGGCCGAGGCCGGCAGGGGGGAGAGGGCGATGCCGGCACCGGCGATGGTCGCGACGGCGATGCCGCGGAACGAGCGACGGGCGGTGGACGTGCGTGCAGTCGTCATCGACGACGGTTCTCCTGTTCTCCACGACCGCCTACCGGGTTAGCTGACGGGTTCGGACGGAGGAGTCGCCCGGCGCGACGAGTCGCGCTCCACCCCAGTTGCTGCCTTGGGTCCCCGGTCCGGGCACCGGCACGGTGCCGGCGCCCGGTTCGGCGTCTCCGGAGGTGTCACCACGATTCGGCGACGAGGGGCCTCCGGACGGCGACCGAGGTTAGGGGGCGGCCGGGGCGGCCCCACGGCGGAGCGGGGGTGCGGGCAGCCCGCCGCCACGGCCCCGACTCGCCGCGTTGACCTCCGCGAACGGACCCGCCGGGGAGCCGATCTCGTGGAGAAGGCGCAGGTCGGCGGCTCGACGAGAACTTCGTGCGGCCCCGGAGTGGCCGAACGCACCGTGACCGCACGGCGACGGACGGCCGTGCGAGCCGGGTGGTTGGACCGGGTCCCTGGCGGGCACGACCAGGGCAACCGAACAGAGGAGGAACACACCATGGCCGGCATGTTGAGGAAGGTCCTGGCGTCGGGGCTGGCGGCGAAGGTCGTCCAGGAGGCCCGCAAGCCCCAGAACCAGGCCAAGATCAAGGAGTTCATCGCCAAGATGGGCGAGCAGAACAAGAAGCGGGGCGGCGGCCGCGGCTACGGCCGCGGCCCCGTGCGCTGAGCACGCCCCGCTGACGGTACGGCGACCCCCGCTTTCATCGGGCGGGGGCCGCCGGCATGCTCGGGGACGTGCTGCGCATCGCCGTCCTCGACGACTTCCAGGCCGTCGCCGCCGACTTCGCCGACTGGTCCCGCCTCCCAGGAGAGGCGGAGGTGGTCGGCTTCGCCGACCACCTCGACGACGAGGACGCCGTCGCCGCGCGGCTGGCCGGGTTCGACGTGGTCGTCGCGATGCGCGAACGGACGCCGTTCCCGCGCAGCCTGCTCGAGCGGCTCCCGGAGCTGCGGTTGCTCGTGACCACCGGCGCCCGCAACGCCGCCATCGACGTGGCCGCGGCCGCCGACTGCGGTGTGACCGTCTGCGGCACCGGCGCGCACCCGACCGGCCCCGTCGAGCTGACCTGGGCGCTGATCCTGGCCGTGGCCCGGCACGTGCCCACGGAGGATGCCGGGGTGCGCGCCGGCGGCTGGCAGCGCACCGTCGGCACCGACCTCGCCGGCGCCACCCTCGGCGTGGTCGGCCTCGGCCGCCTCGGCACGCGGGTGGCCCGCATCGGCCAGGCCTTCGGGATGGACGTCGTCGCCTGGAGCCACAACCTCACCGACGAGCGCGCCGCCGAGGCCGGGGTCCGCCGCGTCGAGCGCGACGAGCTGCTCGCCACCGCGGACGTCGTCACGCTGCACCTGGTGCTCTCGGAGCGCACCCGCGGACTGGTCGGCCGCGACGAGCTCGCCCGCATGAAGCCCACCGCGATCCTCGTCAACACCTCGCGCGGGCCGATCGTCGACGAGGCGGCCCTGGTCGAGGCGCTGCACGAGGGGCGCATCGGCGGCGCCGGCCTCGACGTCTACGACCGCGAGCCGCTGCCGGTGGACTCACCGCTGCGCAACGCGCAGCGCACCGTCCTCACCCCGCACCTGGGCTACGTCACCCGCGACACCTACACGGTCTTCTACCGCGAGGTCGTCGAGGACGTCGCGGCCTTCCTCCGCGGCGAGCCGGTTCGGGTCATCGCGCCCGCGTGACCATCCCCGGGGCCGGGTACTGCACAGGACCCGACACGAGGAGGCCCGCGATGACCGAGAGCAACATGACCGGACGCCCGTACGGCGGCACCAACCAGCGACCCGACGACGACGTCCTGCCCGGTGAGCGCCCGGAGCCCGGCGAGGTCGACGCCGACCCGGCCGAGGAGCCGCGGGCCGCGCAGGGCGGCACGATGTCCCAGGAGCAGCGCGACCCCGGCATCCCCGGGAGCGCTACCGGCCCCAGCTCGTCGGGTCCCCCTGACTCCGGACGGCCAGGCGACTGACACCGGACCGCGAAGGTCGGTGGTGGTCGAGCCGCCGGAGGGTCGTCGACGATGCCCACGAGCCGCAGGACCAGGAGGAGGCGACGACCGGTCCTCCGGTCCGTGCCGGCGACGTGGCCGCGGCCGCCGGCGCGCTCGGCGAGCCCGATGGCCGGGCCGGCGACCTCCTGCACGGCGTCATCGGCGTCCTCGGCAGGCCGACGACCCTGCGGCGGCGCGGTCGAGATCCCCGGTCACCGTGATGCGTCCGGCGATCAGGTCGACGGACAGGCCTGGTCGCGACCTCGACACGAATGCCGGGAGCCCGCCGGAGGGCAATGCGATTGCCGCAACCGGACGCGACGGCACGCGGACGCCTGCGTGCACCACCCAGCCGGCCGGTTCCGGTCAGGCCCGGACGTCCCGGGTGCGACGCCGGGCCCGCAGGCCGCTCGCGAGCAGCCACAGGGTCACCGCCGCACCGCCGACCGCGGCGCCCTGGGCCACGCCACCGAGGAACCCGTCCGCCGGCGCGGCCCGGACCACACCGACGAGGAACGCGACGAGGAGCACGAGGTAGGGCACGAGCCGGAGCCGGGGCAGGTGCCCGGCGCTGTCCAGGCGGACACCCAACCGCTCGGCGTAGAGGACCACCACCCACGAGGTGACCCCGAAGACCAGCCCGAAGACGGCGAAGGCGTACGGCAGGCCGGTGGCCCCGCCCAGCCACACCATCGCGGTAGCGAGGGTCAGCCCCGACCACAGCGCCACCTGCACTCCGACCGCGCACGCCTCGTTCCAGACGTCGCGCTGGCGCTCCTCCGCGTAGAAGGGAGCCCCCAGGTCGCCCACTACGCCGGCCGCACGCATGAACCAGCCGCCCCGGCCTCCGGGCTGCACGTCGTCGTCCGCGCTCACGGTCCCACCTCCACGTCGGCCCCCTGCCCGGACCGGTCGGCCACGGGTTGCTCGCCGAACAACTGCTCGACGGTGCGGCCGAGGCGGGCAGCGATGGCCAGTGCGAGGTAGACCGAGGGCGCGTAGTCCCCGGCCTCCACCGCCACCACCGTCTGCCGCGTCACCCCGACGGCACCGGCCAGTTCGGCCTGGGTGAGCCCCGTCGCGGTGCGGGCCGCGCGCACCGCATTGCGCCGTCCCTTCGCCGAGGTCCGTCCCATGCCGGCCAGTGTCGGGTCTACTCGACACCGAGTCAAGTAGACTAAACACGAGCAGGTGTGCCCGGCGAGGCAGCGCTGCTGCAGGCGGTCGGTGCCCTGCGACGTTCAGTCGCCCTTGACGTTGACCACCTGGCGCAGCGTGTGCCGGACCTCCACCAGGTCGGCCGCGTCTGCCATGACGACGTCCACCGGTTTGTACGCGTCGGGGTGCTCGTCGAGGAACGCGTCGGAGCGGCCCCAGGCGATGCCCTCCATCCGCCGGTCCAGGTCGGCCCGGGTGAACATCCGACGGGCGGCGCCGCGCGAGTGGTTGCGGCCGGCGCCGTGCGGCGCGGAGGTCAGCGACTCGACGTCGCCCTTGCCGACCACGACGTAGGACGCCGTCCCCATCGAGCCCGGGATCAGCCCCCACTGGCCGGCGCGCGCGGAGATCGCACCCTTGCGGGAGAGCCACACCTCGGTGCCGTAGTGGGTCTCCCGCTCGGTGTAGTTGTGGTGGCACTGGACCACCTGCGCCCGGTGCACCTCCTCGGCGAGGCCACGCCCGCTCAGGAACTGCGACACCTGTTCGGCGAGGCGGTCCATCATCTCCTCGCGGTTGAGCGCGGCGAAGCGCTGCGCCCAGTGCAGCGCCTCGACGTACGCGTCGAACTCCGGTTCGCCCTCCTCGAGGTAGGCGAGGTCCCGGTCGGGCAGGTCCATGTCGCGGCAGCGGTCCTGCGCCACCCGGATGTGCTTGGACGCCAGCCGGTTGCCGACGCCGCGCGAGCCCGAGTGCAGGAACAGCCACACCCGGTCGGCCTCGTCGAGACAGACCTCGATGAAGTGGTTGCCCGAGCCGAGCGAGCCCAGCTGCAGCGGCCAGTTCGGCGCGATCCCGTCCGCCTGCGCCACCCCGGGCAGGTCGCGCAGCTCGGCGACTCGCGCGACCGCGCTCTCCCGCAGCTTCTTGTTGTAGCGGCCGGCCGACAGCGGGATCGCCCGCGACACCTGCTCGTGCAGCGGAGCCAGGTTGCGGCCGCGGACGTCGTCGCCGATGAACTGGGTGCGCACGGCCATCATCCCGCAGCCGATGTCCACGCCGACCGCCGCGGGGACGATCGCGCGGTCGGTGGGGATCACCGAGCCGACGGTCGCCCCGAGCCCCAGGTGCGCGTCGGGCATCAGCGCGACGTGCGGGTGGATGAACGGCATCGAGGCGGTGCGCTCGGCCTGCAGGCGGGTGGTCGGCTCGAGGATCGACGCCCAGTTGAGCAGCCGGTCGCTGATCTTCTCCATGGTCCTCTCGCTTCTCGGGTGCGGTCGCGACAGTGGAACAGGCCGCTCTGCCGTCCGCACGCGCATTACCCGTCGAGCCGGACCGGGGTCAGTCGTCGTCGCGGTCCCGGTCCCGGTCCCGGTCCCGGTCCCGGTCCCGGTCGCGCCCGCGCTCCTCGTCGCCGTCCTCCCCGTCGCCGGTCGCGGTCTCGGCCGGCGCCTGCGGAGCCGGCACGGGGGCGGGCGGCGGTGGTGGTGGGGGTGGGGGAGGGGCGACGGCGTGGGTGACCGTGACCGTCGTGCCCACCGGCACCTCGCCGGTCGGATCGAGGGCGATGACCTGGCCGGCGGGGACGTCGGCGGTCTGGATGCCGCGCAGCGAGACGGCGAGGTCCAGGCCGGTCAGCCAGGCCTGCACCTCGGCGACCGGCCGTCCGACGTGGTCGGCGGCGTCCACCCGGACGAAGGTGACGGTCGGACTCGGTGCCGCGGACGTCGGTGGCGCGCTCGTCGTGGGCGCGGCCGCCGGCGGCGGCGCGGCGGGGGCCGGGGTGTCTCGCGACCCGAGGACCAGCCCGGTGCCCACGAGGGCCGTCGCCACCAGCCCGACGACGACCGGCGCGAGCAGCCGGCGCACGCGGCCGGGATCCTCCTCGTCGACGTCGTCGTCCGCCGGGGCCGCCGCCGCGACCGCCCCGAGCGACAGCGGCCGGGTGACCGGCTGCTGCGGCAGGACGGCGGGCAGCACGCGGATCGCCGCCGTCCGCGCCGACGTCCGGCCCGTGACGGCGTCGTCCACCGCCGCCACGAGCGCGGCGCCGTCGGGGATCCGGTCGGCCGGATCGCGAGCGAGGGTCTCCTCGACCAGCCGGCGCACGGGCTCGGGGACGTCGTCCGGCAGCGGGTCCGGTGCCGCCGAGAGCCGCCGCATGGCGACCTCGACCGGCTCGGGGCCGTCGAACGCGCGGCGGCCGGCGAGGCACTCGTAGGCCACCATGCCCCAGGAGTAGACGTCCGCGGCCGGCGTGGTCTTCTGCCCCTGCACCTGCTCCGGCGCGAGGTACTGCGCCGTCCCGACGACGTGGCCGGTGCGGGTGACCGTGGCGTTCGACGCCGACCAGGCGATGCCGAAGTCGGTGACCTTGACCGCGCCGTCGGGGCGGACCAGCAGGTTGGCCGGCTTGACGTCGCGGTGCACCACCCCGGCCGCGTGCGCCGCGGCCAGCCCGGCGGCGACCTGGCCCAGCAGGCCCAGCGTCCGCTCCGGCGGCAGCCGCCCCTCGCGCGCCAGCACCGCCGAGAGCGGCTCGCCCTCGACGAGCTCCATCACCAGGTAGACCAGCCGGTCGCCGCCGGCCGCCTCGGCCTCGCCGTAGTCGTGCAGGACGGCGATGTTCGGGTGGGTGAGCCCCGCCGAGAGCCGCGCCTCGGTCCGGAAGCGGGTGAGGAAGACCGGGTCGGCGGTGTACTCGCTGCGCAGCACCTTGACCGCGACCTGCCGCTCCAGGACGAGGTCCTGGGCGCGCCAGACCTGCCCCATGCCCCCGGTGGCGAGCAGGGACCGGAGCTCGTAGCGGTCCTGGAGGACGGCGCCTTCCGACGGCATGCTCAGGCCGGGCCGACCGGGCACGGCGATGGGTGCGGGGCCATGTCCACGCCGGGTTCCCCTCCCGCCGAACGGCACGTGCACTGCCTGGAACTCCGCGCCCCTGACGGACGGACCGATCCGCGCAGTTCGACGCCGAGCGGGCCACGGTGCTGGGGCGGCCGGCGCCGAGAGTACGCGGAGAGCTCGACATGGCGGCCGCCCCGCGCCTGGCCGAGGGCCGCGCAGTCACAGCCGTCCCAGCAGCCGCATTCCCTGGCCCTGATCAGCCTCGGCGGGCCGGACCGACGTCCTCTCCGGAGCGGCCCCGTCCCCGGCCCCGCCCCGAGCCTGCGAAGGGTGGGGAGGACGGGCGGCCTCCCTGCAGGGTCCCGCCGCGAGCTCGCGAGTGGCGGGGGCAGGGAGGTCCTTTCTCAGTCGCCGCGGCGACGGCGGCGGCGCGGGGCGGCGTCGTCGGTACCGCGACTGCGGGCGAAGGACTCGGCCAGCTCCCGCGGCCAGCCGTCGTCGACCAGCAGCAGCTCCAGCCGCCGGCCGAGGACCTCGTCGACGTCCGACGCCGGCAGCTCCGAGCCGAACACCACCTCGCGCAGCGCCCAGCCGCGCCCGGCCGCGGAACCGGTCGCCACCGCGGCGGCCAGCTCCTCGACGGCGGGCACGTCCATCCGCAGCGCCGCCCAGCGCAGCACCGGCGGCAGCACCGCCACCGGGACGGCGTCGCCCAGCCGCGCCAGCCACCCGGGGTCGGCGACGAGCAGGTGCCCGAGCAGCGCGCCGTGCTCCGCCGTCCACCCTCCGCCGGAGCGGCGCCACTGGTCGGCCAGCGCGTCGCCGACCGCCCGGCGGCGGGTGGCCAGCAGCGCCAGCTCCCACGTGTCCCCGGTCAACCCGATCAGCGGCAGGTCGACGCCGAGGTCGAGCGCCTGCTCGACCAGCAGCCCGGCCGCGCGGTCCAGCCGGGCCACCCGGCGCCCGCGCCGCACCTCGTCGGCGAGGGCCGCGCACAGGTCGTGCTGGGTGATCCCGGCGACCTCGACGGCGAGCTCGGCGGGGCCGTCGGCGCCGTCGAGCACCTCGTCCAGCAGCGCGGTGAGCACCCGGCTCCGGACCAGCCCGGTGGCCGCGGGCCACCGGTCGACCGCCGCCCG
>NZ_SPQN01000001.1 GCF_004571065.1 Geodermatophilus sp. DF01-2
GCGCGACCCTTCAGGTCCAGGCCCCAGCGTCAGACTGAGCTACGGGATCGTGTCCCAGGCGGGAGACCGACGTCGGCGGGCGACCCGGCCACATTTTCACGCCTGCCAGGCGTCACCGATAGGGACAGGAAGACTGAGCTGAGCCGGGGCCCGGCCATGCCTCCGTGGTGGGGGATCCCCGGTTGATGCCGTCCCCCCTACGAGCCTGAGCAACGTCGTCCACCTCGGCACCGTCTCCACCGGTCGGACGTGGGACTGCCTGTGCAGCGACTCGCTGCCGCAGAACGCCGGCACGTCCGGCGACGTGGCACTGCCCGAAGAGTCGCGCGACCCTCCGCTGCGGGACGGTGGTCAGCCCCGGGCGGCGCCCTCCGCGCCGGGCAGCCGCTGCGGCGCCTCGAGGCTCGCGGCGTCATCCTCCCGGCGGAGCACCCAGCCGGCGGGCAACACCAGGCGCGGTGCGACCCCGATGAGGACGGCCACGAGGAACGCCACGCCGGCCAGCGCCTCGCCGGTCTCCTCGAGGAAGGTCGCGGCCACCGCCCAGTGCCCATCCAGGACGCCGGCGACGGCGCCGAGCCCCACCGAGGCTCCGGCATAGCCGGCCAGGCAGCCGAGGACTCGACGCCGGTCGCGGCGCTCGGTGCGGCTGACGAAGGTCAGCGCAGCGAGCCCGCAGGCGGCGACGAAGGCGCTGACCGCGACCGCCCCGGCGAAGCCCGCGGCGCCGGCCAGGGCGGTCATGGCATCGGCGTGCACGGTGCTGCCGGCCTTGACGGTGGAGACGGCGGCGGCGACGGCAGCCACGGCGAGCCACCAGGTACGGCGCCCGGGGTTTCGGGCGGCTCCGGCCACGGCGGCGAACGCGGCGGCGGCGAAGAGGGCGGCGATGAACATCCGCGGCAGCGAGTAGGGCGCATCCATCGACAGCAACCGCGCAGCGGGACCGGTGGCGCCGGAGAGCCGGGCGACGTACCCGGCAGTCTCCAACGCGACGGCGCTCGCGGCCAGGCCGACACCCACCGGCGGGAGCGGAACCCGTCGGCGCCCGGTGCGGACGGGGACGACGGACACGGCAGGAGCCGGGCCAGCGTTGGTCAGCGCCGCGGCGGAGCCAGGGGAACGCCGGTCGGCGAGGTGGATGCCGCGGCCGACGACGAGGGCCAGCACGACGGCGAACAGCAGCCAGGCGCCCAGGCCCACGACGATCCACGCCCACACACGCTCATCATCGGCAGACCCGAGGCGAAACACGACCGGCTGGTCACACCATCGGGGTGTCTGTGACCGGTGGGGTCAGCGGTGCGACGTTTCCTGCCATCGGGGGAACACGATCGGCCGGTCGGTGGTGAGGAGTGAAGGCCACGGGGCCCCACGCTCGTCGGCGATTCGGATGCCGCAAGCGACGGCAACCGTGATCGCGATCGGTACCCACACCAGCAGGACGATCAGGACCCAGGCCGCCATGCCGTCCTCCTCGGCAGGAGACACGCCCGACGGAACCGCGAGGGGGAACCAGGGCTCCGGCGGCGATGGAGACCGGTCAGCGCGGCGACCCGTAGCAGGGTGGGTCCGGCCGGTAGCGCTCCAGGACATTGCGGTCGTCGAGGAACCGCTCGGGGCGACGAGCCGCCCGAAGGCGACCGGGTCCAGCCCGCAGTACTGCTGTCACTGGGGAGCACCGGGACCGCGTCGGCGCGATCTGCGTCCCCTGCGGTGTCGGCGCGTTCCGACTGGGCGGCAGCCGCCGCCAGTCATCCACCGCGCCTGGATCGGTCACCTGCACCTCCGCGCCTGCGAGCGGAGCTGGGCGGCGACGCCCAGCTCCGGAGAGGCACGGATGTCATCGGAGTCGGGCTCGAACGCCGCCCTCAGGACGGCGATTCGAGAGCTCCATCAGCCGGGCTCCGACGGGCACGGTCGACACGCCGACCACCGGGTCACCCGGGCGACACCGCCCAGCAGGAACTCGGGAGGGGCCAGGAATATCAGTATCCGGGAGACGTGTATCCCAGACCCACCGTTCCGGCCGGGACGAAGGCACCCGACGAGGGCCTGCCCTCGTGCACCCCGCCGGTGATCGAATCATCCGCCGGCCACGTGGCCATGCCCTCGCTGACCTTGGCGGGGCACTCCTTGTGGGTCACCGACGGCCAGACGGACTGGCTGAAGGGTCGCCCCGGTCGGGGGGTGACGTAGACGTTGTCCAACAGCAGCGGGTAGTCGTCGTCGCAGTCGGTCCAGATGTAGTAGCCGCCCTTGTCGATGGGTTTCACATCGGTGCCGGCGATGTCGGTGTTCCTGATGATCCCGCGGCCGATCTCGCCGCGGTTCTCGAAGATGTGCAGCCCCTGGAAGTTCGACGAGCCGCTCAGCCGGTCGATGCGGAACTCCCGGACGCCACCCCAGGGCTGGAAGACGTCGGCGTGGTTGCCGCTGGCCCCGCCGCGCAAACCGTCGACCCGCACGTTCTGGATCTGCAGCACTGCCTTCGGGGCGTTCACGGCGATACCGTCGGACTGCGCGCCGCTCACGGCGCCGTCGATGTGGACGCCCTCGATGTGCACCGTCCCGGTGCAGTTGCGCACGTAGATGGCGCGCTGGTCGGCGCCGTTCACCGTGGCCGAGGGCAGCACGGTGATGTGCCCGCCGATCACCACCGCGTTGCGGCAGTCGGTGATGGCGATCGGGCCGACGGGGTGGTCCGGCGACAGCTGGACGTAGACGTCGCCGCCGCGACCGTTCACCGTGGTGAGGGAGTCGGTGGCCGTGACGCGCTTGACGGGGTAGCTGGTGTACCCGGCGGGCGGGGCCCAGCTGAGCGGGCCACCGGCACCGCTCACCGATCCGGCCTCTGGATCGGTCGTAGCGGCGGCGGCCGTCTCGGCCGTGACAGCAGCGGGGGCCACGGGGGCCGTGGCCGTGGACCCGGTACCGGGGGTCATGGCCGTGGACCCGGTACCGGGGGTCATGGTGGTCGTGGCCGTGGACCCGGTACCGGGGGTCATGGTGGTCGTGGCCGTGGACCCGGTACCGGGCGTGGGGCTGGGGTCGGGCGCGGTGCGGGCAGCGGCCGCGGTCTCCCTCGCGGGGGTCGGCAGCGGGAGGGTGTCGGCCCGTGCGCGCGCCAGCGCATCGGCCCGGAGGCTGCGGGTCGCTTCCTCGACCAGCACCCGGGCACTCGCCGCCGCCGCCTCCGCATCGGGCCGGTCGGCCGGGTCGACGACACTGCCCGCAACTCCGGACCGCGCAGCGGCGTGGTCGACACCCGGGGACGCGACGACGGTCCCTGCGACGTCGTCGGCGAGGGGAACCAGGCACCCGAGGGCGACCAGCAGGGCGACCGGACGGGTGCAGGTCTCGCCGATGAGCGACAGCATCCGGCGCGAGAAGGACGGAACTCTCGGTCCGGAGACGCGGTGCGAGGGAGACATGCACAGAACGTATCATCACGGTTACGTAACGCTGTGATCCTCTGCGGCCACTGAGGCGCGTGAGCCCCGTGTGACGACGCGCCCCTCCCGACGGCCCGCCCGGGACGCGGCCGCCCGGCTACGTCGCCCGCTCACTCCGCCCGGCGGACCCTGGGGCGGCGTGCGGTCACAGCCGGGTAGGACCGGACGGCGCGGGAACCGGCGCCGGGGCGGAGCGGGCCGGCCGGGCGCGCGCGGTCCGCAGCGTCGCGAGCTCCTCCCGGAACAGCCTGCGGGACCCCAGCAGCGCGAGCCCGCCCGTCACCACGCCCGCCGCAGCCGTGCCGAGCAGGGTGACGACGTCCGGCGCAGACCCGCGCAGCGCCGCGGCGAGCGGGAAGCACACGGCTGCCATAGCGATACCGGCCGGCAGGGACTTGGCGTAGGCCCGCAGGACGTCGCCGACGATGCCCCGCTGGACGCGGGCCGAGAACACGAGCATGGTCGTGAAGTGCAGGACGATGGCGACCGATGCGCCGACTGCCACCCCGACGACGCCCCAGTGGCTGCCGATCCAACAGCCGCAGAGGATCTCGGCCGCATAGAGCCACTGCCGCCATGCGCTGCGGAAGACCACGCCCGTCGCTCGGACGAGCGAGCCACTGATCTTGTAGGCGGTCCGTGGCAGCAAGACCACGGCGAAAATCTGGAGCGGTAGCGTCACGGCCGACCACTCCTCCCCGAGCAGGACGTCGACGAGCTCGGGCGCCAGCACCAGCAGCAGCACGCTGCCCGGGATCGTGAGGACCGCGACCAGGGAGTTGACCAGGACGTAGGCGCGAGCCAGGCGCCGCCCGTCGTCCTGCATGCGGGAGAACGAGGGGAACAGCACCTTGTCCGCGACCGTCCCGATGAGGTTGGCCGGCTGCACCAGCAGCTGGTAGGCGCGCGAGTAGATGCCGAGCGCAGCCGGGCCCAGGACCGAGGCCACGACGAGGTTGTCTCCGTTGACCCCGATCCAGTTGCCGAACCGGGCCAGGGAGTAGCCCGACCCGAACCCCAGGATCCGCCTGCTGCTCGCTGCCATGGCCCCGAGTCGCCGGGGCCGGACGTCGGGCCGGACGAGCACGTGGTAGCCGATCGCCGCCAGCAGCGCCTGCACGATCTGCCCCCAGATGAGGGCGGCCGCGCCCGCACCGGCCGACGCCAGGACGACGGCGGTGCCGAGGTAGCCGACACCGTAGGAAGTCAGCCCGACCAGGGCCAGCTCGCGAAAGCGCATCTGCCGCTGCAGCAGTCCCACGGCCACCGCGCTGAGCCCGCCCAGGACGACGGCGATGGACAGCAGCTGCAGGTAGGAGGAGTCCGCGGGCAGGCCCACGATCGGCCCCAGCACGGGGGCCAGGACGATGAGGCACCCGGCGAGCACGGCCCCGACCGCGGCGGCCAGGTAGAAGGCGGTGGCTATGTCGGTCCGGTCCAGCTCGCGGGCCTGGACCAGCGACGGGCCGATTCCGAGCTCACTGAGCATGAGGGTGAAGCTCATGACCACAGCGGCCGCCACGGCGATGCCGAACTCCTCCACCGAAACGAGCCGCGCCAGCACCACGAGGGCGACGATCTGCAGCAGCGCCTGGCCCAGCGCACCCACCATCGACCAGGAGAGTCCCCGGAACACCGTGCCGGCCATGGACCCGCCCGGTGTTCGGCCGAGCCCCGGGCCGGCGTCCCGTACCGGAGTCACCGAGACGGCCCCCTCGGGGCCGACCGGCGCTCGCCGACGCGGACCAGCAGGAACCGGACCCGCCGCCGCAGCCGCTTCCCGGATCCGCGCACGGTCTTCCGGGCCACCGTCCGGAGCCCGACGTACAGATACCCGAGAACCATCCCGACCTCGGCGACGGCGGGCACCAACCTCGCCGGCCAGCTCAGCAGGGCCCAGGCCGGGAGCCCGCTCACCACCGGGTGGAACACCGTCATCGCGGACTCGCCCTGGGCGCTCACGCCCACCGGCACGTCGACGCCGGACAGGCCCTTCGCGTGACCGACGACGGTGGGCGACTCGACGACGGGCGGGATCTCGCCCGGGTAGTCCTGGAGGAACTCCCAGTCCAGCACCTTGAGGCCGTACCTGGGATCACTGAGCAGGTTGAAGGGCGAGAGGTCGAGCAGGAAGGCGCCCTTCTCGTTCAACGCGCCGGCGAGTCCGGCCAGCGCGGAGGACGCCTCCGTGGTCAGCTGGATCTGTCGAACGCCGGGGAGCTGCCGTCGCACGTGCGCCCGCGTGTCGGTGTACCGCTCGGAGAGCAGCCAGTTGTCGCCGGCCGCCAGCAGGGCCGGCATCTCGGGAAGCGCGGCGAAGTCGGTGCGGGCCCGGAGCTCCCGAAGGAGGAAACGGCGGGCGCTGGGGTAGAAGAGCTTGCAGATGCACTCGCCGAACTCCGGGTGTGCCACGACGGCCGTCACCGCACGCCGCCGTCCGCTCGGGATGACCTCGACGACCGGATACGGGAACACCATGGCCGCCGTGGTCTTCCCGATCCGCTCCCGTGCGCGCGCCAGCACACCGGGATCGTCCAGCAGTGCGAGGTAGTCCAGCGCCTGGCGCGGCTGGTCAGAGCTGTGCAGCGGATTGCACCGCTCTCCCCTGGGCATGCTGTCCAGGAACCGCCGCCGGATGCGCAGTTTGGTGGCGGTCACGCGGCCGAGGTCGTACGGGGGCGCACCGGTGACGGTGTCGGCGCGCACGCTGGCGCTCAGGTCGTAGGCGACGACGTAGGCGACCGGCGGGCCACCGCCGACCGGCCACGGCCCTCTGCCCCAGTTGCCACCCCGGACACCGGCGGTCACCCGCGCCGCCGCGTCGCCGTGGAGCGGCACCGTCTCCAGCGGCTCCCAGCCCTGCCGGAGCAGCTCCTGCCGAAGGAGGTCGAGCTGGTGCGCCGCCCGCTCCCGCAGCACGAACACCGCGAGACCGGGGATGCCGGCGTCCGCCGGCCCGAACTGCTCGTCGACGTGCCGACGCAGCCAGTCGTTGGAGACGCCGAGCTTGTCCAGGGTGTCCAGCGGCGGGCGCAGGCCCTTGCCTGCGAGGTAGGCATCGAGGTCCCTCAGCGTGGCGGGAACCGACAGGGAGCTCTGCTCGGCCAGCCCGGCGAGGACCGCGGCGTAGTCGTGTTCGGCGGCCCCTGCCAACTGCGGCACCGCACCGACCGCCTCCGGCAGCCCTGACCGCGCCCCCTTGTGGTAGACGGCGTGATACGCCATGGAGTCGAAGTGGTCCAGCGGGCTGGGAACGCGGTAGCGGCCGCGGAGCAGGACCGCCCGCTCGAGGATGCCCGTGGCCAGCGCCGGGGCGAGGTAGGGGATGCCGCGGTAGTCCGAGCCGGGCAACCCCCAGATGGTGTAGACGTCGAACTTCTGCCGCCGCGGGGCGACCAGGTGGGAGACCAGCATCGTGCCGACGACGTCGAGGTCCTCGTCGGCCACCAGGATGTCGACGTCCTCCCCGGGGTCCACGTCGGGGAGCGTCTCGAACCACCGGAGAACGGCGTAGCGAACACCGCGGGCGTTGAGCTCGTCGAAGAACTGGTCGAGCGTCAGGCCGGCCCGGAGGTAGCGGCGGGCCCGCACGGGGTGACGGCGGAGCGACCGACCCGGAGCAGCGGGAGAACTACGTCCGACCATCGTCCCTGCTTCCTGCCAAGCGGCTCGACAGCCGCACTACGGTGTTCATCGGCACGACACGGCGGCCGTCGCACCGGCGGACGCGGCCGAGAGCTTCCCACGGTCTCCTCGCCCTGGTGGCGCGTGGCCTGCATCGCAGCACATCCCCGCCGGCTCCGGTGGTCTCCGCGTGCTGAGGGCGTGCACGAGCCGGCAAGGTGACGGTGGTGCGACACACGTGCCGAGCAGGAGTCCGTCAGCAGCCAGTTCCCCGCAACACCGCACCGAGGGTCTTCCACAGGATCATGAAGTCGAAGGTCAGCGACCAGTTCTCCACGTACCGGACGTCCATGCGCACGGAATCCTCCCAGGAGAGGTCCGAGCGTCCGCTGACCTGCCACAGCCCGGTGATGCCGGGCTTGACCAGGAACCGGCGATGCATGTCGAAGCCGTAGCGCTCGACCTCCGACTGCAGCGGCGGGCGCGGCCCCACCAGGGACATGTCGCCGCGCACGACGTTGAACAGCTGCGGCAGCTCGTCGAGCGAGTAGCGCCGTAGGAACCTGCCCACCCGCGTCGTCCGGGGGTCGTCCTTCATCTTGAACAGCACACCGTTGCCGTCGCTCCGCGCCAGCAGGTCCGACAGCATCTGGTCGGCACCGGGGACCATGGTGCGGAACTTCAGCATCGGGAACGTCTGCCCGTCCCGGCCGACGCGCTCCTGCCGGTAGAACACCCCACCGCGGCTGGTCAGCCCGACCGCCAACCCCAGCGTCACCAGCACCGGCAGGATGACCAGCACGCCCAGGGCGGCGGCGGTGCGGTCGAAGGTCTCCTTGGTCACCCGCCGGAGCCCACGCAGCTCCGGGCGCTCCATGTGCAGCAGAGGCAGCCCGCACACCGGCCGGATCCGCACCCGCGGCCCGACGATCTCGGTCACCGCCGGCGCCAGCAGCAGCTCGGCCCGCGTCTCCTCCAGCTCCCAGCCCAGCCGCCGCAGCGCCGGCCCGTCCAGCTCCGGGGACGGCAGCACGGCGACGGTGTCGACCTCGTAGCGGCGCACCACCTCCACCACGTCGTCCAGCCCACCGAGCACCGGCAGGCCGTCGAAGGTGGTGGCGACGTCGGCGAGACGCCCACCGGGCATGCAGGAGCCGATCACCCGATAGCCGTGGTAGGCCTCCCGATCGATCTGCGCGTGCAGCGCGGCCACGCCGCTGCGGTGGCCGACGATGATCGCGGTCTGCTGGAACTGGCCCTCCGCGCGGCGACGGTGCAGCCAGGCACGCTGCCCGTAACGCGTCAGCAGGGTCAGCACCGTGGCCAGCGGCAGCGCGATGACCACGAAGCCGCGGGCGAGTTCGAGCTGGAATGCCCAGGAGACCGTACCGACGGAGGCGAGGAGGAGGACGGCGGCACCGAAGACGCGGCGGAACTCCTCCGGACCCACCCAGAGGAACCGCTCCTCGTAGCTGCGGGCAGCCAGCATCGCCCCCACCCACACGACCGGGAGCAGGGTCGCCATCAACAACGACGGCTGCTCGGACGGCGAGGTCCCCGCCGAGCCGAAGCGGACCAGGTAAGCGACCAGCGCCGCGACGGTCGCCGCCATCGTGTCCACCACCGCGACCCGGCGCACGTACGCCGACCGCCAGGCGCGGCGGGCCACCGTGCCCTCGCCACGCAGCCAGGGCAGCGCGGACGGCCACCGCCGGGATTCCGTGCCAGCATGCCGGGTCGCCGAGGGCCGCCTGTGACCGATCACCTCGTGCCGCTCGCCGAGCACGCTCATCCAATGCACCCCCGTGCAGCCAGCACCGCGGGCCAGCGTGAACCCGCAGCTAAAGGTCTGGGACCGCCGATGACCACGCTGCGCAACCGGCAGAGAGAAGGTAGCCAAGTGATCCCGGCAGCGGCACCCCAAAAAGAGTGCATGGACCGTGACTCTCCGTGTTGTGCCCGCGAATGCTCACGGGGGCACCACCGGTCGGGAACGCAGCGTGAGGGCACGCGGTGGACACCCGCCGGTCACCTGCCCGACAGCCCACGTGAATCCGGTCACTGCACCGGCCCCGGGCGGTCCCCGGCGAGCCGGGCGGCGCGGGCCCCACCTGCAACGATCCGATCACACGGCCGACACTTTCGGGGCACTGCCCGGCCTCCGGGCGCCCGAGCGCGCTAAGTTCACTCGGCTGTCATCCATGCCATGCCCTCCGGCACAGGATGATGAAGTGCGCAGCCAGCGCAGTACTGAACAGCCGATGGCCTCGGCGCGGGACCCGGTCACGCACTCGTCGACCACTGGGGCCTCGTCCGTCGCCGCCCCACGGATTCGAGACACCCTGATGCACGTGATCCCCCCTGCCACGCCCGGTCGCGCCCGGCGTCGGGGTGCACCGCTGATCGCCCTGGTCGCGATCACGCTGTCGGCCGCACTGAACGCCTGTTCGCCTGCGCCGGCGGAGCGACCCGACTCCGGTGCGGCCGACGTCGAGATCCAGGAGGGCCTGACCTACTGGTCCGACGACGAGGTGGACCTGAAACTCGACGCCTGTCTGCCGACCGATGCCGAGGAGCCGACCCGGGCCGTGGTGATCGTCCACGGCGGCGGTTTCACCGAAGGCGACCGCGCCAGCGGCGGGGCGCGCGAGCTCTGCGAGCTGACCGCAGAGCTCGGCCAGGCCGCGTTCTCGATCGATTACCGGCTCGCCCCGGAGTACACCTTCCCCGCGCAGGTCGACGACCTGGCCAACGCCGTCCGCTGGCTGCGCGAACCGGCGCAGGTGGAGCGCTTCGGCATCGACCCGGCGCGGATCGGCGCCATCGGCAGCTCGGCGGGCGCGATCATCGCGCAGAGCCTGGCCACCCGCGGGGAGGGCCCCCTCGACACCGGTGAGCGGCTGGCCGCGGTCGTCTCGCTGAGCGGCGTCTCGGTGATGTCCCCGGAGGGGCTGGAGCTGGGCGAGCCGAGCGAGCAGGCCGTGGAACTGGTGCTGAACTATCTCGGCTGCAGTTCCGCAGCGGACTGTCCACAGTCCGTGCCGGCCTCGCCGATCACCGGGGTCGACCCGTCCGACCCACCGATGCTGCTGGTGAACGGCACCGACGAGCTGGTCCCGGAGGAGCAGGCCGCCGCGATGGCGGCGGCCCTGGAGGCTGCCGACGTCCCGGCCGAGCTGCTCGTCGTCGACACGCAACGGCACGGCACGGCACTGCTCAGCACCGAGGTGCGCGAGGAAGTCCGCAGCTTCCTGGGCGACCACCTGTGATCGACCCGACCGACCGCGCCATGACGGCACCACCCGAGAGGATCACTGTGATGACCGCACCGGCTCTGTTGCATCTCGCCGAGAGGCCTCGAGCCTGATGCAGCTGCGCGAGGTGCTCCACGTCGTCCGGCAGAGCTGGCTGATCATCGTGGCCACCGTGGTGGTCGCCCTGGCGGCCGGCTGGGCCGTGACGACCATCACCCCGGCCAGCTATGAGGCCGAGACCCAGATCCTGGTGACCCCCGCCGTCTCGCCCGACACGGGAGGCAACGCCGTCCAGGCCGCGGCGCTGGTGAGCGACCAGGTCGCGACCTACGCGGCCCTGGCGGAGACGCCCGCCGTCCTCGACCCGGCGATCGAGCGGTCAGGCGTGGACGTCGTCACCAACGACCTGGTCGAGGACGTCTCGGCCGAGGTGATCCCCCAGACCTCCATCATCCTGCTCACCGTCGCCGCCGAGTCGGCGACGGACGCGGCCGAGCTCGCCAACGCGATCGCCGCCAGCCTCATCGAGCAGCTCGAGGGAACCGGCTCGGCAGGCAGCACGCCGACGGACAGCGCGATCCAGGCGACCGGCACCGTGGTGGCTCCTCCGGAGATCCCCGAGGACCCGGACTCCCCCGACCTGGTCGTCAACCTGATCGTCGCATTCGCGATCGGCCTCGTCGTGGCCTTCCTGGTGATCGTCTTCCGTCAGGCGCTGGCCGCGGGGACGCGGGGCCGCTGATGGCAACGGGGGTGCATCGCCGGACCGGCCCCGGCACAGCGCCCGGGCCGGCCTGGGCGGGCGCCGCCGCGGCGTGCACGGTCGCGGTCGCGAGCCTTCTCTTCATCGGCCCGCTGACGCCGATGCTGCTGCTCGGCATGATCCTCGCCCTGCTGGTCGCCGCCTTCCGTCCGAAGGCCTTCGCGCTGCTGGCCGTGCTCGTGATCGTGCTGTCCACGCCGATCCAGAACGTGCTGGGCTCGTTGGGCAGCTATGCGGACGAGGGTGTGGTGGCGTTGGCGGCCGTCGCTTTCGGCGTCCGCCGCCTGGTCACCGAGGGACGACTGATCTGGCTGCCCGGGTCCGGGTGGTTCCTGGGCTACCTCGTCGCCGGCCTGCTGAGCTCGGCACTGGCCGGGGTGTCGGCGGCCACGGCCGCGCCCACTGCCTTCATCGCACTCAAGGGCGTGGTCTTCGCGTTCGCGCTGGCGCAGTTGCCGTGGACCCGTGAGGACCTCGTGACGGTCATCCGCCTGGGCATCGCGGCGGTGATGACCGTGGCGATCTCCGGCGCACTGAACCTGATCGCGCCGGCCGCCTGGGCGCAACTCACCACCGGTCGGGCTCCGATCAGCTACATCGGCCCCATCCCGGCCATCAATGGCATCTTCCAGCACCCCGCCGCCTTCAGCCGCTTCAGCGGCGTGCTGGCCGTCGGCGCTCTCGTGTACGGACTGGTCGTCCGCCGGTCCTTGGCCAACGCGGTGCTCCTGGCGGTGAGCGGCGGACTCGCCGTCCTCACCTTCCAGGTGAAGTCCATCGTGGGTCTGCTCGCCACACTGGGCGCCGTCGGTGCCCGCTTCCTGCGGCCGGTCGGGATCGCGACACTCCTCTGCACCGCTCCGCTGGCGGCGCTGATCGCGGCACCGCCCCTCGTGTCGCTCATCGGCGGCGACATCGAGGTCTATCTCGTCCAGGACTCCGCCCGCTCGGCGCTCACCGAGGGAGGCCTGACCGTCGCGGCGCAGTACTTCCCGCTCGGTGCGGGCTTCGGCAGGTACGGCAGCTCGACCGCTGCGGAGGACTACAGCCCCCTGTACTACTCGCTGGGCTTCCCCGACCGCTACGGCCTCGGTCCGGGGCCCGACTCGGGTCAGTTCCTCAACGACTCCCAGTGGCCCGCCATCTACGGCGAGGCGGGCTGGCTCGGCGCGGTCTGCTTCGCGGCCGGGCTCGGCTGCATGCTGGTCAGCCTGTTGCGCCCCACCGCGGCCGGCGAGGAGCCACTGGTGCGCTGGATGCGGGTCGCCGGGATCGGCTGGATCATCCTGCTGCTGGTCGAGTCCGCGGCCGCACCGGTCTTCGTGTCGGCCCCGTCCTTCCCCTTCGCGTTCGTGGCAGCCGGCATCATCGCCTCCTTCCGCGTCGCCGCCCGGGACGACCGCTCCCGAACCGGCCTCGACGATCCGACGCGTCGACGGGGCACCGGCCGGCACCGGTGGCCGTCCATCCCGCGCCAGTAGCCAGTACGACCGCCGATCCTCCCGGGGGGTAGGGACGGCGGTGCGGAGAGCTGGTCAGCCGCTGGTGGGCGCGTCCGAGTGGAGGACGCTGTCCACCGGCCGTCGGGGTGAGCGCGCCACACGCAGGCCTTCCCGCGGATAGCCGGCGGCGATCATCGTGATCACGTCGAGGTGGTCCGGTATGCCGGTCATGGCCCTCAGCCGTCGCGTCTGGCCGTGGTCGACCGACCAGTTCAGCATGCAAGAGCCGACGCCCAGGGCGTGCAGGGCCCAGACCAGGGACATGGCGTAGAGCCCGCCGTCCACCCATCGTTGGTTGCGCTCGCCGGACCCGCTGAACAAGCGGGCGTCGACGGCGACGATCAGCAGGCACGGGATCTGCTCCCGGAAACCGGCGTTGCCGTTCTGCAGCGCCGCGATGCGCTCGATGTCCTCCCGTTCGTGGAAGGCCCACAGCGCCCAGGCCTGCCGGTTGCAGACCGATGGCGAGGACAGCGCCAGGTCGGCAGCCGTCCGGACGACCTCGGCCGGCACCGGGGTGCCGTCGTAGTCGCGGACACTGACCCGGCTACGGAAAAATGCCTCGGCCTGGGACCGGGTCAGTGACACCCCCTGGGGCGGGGGACGGGTCGGTCCGTCGTCCTCCAGGCGCCGGCCTTCGGTGCGCCACACCCTGAGGGCGGCCAGCGCGCTGGCCGCATGAGCGACCACCCGCCGGTCGTGCCCGGGCAGGGCCTCGTAGCGGACGACGTCGCGGGCCAGGCGCTCGGCCACGGCTGTGCCGAAGTCCGACCGGGGGGCACGGAGCGCGAGCCCCTTCTCGATCCGGTGATAGTCCCTGGTGATCTGGGCCTCGAGCTGGCGCAGGCCGACCGACAGGGAGCTCCGCCGGTCCACCGCCGCCGAGTACCGGATGTGCCGCCACCCGTCCTGCCAGGTCTCCCGGGCGATCCGGACGTCGTCCTTCAACTGCCCGAGTCGCTGCTTGAGGTCGGTGGTCCGCATCCGGACTCCTCAGCTCGTGTCCCAGTGTCCCGGCCCCGTGATGTCCGTGGGCGTACGTCTCAACTCAGAACCGGTCGGCGCGCGAGTCCTGGGACGTGTCCTGCCCGGGTGCCGGGCCGCCGATCGTGCCGGGGATCAGCTCCACCCGGTGACCGGCCGCCGCAGCGACGACGTCCCGGCCCAGTTCGTCGACCTCGACGGCGAAGCCGGTCCCGCTGTTGTTCATGAGGCTCGCCAGTTGCTGCTGGTGATCGTCGACGTGCTCGCCGCGGGAGCGACGACGTACCACCGCGATCGGGGCGATCCCCAGCTCCAGGAGCCCGAGGACGCTGCCCACCCCGGCGTGGGTGATCACCACGTCGGCCTCGGAGGCATACCGCTCGAAGTCCGCGCCGGGCACCTCGCGGTACACCTGGCCCGGTAGGTCGACCGTCGGCTCGGTCTCCCCCAGCTGCCAGACGGTGTGCTCGTCGGCCAGTCCCAGTTCCAGGATCCGGTCCACGAGGGAGTGGAACGGGTAGCCGCGGAGCGTGCCGAGCGTGATGAACAGCCGGGCCCGCCCAGCAGGCGGCGCCGTCCGAGGGACGGTCCGGTACGCCGAGAGCACGCTCGGGTGGACGCCCCACCGGCCACCTGCCCAGGCCGGGTGCTGCGTCCGCATCTCCGCGAACCGCAGCGCGGCGAGGACCCGGCCGCTGACGGACGGACCGTCCACCCGGGAGACGCTCTCCACGTAGAGCGACGGGATCCCGGCCAGGTGCGCGGCGGGGAGCGCGGCCAGGGCCAGCGCCGCACCGGTGCTCACTGCCGCGTCGTACCGTTCCGCCCGCAGCCGCGGCAGGATCAACCGGAACGCCCGCGCGATCGACAGCGCGTCCCGGGGTCGGATGTAGGGCACGTGCAGGACGTTGCGGCCCTTCAGCAGCGACTCGCTCTGCGCGGTGGGAAAGGTGACCCAGAGGGAGTCCTCGGCCGCGCCGAGCCCTGGGGCCAGGCGAACCAGCTGAGCGAGATGGCCTCCCGTGGACGCGGCGAGCACCAGCCGTCGTCCGGCCCCCGGCCGGAGGTCGGGCAACTCCCGGGCCGTCATCGTTGGCTCCCATCGACCGGCTGGGACGTCAGCGCCACCGGAGGCGTGACCGCCGCCTCGGGGTCGCTGGGCGCCGGATGCCGCTGCGTCCCGCGACGGCGAGTGCCTCGGAGGAACGCCGGCGGTGCGTAGAGCCAGCGAACCCGGCTGGTCAGCCGAGCGAGCCCGAACGAGGCGGCGACGGTGACCACCACCAGCACCGTCTGCACGCAGACGTCGACCCACCGGGGCCAAGCCGGATCCAGCAGTCCGATCAGCGCGGTGGCCGAGACGATGACGTAGAGATGGAGCAGGTAGAGCTTCAGGCTGGCGCGGCCCATCGTGCTGAGGATCCCGAAGGGGCGGAACCGGACCACGTATCGGCAGACGAGGATGCCCACCGCCACGGCAGCGAGCTGGCCCACGAGCACCACCAGCGGGATCCAGCTCAGGTCCAGGACGATGAGCGCGGTGGACAGGGCGAGCGCGGCCAGCGCGATCCCGAGGTGAACGAGCCGCGCCCGGTCGACCACGACGCGGATATGCCGGGAGAACACGGCGCCGAACACGAAGAAGAAGAACAGCGCACCGACCCGGTTCCAGCCGATGTTGTGGGCGTCCACCAGGCCGCTGGTGAAGAGCGTGGAGACCGCGCCCGCACCGGCCAGCTGAGCCCAGACCGGGAACCTGGCGATCAACCAACGGAACAGGGTGAAGAGGAATAGGGCATAGAGGAACCAGTAGCTGCTGCTCGGCCAGAACAGGATGAGCGGCAGCGCCAGCGGATCGGTCGCCGGGATCTCACCGAGCTCCCCGTTCAGCCCGGGGACGATGAAGTAGAAGGCCGTCCGGATGACCGACCACAGGACGTAGAGGTACAGCAGGGACAGGAGCCGGCGCTTCCACAGCGCGGGGAAGCTGGTCTGCCCCTGCCGGGCGGCGAACATCCCCGCGATGAGGAAGAAGGCCGGCATCGGGAAGAGTTCGAAGACCGCCTTGGCTCGCCCGAGTACGGCGTCGACGTCCTCCGTCTTCAGGTAGAGGGTGACGTGGTAGGCGATCACCATGAACATGGCCAGGCCCTTGGAGGGGTCCACCCACGCCAGTCGTCCCGACGTCGTCGTGGCTGTGGTGTCGCCGGTCAAGACCATCCCCGAATCCGTTCCTCGTGCCGCCCGGCCCGCTGCCCGGCCGGTCCGTCCAACGGGCGACCGCGCTGCATCCGGTGCACGAAGGCGCCTGCGGACCGGTGCCATACCTTAGTCAGCCCTCGCCGTGCGGACGGATCGAATTCGTCACGGGGAAGTGGATTTGGTCACGATCCGTAGACCCTGGGGATGGGTTCGAGACCGCTGGGTCGGCCGGCTCCAGGCGGCGGATGAACCGCGCCGGGACGCCGCCGTGCAGAGTGTCCGGCTCGGTGTCCCGGGCCACCACGGCGCCCGCGGCGATGACGCAGCCCGCCCCGATGGTCACGCCTCCGAGGACCGTGACCCCGGCGCCGAGCCACGCCCCGTCCCCGATCCTGATCGGTGCGCTGACGGTCGCTCCGGCACGCTGGGTCCGCGGCCCCAACTCGTGGGAGGAGGGCAGCAGACTGACCCCGGGGCCCAGGTACACCCGCTCCCCCAGCACGACGTCGGCGTTGGCGCCCACCGTCAGGCTCATGTTGACGAACGAGCCCCGGCCGATCTCCAGGTGGCTGACGCCACCGGCGAACCGGATCCACGGGTAGACACGTGCCCCACCGGTCAGGCGGACGCCGAGGAACCCGAGCAGCCGCGCCCGGGCACGGGGACTCCACAGGGGGCTGGCCGCCACGGTGCTGGCGAGCACCCCCCGGACCGTTCCGGCCATCTATGCCTCCCCTTCCCGTACGCCGGGCACCTGGAGGCCGTCGGTGTTGCGCTGCGCGAGCGCCGTGACGCGCGGCAGAGCATCCCGCAGGGACGTTCGTGCCGGAGAGTCCTCGGGCAGCGCCCCGTCGACGGCGGCGATCACTGCGGCGGAGAACCCGGGGCGGGGCTCGACGCAGAACTGAGGCGTCGAGAACAACTGCATCAACCCCTCCACCTTGCCCTGGGAGGACAGCGTGATCGCCGGGACACCGTGCATGAGGGACATCACCGCCAGGTGCATGCGCCCGGTGATGGTGATCGCCGCCCGGGCGGTGAGTCCCCGGACCTGTGCAGGCGTCAGGAGCCTCCGCACACTGCTCACGTCGGCCGGCCCGACCCGCTCGGCCACCGCCGCACAGGCGACCACGTCGTCTCCGCGCTCCCGGGACACGTGCGGGAGCAGGAGCACGTGCAGGCCGCGCTGCCGCAGGGCGTCGACGATGGCCACGTAGTCCGCGACCTGGTCGATCCGGCCGGCGAGCAGGCCGCTGACGTTCACGAGCCCCACCGGCTTGGTGACGTCGCGCAGCAACTCCTCCGCCGCCGAGCTGTCGACGGTGCGCGCGGCGAACACGACATCGGCGACCTCCTCGACCGGGCCGATGCCGTCACGTCGGACGCGCTCGGCGGACACGGGGTCGCGCAGCAGGAGACGGACGCCGCTGCGGGCCGCGGCGGCGAGCGAGCGACGGGCGGCCGTGCGGGCGCGGTCGCTCCAGCTGAACCCGATGATCCGCGTGTCCACGCCGGACCGGGCGGCGGCGGCGGCCAGCGTGGACCGGCGCACCGACGCGGGGAGGGAGTACCTGCCGTCCATCACGTCGGCACCCACCACGGACAGGTGTGTGGCGCCGGCCAGGGCGCGGCCGAACCGGGCGACGGCGGCCCGGTGACCGGCGCCGGTCCCGTAGACGAGGTCGGGGATCTCGAGGACCTCGACCCGCTCCCGGAATCGCTCGGGGAGGTCCAGCTGCGCTGGGTCGGAGACGATCAGGGTCAGCGGACCCTCGATGTTCTCCAGCAGCGACTCCAGCAACGCCTGGTCCCCCACGTTGCCGGAGCCGGGCGCCGCGATGAGCAGGCGCCGATGGCGACTTTGCGGTCCGGCACGGAGCTGGGCGCGGATCTGGAGACGGATGATCGTGCGGTCGACGAGCCCGGGCAGCCCGGAGCCGACGACGGCCCTCTTCCAGACCCGGACGAAGCGATCGACGGCCCGGGTCACGAGCGGGCCCCCGCTGTCGGGTTCGTGACCGGTCCCGCGGCGCCTCCGGGGGCGGCGGGGCCGACTCCGGTGGCGTCGCCCGGCTGCGCCGTACCGGGCGGGAGGTTCGGAGCCCCGGCCGGGCGACCGCGGTTGCGCCGCAGGTGCTGACGCAGCGCCGCCACGTCACGGAGGTCCCGCCGGAAGGTCGGCAGCACCACGGCCGCGAGGGCGGTAGCGCCGACGACCACGAGGGCCCCCGTGACCAGGCGGAGCAGGTGGGCATCGGCGGGCATCGGGACGGTGGAGAGGACGGAGAGCGCTGCCGCCACGGTGAAGACCAGGCCGGCCCGGAGCCCGTTGCGGAACATCCTGCCGACGGGGGCGTCGGATGCTCCGCGAATCCACAGCAGTGAGGCCGGCCAGGACAACGCCGCGCTGATCGCGTAGGCCACGGCAACCCCGTGCACGCCCCAGTACGAGCCGGCCACGATGAGCCCGGCCATCACCGGCCGGGTCGCCAGTGCGTACCGCAGCTGTGAGCGGGTGAGCCCGTCGGCCAGGAACACCCAGTAGGTCGCATAGCTCGCGGCCTGGAAGAACCCGGCGACGAGCAGTATCCGGAACAGCGGCACCGCCTCGGTCCACTGGGGGCCGAGAGCGAAGTGGATGACGTCGGGCGCCTGGGCGAAGAGGACGGCGAACAGACCGCCGATGAGCGTGAGCAGCACGACCTGCCCGAAGCAGAGGAAGTCGGCGAACCGCCTGCGCTCGTCCTGCAACCGGGAGAGCACCGGGATCGCCACCCGCGTGGAGGGCGCCTGCACCTGGAGCAGCGGCATCATCACCAGCTGGTACGCGCGGTTGTAGAGGCCCACGGAGGTGGCCCCGAAGCGCGCGCCGATGACGAGGGTGTCCACGTTGGCCGAGACGTAGCCGAGCAGCTGGGACCCGAGCAGCGGGAGGCCGTAGCCGATGAAGGGCCGGATGGACTCCGACCGTCGGACCCGACCTGGTAGCCACCTGTTGGTGAGCACCAGCAGCACCTGGGACACCAGCCCCTGGGTGAGCTGCTGGGCGACGAGGGCCCAGTAGCCGGCACCGAGGGCGGCCAGCGCGATGCCGAGGACGACCCCGGCGAGCTGGCCACCGATCTCCGAGAGGGCGAGTCTGCCGAACCGCAGGTGGCGGGCGTGCATCGCGCGGTACTGGGTGGACACCCCGTTCAGCAGGAACGTCACCGACAGCACGACGGCGACGAGGGTGAGCCGGTCGTCACCGAAGGCCCGCGCGATGAGGGGAGCGGCGGCGCAGAGCAGGAGGGCCAGCGCGGCGCCGATGCCGGTGTTGAGCCAGAAGAGGTTGTCGCGCTGACCGTCGGTGAGCACCTTGGCCTGGACGGCGGCGGAGGAGAGCCCGGAGTCTCGGAACAGCTCGCCGAAGCCGATGATCACGGCCACGAGGGCGATCAGCCCGTAGTCCTCCGGCGTGAGCAGCCGGGCGAGGACGACGATGCCGACCAGTTGCAGGACGACGCGAACGCCCTGACCGCTCAGGGTGACGACCGCGCCGCGGGACGCCGAGGCCGCCAGTCCTGGCTTCGGCCCCGGGCCCGAGTCCACGCCGGCCGTCGTTCCCGACCCCGTCACGTCCGGACCCGTCACGCCCGCCCCGTCATGTCCGGCTCCGCCGAGCGAGGGCGCGACGGTAGGCGCTCCGGTGACGGAGCCCGACCTCGCTCCAGTCGCGGTCCTGCAGCCGAGGCTCGCCGTCCGGGCGGACGGCGGTGGCGGCGATGGCCTTCTCGAGGACCTCACCGGTCAGCTCGCCGGAGTACTGCAGGACCCAGCCGGGTCCGACCTCCTCCGCCAGGGCGGCGTTGGTGGGGGACTCCGGGACGAGGACCGGCCGGCAGAGGGACAGCGCCGCGAGCAGGGACCCGGAATTGTGCATGCTGCCGCGGTAGGGCAGGACCACCAGCTGGGCGCGGCAGATCTCGTCGACCAGTTCGCGGTCGCTCACCAGGCGGAGCAGGGTGCCGATCCGGGAGTCACCCTGGCACGCCGCCCGCACCAGTTCGGCCTGCCCGGGATGCGGATTCCCTATGACGCGCAGCCGGACGTCGGTGCGGTCGATGTCGCGGAACGCGCCGATGAGGGTGTCGACGCCCTTGTACGGTCGGATGATGCCGAAGTAGAGGATCCGCCCGGGCTCGGCTGCGGGTTGCGGGTACCGCGCGAAGGGCTGCCGGTAGTGGCCGTGCGGGATCGTCACCGCCTCGCGGCCGGCGGTGACGGGGCTGGCCGGATTGAGCCGGATGACCAGGTCGACCCGCTCGTAGAACCTGTCCAGTGACCGGTGGTCGGAGCGGCTGCCCTGCTCGTGCGGGCTGAGGTTGTGGGCCGTCCAGACCAGCGGGATCCGCCGCAGCCGCAGCCGCAGCAGCAGCAGGTCCAGCAGCCGGCGCTTCACGAAGCGGAACCAGGGCCGGCGACTGTCGCGGATCAGCAACTCGGGCCAGTGCACGTGCAGGACGTCGTACCGCCCGAACAACGCCGTCGGCCAGCTGAAGAAGCGGATGTCGACCTCGGGGGCCGCACCGACGACCATCTGGTCCACGTACTGGGTGGTGCCGTCCGGCTCACGGAGCGAGTGGAGCACCACCAGTCGGTCCGGGGTGCACGGCCGTGCCGCGGCCCCGTCGGTCGCGTGGGCTCGCCTCATCGGCCGGTCGGCTCTCGACCCGACGCCTCCTGGCACGACCGGTCCCCACCGGTCGGTGACCCGGCACGTCGGGCGGTCGACGTCGCGATCACAGCCACGAGGCGAAGGTGGACACCATGTCCGCATGGGTCCATCCCGGCACGACGTGCCCCTCGTCGTGGTACTGGACACGCACGTCGGCCGCGACGGGGCGGGCGAGAGCGGCGAGGGCCGAGCCGTGCCGCGCCGGCGGGATGACCGGGTCCGCCTGGGACACCACGGTCTTGATCCTCTTGCCCGTCCAGCTGGACTGCGGGAGACGTGCGGGGTTGGTGGCGGCGACCGCGGCGGGATCGTTGCCGTACACCGGACCGATGCGCCCGGGATCCCGCGCGTAGAGGTCCTCCATGTCGTAGCTCGCGTTCGCCAAGTAGATGCCGCGCAGCGCCGGCACCATGTCCTTCGCGTAGGCGTACACCATGAGCGACCCGCCGCCGGAGTTGGCGCGCGCGAAGGCGGCGCCGACCGTGAAGACCCCGCTCACGTACCGGGCCCAGGCGACCTGGTGGGCGAGTGCCGGCTGCGACGTCCACAGGCTCCCGCCGTAGTTCGGGCAGACGCACACCGCGCCCCGGTCGACGGCCAGCATGGCGGGGTAGTTGAAGGCGCCGTCGAGTGCGGTGTGGGTGCTGCCGTTCGCGTGGTAGAACCAGACCACGGCACCAGGCTTCGTCGCCTTCGGTGGGGTGGCCCACGGCACGTACAGCCGGGCCCGGTCGCCCGCCCAGACCACGTCGATCACTTCATACGGGACCTTGCCGAGACGCGTGGTGCGGGTGGCGGAGCGGGAGACCTCACCGGGCAGCTCGGGAACCGCCGTGTAGACGGGAGCCGCCTGAGCAGACGGCACACCGACGGCCGCGGTGACGAGGCCCGCGGCCGCACCGACGAGAAGACTGCGCCGGGTCGTCACCGACCTCGACGAGCTCTCAGGAGAGCCTCGGCGAACGTCCTTCACGGCATGCCCCTTCCGCGGGACCCGTGACGGAGAGGGCTGCCCCGCCCGTCGACCCCCGTCGATTGATTGCCAGGAGCCGATTGATTGCCAGGAGGCAAGCTAGCTCCCACAGAAATCGGTCGCAACAGTCCGGTCTCGCAACGTGGGTCACAGTGGTCACGCCCGGATCGGCCGGTCCCGGTGTCCTTTGACAGTGTCCCACGGCTCGCCGATCATCGGACGGGAGCGTCCCGATACACTCGGGTCCCGCGCGTTCCGCCGGTCCCCGAGCCGGCGGGGACCCCCGACGACGCAGCCGCCGATCCCCATCGTCGCACCGAGGAGATGCATGCCGTCCATCGCCGTCACCGCGCCGGAGGCGGGTGCGCGCGTGCAGGGCACGGTCGAGGTGCGGGTCGAGGTGCGGGGCGGCAGTCAGGTGAGCGGCGTCACGGTAGCAGTCGGTGACCCGGCGTTCGGCACCCGGGCCGCCGAACCGTCCGGCAGACGTGAATACGTGTTCCGGTGGGACACCACGAGGAAGCTGTCGGACCCGAACAGCCGCGCGGCCGGCGATGCCCTGTTCTGGATCTCGGCCTCCGCGGTCGTGGACGGCGTTCAGTTGACCGCCACCCCGCTGCCGGTCATCACCGCCAACGACACCGCCTCTGCCGCCGTCCAGACCGCCGGCGGCTGGCGCGACGAGTTGGCCTGGGCCGCGGACTACAGCGGCTCGACGCGCCAGTGGCGGGACAGCAACCAGGCCGTCATCGGAGGTGAGTACGCCTCCGTGCACCACGACCCGGTCCTCGGGGCCGCGCGCCGCGCCGTGCGCGTATCGGTTCCCAACAGCGCCAAGGACGATGACGACCAGCCGACCTCCACGACGGTGCGCTTCCAGTCCTCCAGCGTGCACAGCATCCGCGAGGGCGACGAGTTCTGTGTCGGCTTCGCCTTCCTCCCCCCGGCCGACTTCCCGTCGGTGTATCCCCGCGACGACGTCACCAACCCGCGGGGCGACGAGGCGACCGGCTACATCGCGATCTTCCAGATCTACGGACCGCCCTACGAGCAGGGTTCCCCCTTCGTCCTGCACGCCGAGCGTCGTTCGGTCGACGACCCCGTGGACGAGTTCACCGTCCGTGGCAACGAGCTGAACCCGGGAGATCCGGTTCCCTTCCTCTCCCTCCCCTACCGCCGCGGCGGGTGGACCGACGTGGTGTTCCGGATCCGCGCGTCCGCCTCGATCGAGAAGGGCTGGGTGGAGACCTACGTCAACCAGGGGGAGTCGACGAACGTGCGCCCGCTGCCGCTGGTGACCGGCCAGCTGCGACTGCCCCGGGTGCTCCTCCGCGCCGACTCGGAACCGTTCCGCACGGACATGCAGATCTACCGGGTCAATGACCGGTTCGACCGGGTGACGATGTGGCACACCGGGCACCGGATCGCCCGGACGGTGGAGGACGCCGACCCGCGCTCCTACCGGAACGGGCCACTGCCGTGATCGACCAGCACGGAACGCCGCTGCGGAACGGCACCGAGCACGGCGGGCCGGTGGACGACGAGCCCCGAAGGTCTCGGCCAGTGAGCCGACGCGCGTTCCTCACCGGGTCCGTGGTCCTGCTCGGGGGTGTGGCGGCCGTCAGCAAGCTGTCGGGCCGTTCCTCGACGCCGGCGCCGTCCTCCGGCGCCCCCTCGCACTCCCCGCTCGTCGACCCCTCCGCGCCGCCCGGCTCGGCCGTGCGATCCCTGGACGAGGTGCTCGCCGAGGCAGAGGCCACCGCCGGCCGTCGGCTCCTGGCCAGTCCCTGGAGCAGCTGGTCCGGCAGCACGTCGGAGGCGTGGAGCGGGATCTACGTGTCCTGGCTGCTGCGGGACAACGGCGTAACGCGGACGGCGGACGTCGCCGGCCTCCACGCGGTGTTCCAGGCCGGCAACAGCCTGGGGAGCGAGCCGGAACCGGGCGCGCTGATCTTCTACTCGCGCGGACCTGTCAGCCCCCCGCACCACGTGGGGCTCGTGACCTCGGTGACCCGTGGCGTCCCCCAGACCCAGGAGGGCGACCATCCGTTCAGCCTGCCCTACGCCGAGCGCTTCGTCCGCCGCTTCGCCCGCCCCTGGGACGACCGGGTCAGCTATGCCTACCCGTCCTACCGCTGACGGTGCCGAGGTGAGCGAGTGGTCGCGGGGTGAACCGTGCTGATCAGCGTCGTCCTGCCCGTCTACAACGACGAGGCGCACCTCGCCGACGCCATCGGCCGGGTCCTCGCCCAGGAGGGTGTGGACATCGAGCTGGTCCTCCTCGACGACGGCTCCACCGACGGGTCGCGGGCGATCGCACAGGCCGCGGCCGACCGCGACCCCCGGGTCAGGTTCGTCGCGCTGCCGGAGAACGGCGGGGTCGCCCGCGCCCGCGCCCGGGGCGTGCAGGAGGCCAGCGCCGACTGGATCTGGTTCGTCGACTCCGACGATGACTGGGGACCCGACTCTGCGGCTCGCCTCGCAGCAGCGGCGGCGCAGTTCCCCGGTACGGACGTGATGGTGGCCGGGGCCCGTTACACCTTCGAGTCCGGCAAGGCGCCGACCACCATCGAGCCACCCAGCGGGCCGCCGGTGTCCGGACGCGAGGCCTTCACCCTCTTCCTCACCGGGCAGATCACCGGGCACCTGTGGAACAAGCTGTTCCGTCGCGACCTGCTGCTCACGATCGAGTTCACCCCGGCGCGCGTGCAGTCCGACCTGGCCATGGTCGCCCAGGCCGTCGCCGCAGCCGGCCAGGTGGCTTTCCTGCCGGCGCCGGTCTACGAGTACCGGGTCCGCAGCAGCTCCATCATCACCACCCGCTCGCGCCGCGCCGAGTCCCTGGAGCTCATCGCGGATGCGGTCGACGCCGCCGCACGGCGCGTACAACCGCCGGCGATCGGGACCGATGAGCACCGTTACTTCGTCACCCGCTACCTCACCCTGTCCGGGCTCAAGGACGCCGTGCTGGGGGCGTACACCCGCGCCGAGAGCGACCACCACGTGCGCCTGCTCCGTCGCCGTCTCGGTGCGCGGGAGATGGCACTCTTGGCCCGGCGGAGGGACGTGAAGAGGCTGGCGCTGGCGGTCTCGGCGAAGGTGTCGCTCCGCGTCTACCGCAAGCTGCTCGCCGCCGGTAACCGGTGAGCCCCCCGTTCGGGCGACGTGCCGGCACCCGGCGAACGGTGGGCTACGGTGCCCCGCGAGCTGACCGACCATGGTCACCGGCCCCGTACCGAGAGGTCTGCACATGACGAAGGTGTTCGCGATCGGCCGGGGTCAGTACGAGAACATCGGGGACATCATCCTGCGCCGCCAGCTCCTGGACTGGGTCCGGCCGGCGGGCGAGATGCACGTGTACGTGGGTTCGTCCCCCGCCGGCTACGACGAAGGCCTCGGGCTGCGGCCGGACGACCGGGTCTACCGGTCACTGCGGAACTGGTACCGGGTCGCCCTCGGCTCCGCTCTGCGCGGGAACGCGGCCTACGTCTTCAAGCCGGGCGAGATCCAGCTGACCCTCATCGGCATGAAGGAGCACCTCTCCGTCCTCCCCCTGCTGCTGGCGCTGAGGCTGCGCGGCGGCACGGCGATCCGGGCCGGCGTGGGCACCCGGAACTACGCGCCCGTACCGCGGGGCCTGATGCGTCCGTCGATCGCGCTGTCGGACCTCACCCTCTGGCGCGACGAGGCCACCGGCGCCTACATGAGGACCGGCGAGGTCATGCCGGACCTGGCCTTCGGGGAGGGCGCCGATGACGCCGCCGTGGCGTCGTTCTCCGCGCCGTCCCCCGCGCGGGACGTGCTGGTGGTGTCCATGCGCGGCGACGACCCGGCGCGGCCCTATCCCAGCCGCGCCTGGCTGGCGGGGGTGCGGGCCCACGCCGCGGCGAACGGCCTGCAGATCTGGGCGGTGACCCAGGTACGGACCGACGACGTCCGCACCGTGCGGCTGGCGGCGGACCTGGGTGGGCAGGCGCTCACCTGGCACGAGTCCACCGGCCACGACGAGCAGGAGCGCCGGCTGCGCGCGCTGTACTCCCGGACGGCGATCGTGCTCTCGGACCGGCTGCACGTCGTCATCGCCGCCTTCACCGAGGGCGCCGTCCCCGTCGGTGCGCCGATCGACGGGTCGGACAAGGTCGACCGGCACTTCGCGACCATCGGCGTCGACGGCGTGTCCGTATCCGCGGCCGCGGAGTCCGCCGAGGTGGTGGCCGAACAGCTGGCCGCTCTCGCCGGTCGGCGGGCGGAGATGTTCGCCTGCCTCCTCGAGGCCCGGGCGCGGCTGCGCAGGCACCGCGACGAGATCCTGCAGGTCCTGTCGGGGCGTTCTCCTGCGTCGCAGGCCACGGCGACCGGGCCCCTCGGCGGCTGACGGTGGCCGACGACCGACCGACCGTCCACCACCTGGGTCGCGTGGGTGACATCCCGGGTGGCATGACGCAGGTGCTCAACGGCTACCTCGGGTGGTCGTTCCCGCGGGTCGACGTGGCCGTGATCACCTCCCGAGGCGACCCGCACGACCTCCGGACCGCGGTGGTCAGGGGGGCGGGGGCACTGGTTCAGGTCCTGCGCCTGCCTCGCCGGTCCTCCGTCGTGGTGGGGCACCTCTCGGAACGGGGCTCGTTCCTCCGGGAGGGGGGCCTGATGCGCCTGGCGCGACTGCGCGGGATCGCCACGGTGGCGCACCTGCACGGCAGCTCGTTCGCGCGCTTCGCCGCCCGGCACCCGCGGCTCACCGGATGGGCGCTGCGCGGTGCCGACCGGGTGGTCACCCTGTCCGAGGAGTCCTCGGAGGTGTCGGCGCGGTTCGTGCCGGTGGAGCGCGTCGTGCTGATCCCGAACGCCATCCCGTCCAGCTCCCCCACCGAGAAGCAGGACCTGGTGGTGTTCGGCGGGGTCGTCTCCCACCGCAAGGGGATCGACGTCCTGCAGGAGGCCTGGTCCCGCATCGACGCCCCGGGCTGGGAGTTGGTGGTGGCCGGCCCGGTCCGGGACGCGGACCTGGTCCGCGAGGGCGTTCCCGGCCTGACGATGGCCGGCTCGCTGGCGCACGAGGACCTGATGGCGCTGCTGGACCGGTCCCGGATCGCCGTGCTGCCCTCCCGGGACGAGGCGATGCCGATGTTCATCCTGGAGGCGATGGCGCGGGGCAACTGCGTCGTCGCCACCGACGTGGGGGGCATCGCCGCGGTCCTGGAGGACGGCCGCGGGATCGTCGTGCCGCCCGGGGACGTCGAGGCTTTTCGGGCCGCGCTGCAATCGGTGCTGTCCGACCCGGCACGGCGTGCGCGGCTGGCCGAGGCGGGCGCGCAGGCGTTCGAGGAGCGCTTCAGCGCAGCGGCGGTGTTCCCCAAGGTGGAGGACCTGTGGCTGGCGGCGCTGGCCGACCGCCACCCGGCTGGCCTGCACTGAGCCGGGTGGGTCAGTCCGGGAGCAGGCGGTCCAGCGGCACCAGCTTGAAGTTCTGGTTGCCGCCATCGTTCTCGCCGTCCTGCACCACGAGCACCCCGGCGGGGAAGTCAGTTCCCAGCGGTGCGGCGGCGGCGACCAGCCCGTCGGTGTCCTCGGCACCGTCGATGCCCGATCCGCCCACCACCTGGAACGACGTCACGAAGTCGTTGTCGTCCTCGCGGGTGTAGACGGCGTAGGAGTCGTCGCCCTGGCTCGACGCGATGAGGTAACCCGTGCCGTCCGGCCCGGCGGCGATGGTCAGGCCCTCGACGTCGGCGACGAGCGGCCCCGACCGGGACACCCGGGCGACCGGGGTCCCCTCGGTGCCGTCGGTGGGCTCGGCGCCGTACTTCCAGATCCCCACCTCCTCCTCCGCGATGTAGAGGTGGCCCAGCTCGTCGTCGGCCACGCAGCCCTCGATCTGCGAGTCGAGGTCGAACGACCGGACCCGTTCTCCGTCCACCCGGCCGGACCCGTCCTCGAACAGCTCGAACTGCACGACCCGGCCGGACTTGCTGGTCACGAAGACGTAGAGGCGGTCGGTGGCGGCGCTGCGGTACAGGCAGGAGCCGTAGACCTCGACGCCCGGGCGGAGTGCGCCGGCCGACACGTCCCGCAGCTGACGGGTGTCCGGGTCCAGTTCGTAGACACCGATGCTGTCGTCGCTGCGGTTCCCGGTGACGACGAGGGGCCGACTGGCCAGCGTCGAACTGCCCGATGGACCCGCGGCCGGACGGACGTCGACGTTGTTCACCTGACCCACGGGGAGGTACTGGAGCTGCCGTCCGCGCAGGTCGTAGACCAGCAGGCCGCCCTGCTTGTCGGTCGCGATCACCGCGCTCGCCGCAGGGTCGCGGGTGTTCACCCACACCGCGGGGTCGTCGGCCGCGTCCCCGCCGTGCGGCACCGGCTCGGTCTCGACGGTCGCCCGCACCTCGTCGGGCCACGCCGCACCGGCGGAGTCTCCCGTCGCCGGAGTCTCCGTCGCAGCATCGGCGCCCGTGCCGGTCGGAACGGCGTCCGCCGGGTCACCCGACGAGTCGCCGTCCGCACCCGGGTCGCTGCAGCCCCCGGCGACGACGGCAGCCCAGACCGCGGCGACCACGGGCAGGAGACGTCGGCCGTGCCGACCCATGACATGCCTCCGGTACTCGACGGACCCGCGACCGGGACGGGGTCGCGGGTCCGTGTGGTCGCTGCGTGGGGCCGGTGGCCGGGGGGACGTCGGCCGGGCCTCCTCGGAGGCTGCGGCGACCGGTCCGGCCGCCGCAGCCCTACCCCGGCTCAGGCGGCGGGACGCAGCGCCCGCAACCAGCCCGCCGCCTGGATCGAGTAGCTCATCCGCCAGCTGGCGGTGCCCGTGGCCCCGGCAGTGGGCCGCTCCTGCCAGGCCAGCTCGGCGATCTGCCCACCGCGGCTCTCGACCGACTCCGTCCAGCCGGTGGGCGGCGCCACCCCGACCCCGCCGCTGTTCGGGCCGGCCCCACCGACGAGCATCGCCCCCGGTGTGGTGGTGGTCACCCCGGGAACCGTCAGGGTCCTGCTCGAGGAGGCGTTGACCCTGGTGCTGGCCGCAGTGTCGAACGGCGCGGCCGGGTCGACGCCGTGGAAACCGGTCATCGCGCCGTTCCACTTCTTCGCCGCCGACAGCGTCCAACTGTAGGACGTCGGCTCGGCCGCCGCGTCGGCGACGACGTGGGAGTACACGAAGACCCGCGCCCCGGTGCTCACCGACAGCGGGTCGATCACGGTCGTCCACCCCGCCGGGGCGGCACTGATCGACGGCACACCGTCCGTGGTGATCTGCGCGATGAGCACGTCACCGGTCACCACGCCCGCCGGCTTCGGGATCGTCACCGTGGCGCTGGCGGTCGTGCTGACGCCCTGGCTCGACGCACCCACCGTGATGCCCGCTCCCTGCGACGGCTCGGCGGACACGGTGATCGTCTGCGGCGCCGAGGTCCCGGTGCCCGAGGAGTTCGTGGCCCGCAGGGTCACCGTGTAGGTCCCCGCCGCGGTGTACTCGTGCGAGGGGTTCTGCGCGGTGGAGGTCCCGCCGTCCCCGAAGTCCCAGGCCCACGATGTCGGGCTGCCCGTCGACGTGTCCTGGAACGCCACGGTCAGGGGCGCCTGCCCACTGGTCGGCGTGGCCGTGAAACTGGCCGCCGGGACCGGCTCGGGATTTGCTGCCGGGGTCGTCACCGACGCCACCGGCGACTCCGCCGAGCGGTTGCCGGCCGCGTCCACCGCCGAGACCGTGTAGCCGTACTGCGTGTTCGCTGCAACGGTCCCGTCCACGAAGGACGTGCTGTCGGTCACCGCATCGGCCACCACCGCACCGTTCCGGGTGACCCGGTAGCTGGCCACCCCGACGTCATCGGTGGAGGCCGCCCAGCTGACCGTCACCTGGCCGGCGCTGTCGGCCGTGGCGGTCACCTGCGCCGGCACCGTGGGCGCCGTCTCATCGGTCTGCGGCGTGCCGCCCCCCAGGTCGAGTTCGGCGTGGTAATAGCGCTTGGTGATCTCGTCATCACTGGCCAACACGACCAGCCCGGAGCCCGCGGTGATCGGAGCCTTGGCGAGGGAGGCGTTGTTGATCTGCGCACCCGACCAGGCCAGCATCGTGAGACCCCGACCGGTCGAGGGGCTGAACGACGGGCTGGCGCCCAGCGGGGCGGTCTTGTAGTAGACCTCGCCGCCGCCCTCGGTGGACATGACGATGTACATCTTGCGGTTGGTGGTGTCCAAGGCCAGCTGCGGCCGGGTCAGGCCCTCGGCCACGGTGGCCGCGACGCCATGGGTCCACGACCCGGTCGACGAGCGCACGAGCACCCCGACGCTGGGGTCGGTCGGCCGGTCGGTGGACGCGTCGCCGCGCGAGGTCTTGATCGCGGCGTAGACCTGCCCCTGGTCGTCCTCGAGCAGGGACTTGAGGTTGATGTGGTCGTCGGCGCTGCGCGGGCCGCTCACCGCGGTCTCCATGGTCCAGCTGCTCGTGGCCCCCGCGGAGTCGGGGTGCACCGCGAAGCGGATGACCGAGTCCTGTTGGTCCGACCACATCACCCCGACCTTGCCACTGAACGCGACGACCGCCGAGATGTCGTCCGCCGCCACCGTGTTGTCCGGGACCGGCACCAGGAAGGGTGCCGACCACGTCGTGTCGCCGGTCGTGGAGTGCGCCACCCAGACCTGGTCGAGCCGGGAGTCGGTCGGGTGCGGCCGGGTGTAGGTCACCCACAGGCGCGCGAGGCTGTCCCGGGCGATGGAGACCGACTCGATCGGCCCACTGGTCACGACCTTCGGGAACCCGCTGTCCATGCGGTAGCTGTCGGCGGCGGGGTCGTAGGACAGCCGGGCCACCTCGATGTTGCCGTTGGGCACACGGCTGGAGACGTAGAGCTTGCCCCCCTCCCACAGCGCGTCCCCGGTGCTCGCCGACCGTCGGTCGACGACCGTGCCCGTGTTGACCCAGGTGTGATCGGCCTGGAGCCGGTGGACGGTGACGTCGGGGTTGCCGTCGGCGCCGTTCGCAACGGTGCGCATGAGCGCCCACCAGGAGCCGTCGGCGAACCACAGCTTGCTCTGCGGCTTGTCCTCGGTGGGCGCCGACCCGGCCGTCGGGTAGGCCGGCCCCTGGAACATCTGCGGCGTGGGCTCGGCCGCATCCGCGCCAGGGGCGACCAGCACCTGGACCGTCATCAGAGCGGTGAGCAGCGTGATGACCATGGCAACTATCCGGCTGCTCGGCCTCACGGCAGAGGCCGAACAGGACGGAGCTCGACTCATCAGAACCTCATGCCAGGTCAGGGCTGCGGACAGCCGTCAAGGAGGATGGCGGAGAGACCATAAGGAACGCGGCCCACCGGCGTCTACCAGGGGGTTCCGCCACGACCCGGTGACCAGCCGGTCCGGCTCCCGGCCGGGTCCGGCCCGCACCGCCGCCACAGCGCACACCGCTCATCGCCGCCATGCCCGACGCCGGGGCCTGGGTTTCGTCACTGGCGAGTGGTCCCGCGGTCGTCGCGCCCGCAGGCCGGCCCCGCGAATCACGGTGTGCGATCCACGGCACGGTGCGATCCCCGGCCTGGGTCGAGAACGGCGAACGGCACCGACGACGCGGCACGCAGACGTCCTCACCGCAGCCCCGGGACGTGGCGACGACCGGGGTCGACGACGCGCCCGCCGGGGAGTCGGGACAGGGGACCCGGGCGGGAGAGGCTCAACCGGCCCGGCGGCCCAGCGCCCGGTAGGTCCAGCCGGCGGCGGTCCACGTCTCGCGGTCGAGAGCGTTACGCCCGTCGAGGACCCGCTTGCCGGCCACGACCTTCCCGAAGGCCACCGGGTCGAGCTCCCGGTACTGCTTCCACTCGGTGAGGAGCAGGACCGCGTCGGCGCGCTCGGCGGCCTCCTCAGGCGTCGCCGCGTAGTCCAGGTGTGGCCACTCCCGGCGGCTGTTCTCGACCGCAGCGGGGTCGGTCACCCGCACCACGGCCCCCTGCAACTGCAGCTGGGCGGCGACGTTGAGCGCCGGAGAATCCCGGATGTCATCGGAGTCGGGCTTGAAGGCCGCCCCCAGGACGGCGATCCGCTTGCCCAGCAGGGACCCGCCACAGACTTCCCGGGCCAACTCGACCATGCGGATCCGGCGGCGCATGTTGATGTTGTCGACCTCCCGCAGGAACGTCAGCGCCTGGTCGGCGCCCAGCTCGCCGGCGCGGGCCATGAAGGCACGGATGTCCTTGGGCAGGCAGCCACCACCGAAGCCCAGCCCGGCGTTGAGGAACTTCCGTCCGATCCGGTCGTCGTAGCCGATCGCGTCGGCCAGCTGGCAGACGTCGGCACCGGTGGCCTCGCACAGCTCCGCCATCGCGTTGATGAAGCTGATCTTCGTGGCCAGGAACGAGTTCGCCGCGGTCTTCACCATCTCCGCCGTGGCGTAGTCGGTGATCACCTTGGGCGTCCCGCGGGCGACGATCGGGGCGTACACCTCGTCGAGCATGCGCTCGGCGGTCGCGCCGTCCGCGCCGTCGGGCAGGCCGTAGACCAGACGGTCGGGGTGCAAGGTGTCGTGCACCGCGAACCCCTCGCGCAGGAACTCCGGGTTCCACGCCAGCAACGCACCCGGCACCTTGCCGCCCACCAGCTCGGCCAGCCGGGCCGCCGTGCCGACCGGCACGGTCGACTTGCCGACCACCAGGTCACCCGGCGACACCACGCCCAGCAGGGACTCGGCAGCCGCCTCGACGTAGCGCAGGTCGGCGCCGTTCTCGCCGCGCTTCTGCGGGGTGCCGACGCAGACGAAGTGCAGTTGCGCGCCCGCGGCCTCAGCGACGTCGGTGGAGAACCGCAACCGGCCGGTCGCCAGCGTGCGCGCCAGCAACTCCTCGAACCCGGGCTCGTAGAACGGCGCCCGCGCCTCGCGCAGCGCCGCGATCTTCGACTCGTCGACGTCGACGCCGACGACCTCGTGGCCCAGGTCGGCCATGGCGGCCGCGTGCACCGCTCCCAGGTAGCCACACCCGACGACCGAAATCCTCATGAACCGCTCCACCCCGTCCCTGCCACCGGAGACGAAGGCCCGGTGGTCGATGCCCACGGGGATGTACCGTACGGCGACGGCCGCCGATGGAGCCACGCGCTGAGCGGCACGTCACTGGGACGGGTAGTGGCCGGACGCCGAGACGTCCGGTGGCGGATGCGCGGGACAGAGCAGCCGCCGGGGGTGCTGGACGGCACCGCGCGAGCCCCTGGACCCGGGCCAGCCGGTCGCGCCGTCGGGCGGACCCGTACGTTCGTCGGCGCCGGGGCGGCGGGGACTCCAGGAGCGCACGTGCGCGTGCGAGCGACACGAAGAGCCGGTCACCGATACCCTTTCCTCGAACCGACCACGAGGGCCGGTTGCTGCGCCCCCCGGAGGGGCCCATGGACTGGATCTGGATAGCCGGAGCGGTCTGGCTGGTACTCGCTGCAGCCGCCGCCGTCCTGCTCGGCCGGATGATCCGCCTGGCCGACCGCGAGGACGGCAAGGCAGCCCCGTCCCGTCCAGCGGCCCCGGAGCATCGCGCGCCCCGACCGGTTGCCCCGACCTGCGACGGGAACTCGGGTCCGCGCGCTCCGGTACCGCCGGTCCGGGCGGCCCTCTGCTGGTCCTCTGTCGTGCCGTCACCGGTCCGGCACCGGGCCGGGAAGCGCGGCCGGTGAGGCCGCGGGCGGGCTCCCGGCGGCTGCTGTCGCGAGCGCGCGTGCGCTGGGTTCCGGTACCGGGGTGACGACCCGTTCAGCAGCTCCAGCATGTACGACTGCCGGTGCGGCGTGATCCGGCCGGCGCCCTGAGTCCCCCCTCCGGGCAGAGCGCGGTGGTCCCGAGCCGCGCCTGACCCCGGAGGGTGAAGACCCTACTGGCTCCGCCACCGGCGCCCCTACCGTCGGTCGACGTGCCTGGGGTGGGGATGGGACCTGATGATCACTGACCGGTACGCGGCGACGGACGAACGCGGTGCGCCCCACGGCGGGGAGGACCCGGTGCTGCCGGGGCGCCACGGCGCGCTGCGCCGGGTGCTCGTGGGTCTCGGTGTGCTCGGGCTCGTCCTGGCCGTGCTGGTGGGTGGCGCGCTGTGGTTCCTCACCGACCGCTACGCGGGCAACATCGACCGCGTCTCCGACGTCTTCGCCGATCTGGACGCCGAGGCCCGCCCGGCGCCGGCGACCCCGGCGCAGGAGGCCGGTGCGCAGCCGGTGACCTTCCTGCTGGTGGGGTCGGACACCCGGGCCACCGCCGAGAAGGGCATCGCCGACGGCGGGCGGTCCGACGCGATCATGATCGCCCGGCTCTCGGCCGACCGGCAGCACGCACAGCTCATCTCCGTCCCGCGCGACTCGTGGGTGGACATCCCCGGCCACGGGACAGGCAAGATCAACGCGGCGTACGCGTTCGGCGGGCCGGCGCTGCTCGTCCGGACCGTCGAGCAGCTCACCGACGTCCGCATCGACCACTACGTGGCCATCGACTTCGCCGGGATCGTCCAGGTCACCGACGACCTGGGCGGCGTGGACGTCGTCGTCGCCGAGACGACGTCGTGGGGCCCGTACACGTTCCAGGCCGGGGTGAACCACCTCGACGGCGACGAGGCCCGCTGGTACCTCGGGCAGCGCTACGACCTGCCCGGCGGCGACTTCGACCGGGTGCGCCGTCAGCAGCAGTACCTGCAGGCGATGTTCACGAAGCTGTTCAGCTCGGACACCTTCAGCGACCCCGCGCGCCTGGACGCCGCGCTGCGCTCCGTCACCAGCGCCGTCGCCGTCGACGACCGGCTGGGCAACGCCGAGATGCTGTCGCTGGCCTACTCGTTGCGCAGCCTGACACCGGACGACGTCGACTTCTTCACCGCGCCGACACTGGGCACGGGCACGGAGGGCGCGGCGAGCGTGGTGTACCTCGACGACGTCGCGTGCGAACGGATGTGGACCTATCTGCGCAGCGACTCGCTGTCGCAGAACGCCGAGGAGTTCCAGGACCAGGCACTGCCCGAGATCCCCCGCTGACCGTCCTCGGAAGTGCGTCCGTACGTGGTCGTCAGCGGGAGCCGAGCTCGGGGCCCATCACCACCTGCACGAGCGTCACGGTGACGTTGTCCCGGGCACCGACGCGCACGGTCTCCGCCACCATGGCGTCGGCGTCCACGGACGGGTTCGCCGAGCCGGACACCAGTTCGGCGATCCGCTCGTCGGAGAGCTCGCCGGTGAGGCCGTCGGAGCAGCAGAGGAAGCGGTCGCCCGGCACGACGGGCAGCAACACGACCTCCGGCCCACCGCGGGCTCCGACGCCGAGCGCGCGGGTGATGATGTGTCGCTGCGGGTGCGTCGCCGCGCTCTCGTCGGAGATGTGACCGGCGTCGATCAACTCCTGCACCACCGAGTGGTCCTTCGTGCACAGCTCGATCCGGCCCTCGTGCCACCGGTAGACCCGCGAGTCCCCGACGTGGAAGACCGCCCACTGCGGCCCGCCGCCCTCGTCGACGAGAGCGACGCCGGCGACCGTCGTCCCTGCCCCGGCCTTGTCCGCCCCGCGGAAGGCGCGGATCTCGCCGTCGGCGCGCTGGAGCGCGAGACGGATCTTCGCCACGGTCGTCGTCCCGCTCCCGGTGACCGACCGCAGCGCCTCGACGACGGTCTCCGCGGCGGCCGCACCGCCGACGTGACCCCCCATGCCGTCGGCGACGGCGAACACCGGCGGGCTGGCCAGGTACCGGTCCTGGTTGTCCTCCCGCTGGCCGACCGCCGTCGCCGCTCCCCACGCCAGCTCGACCTGCGGCATCCACTCTCCACGACATGCATCGACGACAGGACGACCCGCGGGGAAGGCAGGTGGGCCGAGCGTAGAAGGTCGGCGACACACCGGCAGGTTGCGCCCCGCGACGGGCCGTTCGCAGGTCGTCGTCGACGGGACGGGGCCCCTCTTCGGGGTGGGGGCACCAGGGACTTCCCTCCAGTGGAACGACTCCGGTACCGATTCCTGGACCATGCCTCCTGCGCCCAACCCGTTCGGCGTCTCGCTGCCCGTCTCCGCACTCCTGCCGCCGGAGGACGACGTCACCTGCCTGCTGCCCGGCCCGAACTCGGTCTCCGCGCACCTGGCCGAGCGTCTGGCCGCCGTGCCCGATGTCCCCGCATCGCTGATCGTGCTGGGCCTGCTCCGGGGCGACGGCGCCGGGCCGATCCACGTCAGCGCCCTCGCCGCCGCCACCGCGGTCGTGGCCCGCTCGCTGCGCGGCGACGACTGGCTCGGCCGCTCGGGCTCCGACGAGTTCGCCGTCCTGCTCGGCAGCAGCGCTCCTTCGGCCGAGGTCGCCGCGACCCGCCTGACCACCGCCATCTCCGAGCTCGGCATCCCGGGCCTGGGCGCCTGCGCCGGCGTCGTCGCGCTCGAGGCCGGCATCACCGCCGCCGAGACGATGCACCGCGCGACCGGCTTCCTGCAGACGGCCCGCTCCCTCGGCCGCGGCGCGGTCGTCCGCCACGCCGGCTGAGCCCCCGGGCCGCCGCAGCGGCGCGACCGGTCCGCACCAGTCCCTCCCCGGTGCCGCCGGGCGACCTCCGCCCGCAGCCGGACGGCCCCCTACCGATTGCGCCGCGCGCGGGCCCGGCGCACCCGGCGACGCCAGGACACCAACAGCCCCGTCACGACGACGAGCAGGACGAGGCCGGTGATCCAGCCGGCCACCTCCGGGTCCCCCGGGGCCCCGGCCGCCTCCCACACCGTGTAGCCGACGGCATAGCCGAGGACGACGACCAGCAGCACCGGCACGAACAGGACGAGGCCTCCCACAGTTCCCTCCTTCGTCGTCAGCACCCTCGCCGGACGCACGCGTCGGCCGGTCAGCGCCAGGCCGGCTCCGCCACGACGTCCCCTACCCGTGCCGCGCACGCCCGCACGTCGAACTGCTCCATCGCGCGCCGCCCGGCGGCCTCCGCGCGGCTCCGCGGCGGTCATCTGCCGGACCCCGCCTCGGCCGGCGCCGACGGCTCCCCCAGCGGGACCACCGCCCCGGCGTCCGCCTGGAGGGTCTCTCGCGGCCGGCCGGCGACTCGCGTGGCACGTGGTGGTCCGGTGAGCTGGTCGCCTGCCCCGGCACCACCCGCGCGCCGGCCTTCGCCTGCCTCGGGAAGCCAACCCTCCGGCGCGATGCCACCATCGGCCCGTCCCGGGACGCCTCGCTACCGTGGTGACCACGCAGCCGCGCGAAGGGGGACGGCCCGTGTCCGGCAAGCACAACAGGCTTCGTGGGCGGCGGCGGACGGCGGCGCGGCTGCGGGCTGTCCGGTCGCCGGGGGCGGATCTGGCCCGGCTGCGCGGCCCCTTTCTCGCCTGGCTCGCCGACCAGGGCCTGCCTGCGGACGTCGACGGCGCTGCCCTCTGGAGCGACGTCGTCGCCACGGTCGACCTCGCCGCAGACCGAGCCGGGCTGACGGAGCTGTCCACCTGGACCCCCGACCAGGTCACCGCGCTCGCAGCGGTCGCCGACGACGACCGGGTCGACGCACTGCCCGCGCTCCCCCTGCTGCTCGCCTTCCTCGGCGAAACCGGGCGCTGGTCCGGAACGCCCGACGAGCTGGACGCGGTGCTGCAGGTCGCGGAGCGGGCGACCTCCCCGATGGCGGCCGTGCTCGACGAACTCGCCGGCGTGACGGTCGACCCCACGGCCGAGCAGGCCGCCCTGCGCGCCCTTCCCCTGGTCACCCGGGCCGAGACCCTGCTGCGGTTCGTCCTGCCACGCCGCCCGGTCACCGGCACCGGAGCCCTGCGCCGCGCCGACGTGATCGCTCTCGCCGGCCGGCTCGGTCTCGACCTCCCCACGAGCCGGCCCCGCTCGATGTGGGACGTCCCCGGCCTGGCCGCGCTGTGGCAGGCGGCCCTGGACGCCGGTCTGCTGGTCGTCACGCCGGCCGAGGCCACGCTGACTTCGCTCGCCCACGGCTGGCTCTCCGGCGACGTCGACCAGGGCGCGAAGGCCCGCGCCGAACTGGTGACCGCCTACCTCACCGTCGTGCTCAACGCGCCGCAGGCACGTCCCTGGCTGCCTCCTCCGCTGACGATGCTGCTGCCCGTGCTGGCCGCCGCGGCCCTCGACCGCCCGGTGCCGACCGAGCGGCTGGTGAACCCCGCCGCCGCCCTCGACGGGATGACCGGCGTCCCCGGCGAGGTGGCGGCGTTCGCCGAACTCGCGGCCGTGCCGGCGCACACGCTGGCCCACCAGCTGGAGGACGACGGCATCCTCGCCATCACCGACACCGTCAGCACCACCCCCGGGCTGCGCGGCCTGCTGGCCCGGCTCGCCGGCACGCTGCTCGCGGCCGTGGAGCCGGCCGGCCCCGACCTGCCGGAGCCCGACCCCGCGCTGGCCGGCCAGACCTACCGGCTCCGCGTCGAGCTGGCCGACGCCTCACCGCCGGTCTGGCGCGAGGTGCTCGTCGACCCGAACCTGCCGCTCGACGAGCTGCACGACGTCGTCCAGCGGCTGTTCGCCTGGGAGGACGACCACCTGCACGAGTTCACCGCCGTCGGTCCCGGGCGCCGGACCACGCGCTTCGCCTCCTCCGACCCGTTCGGTGACGACTGGGGGTCAGCCGAGGACCGCGCACAGCACGAGTCGACGGTGCGGCTGGGCTCGCTGATCGGTCCGCGCCGGGGCGAGCTGCGCTACCGGTACGACTTCGGGGACGACTGGGAGCACCGCATCACCGTCGTCGGCAGCGAGCCCGCGGAGGGATCGGCACTCCCCCGGTGCGTCGCCGGCGCCGGCGCGGCTCCGGAGGAGGACTCCGGTGGGGTCTGGGGCTGGGCCGACAAGGTGCAGGCGGCAGGCGATCCGCGCCATCCTGAACACCACGACGTCCGGGACTGGCTGGGCCTCGACGACGGCGAGACGCTCGACCCGGTCGCGTTCGACCTCGCCGAGGTGGAGGCGCGCCTGGCGGAGCTCCGGTCGACCTCCCTCCCACCGGGCCGACCGGCCGGGAATGCCTGATCCTGTTTCGCTGTACGGGAAGACGGGTGTACTGCACCTCGCCGTGCACGCCCGTCCGAGCCGCTCACGCAGGAAGCAGCTGGAATCCCTCGATGGCGGCGGCAACCCGGAGCTGGTCGTCGAACGCAGCGACGGTCCGGCACTCGGGATCGGCGGCGGCAGCCGCCCGGGCACTGGCGAGCTGAACCGAGTCGTACGCGCGCAGGCCGTGCACTGCACAAAGCCGGGCCGCGTCGTCCAACAGTGACGAGGAAACTGCGACCGAGGAGAAACGGGGCGGCTCCTCTGCCACGCCCGAGTAGTCGGCATCGAAGGCTGCGACGAGGAGTGCCGCGTCCTGCGGCATCAGGTCGCCGGTACGGACCTTGCGCCACAACGCGGCAGGGACCTCGATACGGGCGAGTTGGGACGCGATGAGCCCCACCTGCGCCCGGATCAGCGCATGGCTCACCTCGTCGACGTACAGCTTGACCAGTGCGGAGGAATCCGCGAAGACACTCACCCCCGGTCGCGGCTGATGATGTCCGCCAATGGCGTGCCGCGACCGGCTCGCCGCCCGGCCTCGGCGACCTGGTGTGGGTCCGGCCGCCGAGAGAGGGGTGTGGGGTCGACGAGTACACCAGCCTGGCCCAGGCGTTCCCGTATCCGCTCGGCCTCCGTACCCGCCAGGTCGGGGTCGGTCGCCGCGTCGAGCACCCGGCTCAGGAATTCGTTCATGCTGCATCCCTGCCGCGCCGCGACATCCTTCACCCGCTGGAGAAGCGCGTCCGGCGCCCGCCACGTCACCTGTTGCATGCATGCATGCTATCGCGCAGCAACGGGTACGGGCGGCTCGTGACCCGTGCCCTCCACGTCAGCGGGTGATCGTCGGCGCATGCCCGTTCTGGGCGACCTGCCCGTTCTCACGCGCGGCGAGCCGCTCGCGCTGGGGGACGACGGTGTACTTCGGGTCCCTGGCGCTGGCCATGCCCGCCTCGAAGACGCCGAACCGGGTGAGCAGCGACCCGGCTGCGAGCAGCGCGCCGGCGACGACCGCTCCTGCGCGACGCCGTCCGGCGACCACGGTCAGCGCCGCGCCGGCCGCCGTGCAGGACCTCGCCGCCCGCAGCAGCGTGCCCGCCTTCCCCTCGTGGTAGGGCTCGCTGACGATGCCGAGGTCGTTCTCCACCCGGCGCATGGTGGCCAGCTCGATCACCGCACCGGCCACGGCCATCTTCCGCGACGGCCCGGCCTCCTCGACCGGGGTGAGCGCCATCGTGAGCCCCCCGCCCGCGGCCATCCCCGACGCGCCGAAGACGAACGGCAGCTCCCGGTGCGCCGCGTGCCACGACGGGACGGCGGTGTTGGAGAAGAGCACGCCGGTGTAGGTGGCCAGCGGCCCGCCGAACAGCGCCGCGACCGCGCCGCCGAACCGCTTGAGCCGCGGGAACCAGCCCAGCGCCTCCACCGCCGCGGTCGCACCGGCCGCCGCGCTGAACGGCGCCAGGATGTACGAGCCGATCGACAGCGGCGACGTCGGCTTGATCACCCTCAGCATGTGCAGGAACCGCTCGGGCCGACCGAGGTCGTGGATGAGGAAGACGACCGAGGCGACCGCCGCGCCGCCGGAGACCAAGCGGGCGTTGCGGGTGAGCGCGGGCCGGTCGGTCAGGTCGGCGAGCGCGCCGAGGATCGACGACGACCCGGCCGCGCCGCCGAGGAAGAGGTACAGCGGCACGTCCGGCGTCTTCCACACCGGTGGCTTGATGATCGGCCGGCCGTAGTACGAGGTGAACTCGGCCTCCTCGACCATCGCCACCTCGCCGCCGGGACGGCCGTCGCCCCGCCGCCGGCGGCGCTTCTCGCGCCGCTGCGCGGACGGCCCGTCCGCGCGCCGCCAGCCCGCTCCCGGAGCCGTCATCGGGGCTTCCTCGAGCCGAGGACGGCGGAGACCGCCACCCCGACGATCATCGCCGCGGCGGCCGCAGCGGACTTCCACATCGCCGGCAGGTCGCGCGTGGTGACGACCGGGTCCGGCGGCAGGCCGTAGACCTCCGGCTCGTCGAGCAACAGGAAGAACGCCCCCGCTCCGCCGACGCCGTCGTCCTCGTCCCGCCCGTAGAGCCGGGCGGTCTCCACGCCCTGCTCCTGGAGGGTGGCCAGCCGCGCGTCGGCGCGGGCCTGCAGCTCGTCGAGGTTGCCGAACTGGATCGACTGCGTCGGGCACGCGGTCGCGCACGCCGGCTGCAGCCCGTCGGTCAGCCGGTCGTAGCACATCGTGCACTTGAAGACCCGGCCGTCGCCCTTGCGCTGCTCGATCACCCCGTACGGGCAGGACGGCACGCAGTAGCCGCAGCCGTTGCAGATGTCGCCCTGGACGACGACCGTGCCGAACTCGGTGCGGAACAGCGCCCCGGTCGGGCAGACGTCGAGGCACCCGGCGTGCGTGCAGTGCTTGCACACGTCCGAGCTCATCAGCCAGCGGATCTGCTTGTCCGCGCCCGACTGCCCGGTCTGCGGGTCGAATTCGGAGAGCCCCTCGGCGTTGAGCACGCTGGACTGCTGCGCGGTCGCCAGGCTCTCGTCGTTCGGCCCGTCGGTGACCGAGCGGCCGGAGTCCTGCCGTGCGTCCCCCGGCCGGCCGAACGTCGGCATCGGCAGGTCGACGGTGCGGGACTGCTCGATGAACGCCACGTGCCGCCACGAGTTGGCGCCCAGCTGACCGGTGTTGTCGTAGGACATCCCGGACAGCCCGATGACGTCGCGCGTGCCGTGCGCGTCGTCCATCGGCAGGGTGTTCCACTCCTTGCACGCCACCTCGCAGGCCTTGCAGCCGATGCACACCGAGGTGTCGGTGAAGAAACCCACCCGCGCCGGGTGGTCGGCGTCGTAGCCGGCCTCGCCCTGGACGTCGGGCAGCGGCCCGTACAGCCGGTTCTCCGGGTCCCGCCCGGTGAAGGCCGGGCTCGCCGAGCTGATCGAGGTCACGAGAGCCCCTCGGCGCGACAGTTGTACCGGTTCATATTCGGCGTCGTGAAAACAGCCATCTCCATCCCCGACGAGACGTTCGAACGTGTCGAGACGAGCGTCGCCGAGCTCGGTATCAGCCGCTCGGAGTTCTTCGCCCGCGCCGCCAAGAAATACCTCGACGAACTCGAGTCGGAGTCGATCACCGCACAGATCAACGCCGCGATCGACGCCGGCGCGGTGGACGAGGACCTGGACCGGGACGTCACCGAGCACGGCCGCCGGATGCTGCTCGAGCTCACCGCCGACGACGAGTGGTGATCGAACGCGGCGGCATCCACTGGGCCGATCTCAGGCCTCCGGGGGGCTCGCGACCGGCAGAGCGGCGCCCGGTCGTCGTCGTGCAGTCCGAGAAACACGACCGCAGTCGACTCGCCACCGTGGTGGTGGTCGCGGTCAGCTCCCAGACCGATCTCGCCCGGCATCCCGGCAACGTGTTCATGCCTGCGGCGGTCAGCGGCCTGCCGCGCGATTCGGTCGTCAATGTGACCACGCTGACGACATTCAACCGCTACGACCTGGAGGACCGCGTCGGCACCGTTCCGCTCGCGGTGATGCACGAGATCGATGCGGGACTGCGGTTGGTACTGGGGCTCGGACCGGATCACAGTCGGGACCCCTCGCCGGCGTCGGCCTCGACCGGGTCGCGGCCGTTCGGCCCGACCCTGCCGGACTCTACCCCGGCCCGCCGCCGGTAGGACTCCACGAACTCGATCAGCTCCGGCCCGCGCGGGCGTCGTCCCGGCCGGATGTCGGCGGTGCTGACCTTGTCCTCCTGGATGTGGGTGTTGGCGTCGAGCACGATGCCCAGCAGGTCGTTGGCCGAGTCACCGGTCGAGATACCGCTGTAGGACCAGTGGTACGGCATGCCGATCTGGTGCACGACCTGGCCGTCTCGCAACTTGATCGGCCGCATCCGCTCGGTGACCAGCACCTTGGCCTCGATCGCCGTCCGCGCGCTGACGAGCGTGGCGTACTCGCCGTTGGCCAGGCCGCGGAGCTCGGCGAGCTCCGGGCTGACCTCGACGAAGAACTCCGGCTGCAGCTCCGCCAGGTAGGGCAGCGTGCGGCTCATCCCACCGGCCGTGTGGTGCTCGGTCAGCCGGTAGGTGGTCACCTGGAACGGGAAGACCTCGCTGCGCGGCGGGTTCTCCCGGTTCCACGGCCCGGGGATCCGCTCGAGCGTGGGGTTGGCCTGCTGCTTGTACAGCGCGTTCTCGACGACCGACTCCGCCGGCTCGTAGTGGGTCGGCAGCGGGCCGTCGACCAGGCCCGCGGGGGCGAACAGCCAGGCCTTGCCGTCACCCTGCATGACGAACGGGTCGGTGCCGGCGATCGCGTCCTGCGCCTTCGCGCCCTCCGGCGGCACGTAGTCCGGGCGCTTGGTGGCCTCGAAGTCGGGGACGTCGACGCCGGTCCAGCGGCCGGCGTCGGCGTCCCACCAGACGTACCTCTTGCGCTCGCTCCACGGCTTGCCGTCCGGATCGGCCGAGGCGCGGTTGTAGAGGACCCGGCGGTTGAGCGGCCAGGCCCAGCCCCACTCCGAGGCGACCGGGCCCTGCTCGCGCCCGGGCTTGCGGCGCGCGGACTGGTTCACCTCGTCGGCGTAGACGCCGCAGTAGATCCAGCAGCCCCCGGTGGTCGAGCCGTCGTCCTTCATCTCCAGGTAGGACGACAGCGCCCGCCCGTCGGGCCCGGTGCCGTTGATCTCGCGCAGCACCGCCTCCGCGCTGGGCTCCTGCTCCGGCCCGTGGGTCGGGTAGTCCCAGGTCAGGTCGAGCAGCGGACGGTCCCGCGGGTCGGTGGAGTCCTTCAGCCGCTCCCGCAGGATGCGGCCGAGGTGGAAGTAGAACCACAGGTCGCTGCGCGCGTCACCCGGGGGTTCGACCGCCTTGTGCCGCCACTGCAGCACCCGTTGGGTCTGGGTGAAAGTGCCCTCCTTCTCCACGTGCGTGGCCGCGGGCACGAAGAAGACCTCGGTGGCGATCGTCTCGGGGGCCAGCTCCCCCGTCTCGATCTCCGGGGACTCCTTCCAGAAGGTCGCCGACTCGATCAACTGCAGGTCGCGGACCACCAGCCAGTCGAGGTTGGCCAGCCCGAACCGGTTCATCCGACCGTTGGGGTGCCCGACCGTCGGGTTCTCGCCGACCAGGAAGTAGCCGGAGACCTTGCCCTCGATCATGTCGGCGATCGTCCGGTAGGAGCTGTGGTCGCCGTCGATCTTGGGGAGGTAGTCGAACGCGAAGTCGTTCTCCGGCGTCGCGGCGTCCCCCCACCAGGCCTTGAGCAGGCTCACCATGTAGGCCGGCTTGTTGCCCCAGAAGCCGGCCTTGCCGGCCGCGTCCGCCACGTAGTCGTGCAGCGACCCGTGCTGGAGGGCGTGCGGCATCGGCAGGTAGCCGGGGAGGATGTTGAACAGCGTGGGGACGTCGGTCGAGCCCTGGATGCTGGCGTGCCCGCGCAGCGCGAGGATCCCGCCGCCGGGGCGGCCGATGTTGCCCAGCAGGGCCTGCAGGATCGAGGCGGTGCGGATGTACTGCGCGCCCACGCTGTGCTGCGTCCAGCCCACCGAGTAGACCCACGCCGTCGTCCGCTCGCGGCCGCTGTTCTCGGTGATCCAGCGCGCCACCTGCTCGAAGACCTCCGGCTGGACGCCGCAGACCTCGGCCACCATCTCCGGCGTGTAGCGGTCGAAGTGCCGCTTGAGGATCTGGAACACCGAGCGCGGGTGCTGCAGCGTCTCGTCCCGCTTCGGCTTGGCCGCGATCGGCGGGCCGCCACTGCCGGCCGCCTGGGCGCGGTCGGAGTGCTTCACGTCCGGGTGCTGCTCGGCGCGGTCCTGCTCGCCGGCCTCGGCCGGATCGTCGGCCCCGGAGTGCGGCGGCTCCTCCGGCTCGTACTGCCAGCTGGCTTCGTCGTAGGTGCCGCTGTCCGGGTCGAAACCGGAGAAGAGGCCGTCGAGGTCCTCGGCGTCGACGAACTCCTCACCGACCAGCGCGGCCGCGTTGGTGTACGCGACCACGTACTCCTCGAAGTACAGCTCGTTGTCGAGGACGTACCTGATCAGCCCACCGAGGAACGCGATGTCGGTGCCCGCGCGCAGCGGCACGTGCAGGTCGGCGATGGCGCTGGTGCGCGTGAACCGCGGGTCGATGTGGATGACCTTGGCCCCGCGCGCCTTGGCCTCGGAGACCCACTGGAAGCCCACCGGGTGGCACTCGGCCATGTTCGAACCCTCGATGACGATGCAGTCGGAGTTCGCGAGGTCTTCCTGGGTGTTCGTGGCGCCGCCACGACCGAACGAGGTCCCCAGACCGGGGACCGTGGCGGAGTGCTATATGCGCGCCTGGTTCTCGATCTGGATCGCGCCCAGGGCGCTGTAGAGCTTTTTCATGAGGTAGTTCTCCTCGTTGTCGAGGGTCGCCCCTCCGAGGCTCGCTACTCCCATGGTCCGGTTGACGCGCCGGCCGTTGTGCTCGTCCTGCCAGCCCTTGCGCCGGGCCTCCAGGACGCGGTCGGCGATCGTCTCCATCGCCGTGTCGAGGTCGAGGTCCTCCCACTCCGTCCCGTACGGGCGGCGGTACTTGACCGTCGTGACCCGGGTCGGGCTGGTGACCAGCTGCTTGCTCGCGCTGCCCTTGGGACACAGCCGGCCGCGGCTGATCGGCGAGTCGGGGTCGCCCTCGATCTGGACGATCCGCTCGTCCTGGACGTAGATCCGCTGGCCGCAGCCCACCGCGCAGTACGGGCACACGCTCTGCACGACGCGGTCGGCGGTGGCCGTGCGGCTGACCACGTTCTCGGTCGCCCTGCTGCGTGCGGCCCTGCCGCGTCCGAGCGGATCGGGGCCGGTCAGCTGCCGGAACACCGGCCACGCGTCGAGCCAGGTCTTCACACCGGCAACTCTGCCACTCCCGCGCCCACCTGGCGCTGTGGGCCCCGCCGCCGTCCCTCCGCGCCCCCTCGGCGTCCCTTCCGCCGTGACCCCTCCGCCGCGACCCCTCCGCCGTCCCATCCGCCGTCCCATCCGCCGTGATCATGGGGTTGTTGCCGCTCGTCACGGCGGGTCGTCGCGTGTGTCCGACAACAACCCCATGATCAACTCGACGACAGGGCGGTGCTCCGGGTGGGGATGGAAGGGGTGGGGGCGGTCGCCGGCCGTCAGGGGCGCCAGCCGCGGCTGACCAGTGCCCGGCGGATGCGCTCCACCACGACCATCGGACCACCCAGGTGACGTGCGGCGAAGCGGACGACGAGCCAGCCGTCTGCCGCCATCAGCGAGTAGCGGTCGATGTCGCGCCCGAACTGCTCCGGGTCGGCGTGCTGGCGACCCTCGTACTCCACGGCCACCTTCCACTCCGGGTAGCCGAGATCGGCGTGCACGACCTCCCGCCCCCAGCGGTCGTACACCGGGACCTGCGTCTCCGGGTCGGGCAGGTCGCTCGTCAGGAGCCAGTAGCGGATCAGACTCTCCGGCCGGGAGGCCGCCGCGCCGGTGAGCCGCGGAGCGCAGTCGCGGGCGCGGACGACGCCCCGGACGCCGTCGGCCCGTTCCAGGCGCCGGGCCAGCGACTCCGGGCTCAGCCGGTCGGCGCGCATGAGCGCGTCGCCGACCGCCACCAGCTCCGCGGGCGGCAACCGGGCGGCGAGGTCCAGGAACGTCTGCGGCCCGGACGTCGTCGGCAGCCCGTCGACCGGCTCCACGTCCTCCGCCGCGAGGAGCCGCTCGTGGACCGTCAGGCCCACCCGCCGGGGCAGCTGCCGCCGGGACGGGATGACGACGTGGACGGAGGAGGAGTCCGGCATCGGAGCCCCGTACAGCTGCGCGGCCGTTCCGAAGCCGAAGGCGGCATCGCCCGGGAGGACCAGCCGCCACGCGCGGCACCGGGTGGCGAGGTCCGGTTCGACGGCGCGGGAGAGGTAGAGGCCCCGCCCGAGCCGGACGCCGTCCTGGGCGACCTGCCCGCGCGTCGCTCCGCGGGCCCGCGCCCCGTTCCAGGTGTAGGCGGTGCCGAGGTCGAACTCCGTCATGCCGCGACCGTCGCGGCCCAGCCACCCGCGCGGCGCCCCCGACGACCATCTGTGGACGACGGTCCCCGCTGTGGAGACCGGCCCTCCCCTCGCCGGTGATCATGGGGTTGTCGTCCCTTGTCACGGCGGGTCGTCGCGTGTCACCGACAACAACGCCATGATCAGCTCGGGATGGAGCGGGGGCGGGGGTGGGGTGGGTAGGGCCACCGCGGGTCCGGCCGGCGCTCGGCCCGCGCCGGGGTCGCGCCGGTCGAGCTGCCCGAGGAGCTCGTCGAGCAGCCCGATGCGAGCGCGGAGGGCGACGGGGACGAGCACCGCCGTCGCGGCCAGGAAGCCGCCGGCCACCCACAGCTCGGTCGCGCCGTCGACGACCGCCAGCTACAGCAGGACGCCGGCCAGCAGCGCCGCGGACGTCGTCCCCCAGCGGCGTGACGCGACCGCGATCCGCCGCTGCTCGGTCAGGCGCGGCGCAACAGCGCGGGGTCGCCGTCCGTCGGCAGCCGACGTTGCCGCAGGGCCCGACGGACGGCGCGTTCCGCGGCGTGGCCGCCGCTGCGCCGGGTGCTGGCCGGGAGCACGCTCAGCACGACCATCCCGACCGGGAAGCGCCCCGGTCCACCACAACGCGTGAACGGCGCCGCGCCTCCTCCGCTGGTGATCATGGGGTTGTCGCCGCTCGTCACGGCGGGTCGTCGCGTGTCCCCGACAACAATCCCATGATCGACTCAGCGACGGCGACGGCGACGGCGACGGCGACGGCGACGGGGGGGCCGGAGGCGGGAGGGCTGGGAGGGCTCGGAGGAATGGGGCGGGGTGGGCGCGGAGTCCCGAAAGGGTCAAACCGCTCCCGTCCTGTCAGCGCGCAGGTCGATACTGGGCGGGTGAGCGGTCCGTACCTGCACTTCCTCGGCCACTCGACGGTGCGCGTCGAGCTCGCTGGGCACACGGTGCTGACCGATCCCCTGCTCACCGACCGCGTCGGGCCGCTGCGACGGGTGGTTCCCGTGCCGGCGCCGAAGACCTACGCCGGCGTCGACCTGGTGCTGGTCAGCCACCTGCACGGCGACCACCTGCATCTGCCCTCGCTGCGGATCCTCGGGCCCGGCGTGCGGATCGCCGTGCCCCGCAGTGCGGGTGCGTGGTTGCGCGCGCGGGGCTTCCGGCACGTCGTGGAGGTCCTGCCGGGCGAGACGTTCACCCACGGAGCGCTGCGGGTCACCGCCGTCCCGGCAGAGCACGCCGGACACCGCTGGGGCCCGCGGCTCACCCACGGGCCGGACACCCCGGCGGTCGGCCACCTGGTCGAGGGCGGCGGCTCCACGGTGTACGCCAGCGGCGACACCGACCTGACCGACGCGATGTCCCCGCTCGGCGCCCGCGGGATCGACGTCGCGCTGCTGCCGGTGTGGGGCTGGGGGCTCACCCTCGGCCCGGGCCACCTGGACCCGGCGGGCGCGGCTGAGGCGGCGGCCCGGCTGCGACCGCGGGTGGCCGTCCCCGTGCACTGGGGCACGCTCGCGCTGCCCGGCACCACCGCCGTCCCCAGGCTGCGCGGCCGGATGCGCCGCCTGCTGACCGAGCCGCCCCGCGACTTCGCCGCCGCGGTCGCCGACCGCGACCTGGACACGACCGTGGTGGTCACCGAGCCCGGGCAGCCGGTCGCCCTGCCCGCCACCACCGGGACGACGCCGTGAGCCCGCTCGCCTCCGGCTGGATCGACGGGGCCATCGGCTACCCGATCCTCTTCGGTGGCGTCCTGCTCGGCTCGGTCGTGCCCGTGGTCCCCACCGGGGCGGTCGTCGGCGCGGGCGCGGCGTTCGCCGTCACCGCGCACGAGCTCAACCTCACGGCGGTCCTGGTGCTGGCCACGCTCGGCGCCTGGACCGGTGACCTCATCACCTTCACGATCTGCCGGTTCGGTGGGCCCTCGGCGGTCCGCTGGGTGGCCCGCGGCCAGCACGCCGAGCGGATCGAGGAGGTCCGCGAGCAGTTCCGCCGGCACGGTTGGCAGATCGTCGTCGTCGGCCGGCTGCTGCCCGCGGGGCGGATCCCGGTGCTGCTGGCCGCCGGCGCGCTGGCCTACCCGTGGCGGCGGCTGTTGCCCGCGTCGCTGCTCGCCGCGTTCCTGTGGGCGGTGGCCTACGCCTCGCTCGGCGTGGTCAGCGGCGGCATCTTCGACTCGCCGCTGGTCGCCGTCCTGCTGGCCACCGTGCTGGTGCTCGCCGTGGGTGCGGTGCGGGGCGTGGTGGGCGCCCGCCGCCGGCGCGACCCGGATCCGGACCCGGAACCCGAACCCACGGCCTGCGACCCCGTATGACCCCTCCCGTCCCCTCCGGCCGGGTGCTGCAACGGGGCCGGACGCCAGCCCGCGTCCTCCTCACCTGGGTGGCGAGCACCACCGCGCTGGCGCTCCTCGACCGCTGGCTCGACGCCTTCGCGATGCCCTCCTGGTGGCAGCCGCCGCTCATCGCGCTGCTGCTCGGCCTGCTCACCGCGGTGGTGTGGCCGCTGGTGATGCGGGTCGCGCTGCCGCTGGCCTTCTTCACCCTCGGCCTGGGCAGCTTCCTGCTGCTGGGCGCGGCGGTGCTCGGGCTGTCCTTCCTCGTCCCCGGCGTGGTGGTCGAGGACCTCCGCACCGCGGTGGCGGTCGGTGTCGCCATGGCCGCCGTCTCCGGGCTGGTCAGCAGCGTGCTCGCCCTCGACGAGGACGAACTCTTCTTCCGCCGCGCCCGCCGCCGGGCCCGGGCGGCGGCGGACGACGAGCCGCGTCCGCCCGGTGTGCTGTTCCTCCAGGTGGACGGCTTGTCCCGCGACACCGCCCGCCGCGCCGTCCGCGACGGCTCGATGCCCAACCTCGCCGCCTGGCTGCGCTCGGGCAGCCACGTGCTGACCTCCTGGCACACCGACTGGAGCTCGCAGACCGGTGCATCGGTCTGCGGCATCCTGCACGGCTCCAACGCCGACATCCCCGCGTACCGCTGGTACGACAAGGAGCGCGACCGCATCGTCCGCGTCTCCTCGCCGACGGACGCCGCCGAGATCGAGCGGGCGCACTCCGACGGCCGTGGGCTCCTGGCCGGCGGCGGGGCCAGCCGCGGCAACCTGTTCACCGGCGACGCGGCGCACGTCAGCCTCACGATGAGCTCGCTGGCGCACGTCGTCCCCGCCGCCAGCCGACGGGCCCGGCAGCGACGCGAGCGGGCGGGCTCGGGCTACTACGCCTACTTCGCCAACCCGGTGAACGCGCTGCGCACGATCGCCGTCTCGCTCGTCGACGTCCACCGCGAGCTGGTCGCCGCCGCCCGCGAGCGCCGCGACGACGTCCGGCCGCGGGTGCCGCGCGGCGGGATCTACCCCCTGGCCCGCCCCGGGACGACGGTGATCTCCCGCGACGTCGTCGTCTTCGCGCTGCTGGAGGACATGCTCGCCGGCCGGCCGGTCGCCTACGCCGACTTCCTCGGCTACGACGAGGCCGCCCACCACGCCGGTCTCGAGCGGGCCGACAGCCTGGCGGTGCTGCGCAGCATCGACCAGCAGATCGGCCGGCTGCACCGCGCCGCCCAGCTGGCGCCGCGGGAGTACCACCTGGTCTGCCTCTCCGACCACGGGCAGACCCAGGGCGAGGCGTTCGCCGCCCGCTTCGGCGAGACGGTCGAGCAGCTCGTCGGCCGGCTCTGCGGCGCGGCGGGCGAACTGCCGGCGGGACACCGCACCGGCCAGCGGGACAGCCGGCGGCTCACCGAGGGCTGGCAGGTCGGGGCGGCGCTGGCCGAGGGGGGTGGGCCCATCGGCCGCCGGCTGCGGGAGCGGGTGCAGCGCGCCGAGGCCCTGCCCCATGCGCACGAGCTGCCTCCCGACCGGGAGGGGCAGGTGCCGCGGGTGGCCCCCGGGGTGGTCGTCGCCGTCTCCGGCCACACCGCGATGGTCTCCTTCAGCGACATCCCCGGCCGGGTGTCACTGGAGGAGATCGAGCGACACTGGCCGGCGTTGCTGCCCGGCCTGGTCGACCACGGGGGCGTCGGGTTCCTGCTGGTGCACTCCGAGGAGTACGGACCGGTGGTGCTCGGCCGTGACGGGGTGCACCGGCTGGCGTCGGGGACGGTGCTCGGCGAGGATCCGCTCACCCCCTACGGCCCGCACGCGGCCCGGCTCGTGGCCCGGGCGTCGACGTTCCCGCACTGCGCCGACGTCGTCGTCAACAGCCGCTACGACCCCGACACCGACGAGGCCTCGGCCTTCGAGCCGCACGTCGGCTCCCACGGCGGTCTCGGCGGGCCACAGCAGCACGCCTTCCTCCTGCACCCGCGCTCGTTCCGGCCGCCGGGCGAGATCGTGGGGGCCGAGCACCTGCACCGGGTCCTCCGCGGCTGGCTCACCGACCTCGGTCACCCGGAGCCGGCCGGGGACGACGCCGTCGGCGCACTGAGCGCGGCCGCGCGGCGCGGCTCGGGCGTGGGGGTGTGACCGGGTGGGGTCCATGCGCAAGGGGGCCGTCGCCGGCTGATGACGACGGGGGCAGCGAGCGGAGCGGACCGGCGGGGGAGGCCGGCTCCTGGGCATCGTGGGCTGGACCTCCCGAGCGGAACACCCTGCGGGAGCGGCCGGTCACCCGGCGTCGACAACAGGGACGAAGGGGGACCGAGACAGGCGAATGTCGTGCATCCTGGCGCCGACGGGGGACCCTCGTGCCGACGTCCTCGTCGGCACCCGGCCTGAGGGAGACGCGTGCGCCCTGACGTCCGACGCTGGCTACACCACCGAACCTTCACTGCCGAGACGTGGCAGGCGCCCGAACTGCTCGCCGCCAAACGGACCCGGGGCTCCACCGTCAGCGTGGTGCTGCCGGCGCTCGACGAGGAACGCACCGTGGGCGCCATCGTGGCGACCATCCGCGAGGCGCTGGTCGAGCACTGCCCCCTGGTGGACGAGGTCGTCGTCGTCGACAGCGGCTCCGGCGACCGCACGGCGGAGGTCGCGGCCGCGGCCGGGGCCCGCGTCGTCCACGTCGAGAGCGTGCTCCCCGGGCAGGGCAGCCGGCCGGGCAAGGGCGAGGCGCTGTGGAAGTCGCTGCACGCCACCAGCGGCGAGCTGCTGGTGTTCGTCGACGCCGACCTCGTCGACTTCGACCCGCGGTTCGTCGTCGGTCTGCTCGGACCGCTGCTCACCGACCCCACCGTCGGCTACGTCAAGGCCCTCTACGACCGGCCGCTGACGACGACCGACGGGATCGTCCCGTCCGGCGGCGGCCGGGTCACCGAGCTGGTCGCCCGACCGCTGCTCAACGCCTTCTGGCCGGAGCTGGCCGGGTTCGTCCAGCCGCTCTCCGGCGAGTACGCCGGCCGCCGGGAGCTGCTCGAGCAGGTGCCGTTCGTCTCCGGCTACGGCGTGGAGCTCGGCCTGCTGGTCGACCTCGTGGCGCTGGCCGGCCTCGACGCCCTCGCCCAGGTGGACCTCGGCACCCGGCAGCACACCCACCAGGCCGACGCCGCGCTCGGCCGCATGGCCGGGCAGATCCTGCAGACCGCGCTCGCCCGGTGGCCCGGCGCAGGTCGGCCGGAGAGCGAGCTGCTGCAGTTCCTGCGCACCGCCGACGGCCTCGAGGGGGTCAGCTGGGACGTCGGCGTCGTGGAGCGCCCGCCGATGCGGGCCGTCCGCGCCGCCGACCGCCGTCCCGGGACGTGGGCGTGAAGGTCCCCGTGGACGCCGGCCCGTAGCTGCCGGTGCCGCCGCCCGCGGTGGAGGTGGAGTGCCGGAGTGTGGGAAACCTGCGCTCTCACACCCCGGTGAGCCGGACGGCGTCCCCCATGCGGGCCGACTCGGCGATCGCCACCGCCACCCGGTGGGTGCGCAGCGCCTCGGCGTAGTCGACCAGCCCCTCGGCCGGCGCGCCGCCGGCCAGGACGTCGACGAAGGCCCGGTCGACGGCGGTGCGCCCGTCGACCTGCGGTTCGCGCCGGTCGGCGCCGTCGGCCGTGGTGACGGTCAGCGAGGTCTCGGTGAGCTCGACCGCCGCGCCGTCGCAGACCACGTCGAGGCCGGCCCGCAGCTTGCCCGGCAGCGAGCAGGCGGCGGTCACCGTGCCGACGGCGCCGGAGTCGAAGGTGAGCAGCGCGGCGGTCGCGTCGTCGACGTCGCGGCCGTCCGCGGTGGACGGCGCCGCGGTGGAGCGCACCTCCACCACCTCGCCGGCCAGCAGTCGGGCCAGGTCGAGCACGTGGGTGAGCTGCTCGACGATCTGTCCACCGGAGCGCTCCCGCCGCGACCACCACGCCGGCGGTGGGACCTTGTCCAGCCAGGTGGCGTCGACCAGCCGGGGCCGGTGCGCGGCGCAGACCGCACGGGCGGCGGCCACCGTGTCCAGGTGCCGCCAGTGGTAGCCGGTCGCCGTCGGCAGCCCGGCCTCGGCGACGGCTCGCGCCACCTCCTCGGCGACCTGCACGCCGGTGGCCAGCGGCTTCTCGACGAAGAACGGCACGCCCGCGCGGACGGCGGCCAGCTCCAGCTCACCGTGGGCGAAGGGTGGCACGCACAGCCACACGGCGTCCAGGGGCTGGGCGAGCAGCCGGTCCACGCCCTCGACGGCGGGCACGCCGAGCTCGCCGGCGAGCACGTCGGCAGCGCCCGGGACGACGTCGGCGACCCCGACCAGCTCCACGTCGGGGAACCCGGCCAGCGTCCGGCCGTGGCGGGCGCCGACACCGCCGGCTCCGACGAGTCCGACGCGGACGCGGGGGCCGGTGGAAGAGGAGTCTGGTTCGCCCATGCCGGGGTCCTGCCCCACCTGCGGGCGGAGCAACCGCAGGTCGTCGGGGTGATCGGCGCCACCGGTCGGTGCGCCCGGCGGTCAACCCGCCGTTGCCGACGGGCGTGAGGCACCATCAAGGGGTGACGCCGTCCCCGTCCCCGTGCGCGAGGTCCCCACGGTCGTCGCCCCGGACGACGACGGGACTGCCGTTCCGCGGACCGGTCCCGGCGCACCGCCACGGGGTGACGCGGGGCACACCAATCCATGCACAGACTGGAGTTAACCTGACACCGTGAGTGAGGGCACCGACCGGCGCGCCCGCAAGAAGGCGCAGACCCGGACACTCATCCGCGAGACCGCGCAGGCACTGTTCGCCGAGCGCGGCTTCGAGGCGGTCACCATCGCCGACATCGCCGCCACCGCGGACGTCGCCGTCCAGACGGTCTTCAACCACTTCCCCACCAAGGAAGACCTCTTCTTCGACGGGCACACCCCCTGGGTGGAGGGCGCGGCGGAGTCCGTCAGCTCCCGCGGCCCGGGCGTCGCCCCCCTCGAGGCCCTGCACGCCTACCTCGTCGAGCAGGTGGGCGTGTACGTCCGGCTGCTGGCCACGCCGGAGGGCCGCAGCTTCGCCACGACCCTGGACACCTCCCCCGCGCTGCGCGCCCGCGAGCGCGAACTGCACCACGAGGCGACCACCCGGCTGGCCGACGCGCTCTTCGAGGCCTGGACGACCGCCGGCGGCGCGCCGACGGTCCCGGCCGACCTGCGTACGGCCGCCTCGGTCACCGCCGCGGTGTGGCTGGCCGCCGTCCGGACGCTCATCGTGCAGCAACGGTGCGTGCTCACCGGGTCGGCCGGCCCGCTGCCGGCCGACCCGGAGGAGGACGTCGCCACCGCCTGCTCGGTCGCCGACCAGGTCTTCACCGGGCTCGACTCCGCCCTGTCCGCGACCACGCCGGGCGGCCTGCGGCCCACCGGCTGAGTCACACCGCGGCACTCTCCCGGTCCGGCACGACCACCGGCAGCAGCACCTCGTCGAGCACGCGCTGCGCCTCCTCGTGGCTCATGGCGCCCCGGTCGGAGGCGTAGCGCTGCCACCAGAACGCCTCGACGACCGAGCAGAGCAGCGCCAGGCGGGCGGCGGGCACTTCCTGGCCCCGCGCGGCGGCCCGCGCGCCGATGGTCTCGACGGCATCGGCGAGCGGGCGCACCAGCGCGGCGTCCAGCCCGGCGCGGAGGTCCTCGTCGTGACGGGCGGCGCCGACCAGGCTCGCGGTCGCCCGCTCCTCCCGGTCCAGCGGCCGGCACCAGCGCGCGATCAGCGCGGCCAGGTCGTCCCGCAGCGAGCCCTGGTCCGGAGGTACCCGTACCAGCGTGAAGCGGCCCACCGCCGAGCGGGCCATCGCCGCCATCGTGGGCCACCGCCGGTAGATCCCCGCCTTACCGGCGCGGGCCCGGGCGGCGACACGGTCGCTGTTGAGCTTGCCCCAGCCGTCCTCCGCCAGGATGTCGACGGCCACGGCCAGCAGTTGCTCGGACAGTTCGGCGCTCAGCGGGCGCCCGGGCGTGCCGGTCATGCTGCCGCCGGCTCAGAAGTGCACGTCACAGCGCCATCGTGTCCTGTGGGTGGAGTCACCACAACGACCACCCGCGGAGTCGCGCCGATTTCCTGACCTCTCACGGCCCGGAAGCACGGCGGCAGGTCATCGGACGGGCCGGCTCTCAGGCCCCCGCGGCGCTCTCCACGGGCACCTCCAGTCCGGCGCCGTCGTCGGCCAGCCGGCCGGCGCCGCCGGCCTCTTCGACCATGCCGTCCCAGCGCTGCGCCCAGTCGTCGGTGCCGGCCTGCGGCTCGGCCGCCGCCCGCAGTGCGGCCACGTCCAGGACGCCGGTCTGCGCGTCCTGCAGCCGGCCCAGGCCGGCGTCCCGCAGCGCGCGGTCGGCCTCCTCGTCGGTCACCGCGCCCACGGCCAGCTGCAGCCGGGTCAGGTCGTCGACGTCGACGACCCGCACCTCGGGCCGCTCCTCGGTGCCGCCCACCACCTCGACGATCACGCCGCCCTCCTCTCCTCGGACTCCCGGCGTCGGAAGTGCCCCCAGACGTGCCCTGTCACCCACGTGTTCCGCCACGGCTCCGCTCCTCGCTCGCCGGCGCTCGCTGCGATGCCCACCGCGGCGTCACACGTGCCATGTTGACCTCACGTGTTCCGCCACGGCTCCGCTCCTCGCTCGCTGGCGCTCGCTGCGATGCTCACCGCGGCGTCACACGTGCCACGGGAACCGGGAGAAGTCCGGGTCCCGCTTCTCCAGGAACGCGTCCCGGCCCTCGACGGCCTCCTCGGCCATGTAGGCCAGCCGGGTGGTCTCGCCGGCGAACAGCTGCTGACCGACCAGCCCGTCGTCGATCAGGTTGAACGAGTACTTGAGCATCCGCTGCGCGGTCGGGCTCTTGGCCACGATCCTCTTCCCCCAGTCCAGCGCCGTCGCCTCCAGCTCGGCGTGGGGGACGACGCGGTTGACCATGCCCATGCGATGGGCGTCCTCGGCGGTGTACTCGTCGCCGAGGAAGAAGATCTCGCGGGCGAACTTCTGCCCCACCTGGCGGGCCAGGTAGGCCGAGCCGAAGCCGCCGTCGAAGCTGCCGACGTCGGCGTCGGTCTGCTTGAACCGGGCGTGCTCGGCGCTGGCCAGGGTGAGGTCGGAGACGACGTGCAGGCTGTGCCCGCCGCCGGCGGCCCAGCCGGGGACGACGCAGACGACGACCTTGGGCATGAACCGGATCAGCCGCTGGGCCTCGAGGACGTGCAGCCGGCCGCTGGAGTTCTCGCTGTGCTGGTAGCCGTACCTCCCGCGCACCCGTTGGTCACCGCCGGAGCAGAACGCCCAGCCGCCGTCCTTCGGGCTGGGGCCGTTGCCGGTGAGGAGCACGCAGCCGATGTCGGTGGACAGCCGGGCGTGCTCCAGCGCGGTGATCAGCTCGTCGACGGTCTGCGGGCGGAAGGCGTTGCGCACCTCGGGCCGGTCGAACGCGATCCGGACGACGCCGGCGTCGACGGCGCGGTGGTAGGTCAGGTCGGCGAAGTCGAACCCGTCGACCGGCTCCCACGCCGCGCTGTCGAAGATTTCGGAGACGTCGTTCCGGGCGGCCATGGCCCGAACCTATCGCCGGACCCGGCCCCTCACGGGAGGAGCCCGCGCTGCGCCACGTGCTGCACGCCCACGGCGCCCGCTACCGGCTGCACGCCCGCGACCTGATCGGCTGCCCCGACCTGGTCAACCGCCGCAAGAAGATCGCCGTCTTCGTCGACGGCGACATGTGGCACGGCAACCCCGCCGAACCCGCCCGCCGCGGCCGCGCCACCTTCGCCGACCACTTTCCCCACCCGCACCGACTGGTGGCTGGCCAAGATCGAACGCAACAAGGCCCGCGACGCCCAGGTCACCGCCTCGCTCACCCAGGCCGGCTACCGAGTCCTGGAGAACACCGGACGCGGCATCGCCATCCGCCACGACCTCGACGAGACGACCGGCATCCCCGTGGAGCACTGCGGGCCGCTGGAGGACCAGCGCGTGCGCGCCGACATCCAGCAGATTCTCGAAGGCGGCGTCGAAGCCTTCATCCGCCGCGAACGCCGCTACAACAACGAGCTCAACAGCTACCGTGCCGCCCTGCGACAGGCCAGTGTCCAATGAAGGCCGGCCGGCGTGGTAGCGACCATCGGCAGCGGGCTGGGTGGACCGCTACGTGAGCGCCAGATGAGGCAGACGACGAGGTGTCGAGCTCAGAGCCCGAGCCCGGTGGCGGCGTTGTCGGCCCAGGCCTGCTGCACGCGGACGTAGGCCCCGAGGGTGGCCAGCGAGCGGTGGCGGGTCTGGTGGGCGGGCGATGGCGCGGTCGCTGGCGCCGCGCAGGTGGGCGTAGGCGACGAAGCCGGCGCGCAGGCTGTCCGCGCTGTAACGGGCGGAGTCGAGCGCGGCGCGGGCGACGGCCTGCTGCACCAGGGTGTTGATCGACTCCGGTGCAGCGGGCGGTCGGCGGCGGTGTTGCTCCGCCCAACCGACCGGAACAGCGGCCCGTCGTCCACGCCGGCCAGCTCGCGCCAGCGGGCCAGCGCGGTGACCGCGCACCGGTCAGGGTTGCCGGCCCGGGGCAGCATCATCAGCTCGACGGGGATGAAAGTATCGCGGTCGATCAGCTGCCGAAGGGCGCCGCCGGGGCGATGGAGGCAGTGTCTTGGAGGAGGGTGCGGCGCTGGACGGGCGGCTGGATGAGCTGGTCACGGGGGAGCCCCGCACGGAGATGCAGCGTCGGGTGCTGCAGGCCGACTGGTCGCTGACACCGCTCGGGGCCGCGGAGGACTGGTCGCCGACGTTGCGCGATGCCGTGGCCACGGCGTTGAACTGCCGGTTCCCGATGCTGGTCATGGCCGGGCCGGAGCTCGTCATGATTTACAACGACGGGTACGCCGACGTCCTCGGTGCCCGACATCCGTCGGCCCTGGGCCGCCGCGTGCCCGAGGTGTGGCCCGACGTGTGGGCGGACATCGAGGGCATGATCGCCGGCGTCTTCGCCGGTGGAACGACCTTCGTCGAGGACCTTCCGCTGGTGATGACCCGGTTCGGGTTCGACGAGGAGACCTACTTCACCTTCTCCTACAGCCCGGTCCTGGCACCCGGCGGCCGGGTCGTCGCCCTGCTCAACACCACGGTGGACACCACCCACCGGGTGCTCGGCGCCCGCCGGCTGGCCGTCCTACAGCGACTCGGCAGCCTGCCCCGGTCCCCGGGCGGCAGCGCGACGGAAGCCTGTGAGGCGGCATTGCGGGTTCTGGCCGAGGCCCGCGCCGACGTACCGGTTGCGGTGGCGTACCTGCTCGAGGAGGACGGGCACGGCGTCCGGCCGTCGGCCAGCTACGGCCTCGCCACGGACCCGCCGTCGTCCAAAGACGTCGAGGACTGGGTACGCGAGGCGGTCAGCACGGGCTCGACGGTGACCGTCTCGGGCATCGCCGGTCGCTGGCCCGGGTTGTCCCTGCCCGGGGCCAGTCCGGTGGGGGAGGCCGACGTCGACACGGTGGTCCTGGTGCCGTTGACCGCCGCCGGGCAAACCCGGCCGGTGGGAGCGTTGCTGCTGGGTGTGAGTCCGCACCGGCGGTTGGACGACGAGTATCGGCACTTCCTGGAGCTGGTTACGGGGCAGGTCGCCGCCGCGGTGGCCGACGCCCAGGCCGTGGAGGCCGAACGACGCCGCGTCGCGGAGCGAGCCGAGCTGGATCGGGCCCGGGCGCAGTTCTTCAGCGAGGTGGCGGTCACCTTGCAGCGGGCCGTGCTCGGTCCGACCGTGCTGCCCGAGGGGTTCGCGGTCCACTACCAGCCGGCGGCCGGCACGCTGGAGGTGGGCGGGGACTGGTACGACGTCGTCGACCTGCCCGGCGGCCGGTTCGGCGTGGTCGTCGGCGACGTGGTCGGGCGCGGGCTGGACGCGGCCGCGGTGATGGGTCAGCTGCGCAGCGCGGGGCGGGCGTTGCTGCTGGAGAGCCGTTCGCCGGCGCACGTGCTGTCGGCGCTGGACGGGTTCGCCGAACTGGTGCCCGGCGCCTCCTGCAGCACGGTCTTCTGCGGCGTCGTGGACCCCGCCGCGGGCACGTTGCGCTACAGCAGCGCCGGCCACGTGCCGGCGATCCTGGTCGGCGACGACGGGGCGCCCCGTCTCCTGACCGAGGCCGGGTCGTTGCCGCTGGCCGCCACCGAGGACCTCGTCCGGCCGGAGTCCGAGGTCCTGCTGCCGCGCGGCTCGACCCTGCTGCTCTACACCGACGGGCTCGTCGAGCGGCGGAACGAGAACCTTGACCAGGGAATGGCTCGAGCCGCGGCCGCGCTGGTCGAGGCCCGGCACCTCACGCCGGCGGAGCTGGCCGCGTTTCTCACCGACCAGCTGCTCGAGGATGCCCCGGACGACGACGTCGCCTTCCTGCTCTACCGCTGCGGCGACTGAGCCCGACGCCCAGCCCGACGGCCCGGGTGCCCTACCGCGGAGTGGCCAAGAACGATGTCTGGCGCACCTACGCGTCGCCGCAATCAACCTCCTCTGTCTGCTCAACCTCGGACGTCGACGACGGAGCTGGTTGAGTCATCGACGAGGTCGGCGGCGATGGCAGTGGTGACGGTCAGGTTGCTGAACGCCAGGATCTCAGGATCGCCAGCGCGGCAATGAGCCCGACTCAGATCCGCCGCTTCCTGCGGCGCCTGGACACCCCCGTCGACCGGTGGCGTCACCGAAGGCCGCCCCCGACCGCATCTTCCTTCGGTCGCGGGTTCTCATCCGATTTGGTTCCCTGAGTCCGCAGAGCGCGATCAGCGAGCAACCGAGCCGATACAGAGGACATGGACGCGCAGGACTGGGTGCAGCAGCCTCCCCCCGATCTCCGCGGTGCGATCTGGCACTGGGAGCTGGACTCCGTGGCACAACTACCGCGAGCCCGCGCCGAGCTGCGGCAGCTGCTGCGGACGTCCGCACCGGCAGAGGCCGATGATGCACTCGAAGAACGCGTCCTCCTGACATTCGAGGAACTGGCCTCCAACGGCCTGCGACACGGCGGCAAGCCGGTGCAGGCCCGCGTCGTCGCAGCCGAGAACGGGCTACTCATCGAGGTCAGCGATGCCGTCACCGAGCGGCCGCCCACACCGGCAGTCGGCCGCGACCCTGCCCTGGGCGGTCTCGGGCTGTACCTCGTAGCCGGACTGACCGCAGCCCACGGCTGGCTCGCCACCGCCGGCCGCAAGTCGGTCTGGGCGTACTGCCGCTGAGAGCCCGTCAGCCCACGAGCCCTGTCTTTCATCGTTCAGCCCAATCCGCCGCTCTACGCCGTGCGCGGCGTCACCGATCCACGTAGGGAGCCGTCGCCTCGAGGAACACGGCCTGGGGCGTCGGCCGGACGGGGCGCTTCTTTCTACGGCAGTCCGGTGCGTCGAGTGGCGGTGCGATGGCAGCGAGCATCCCGCATACGCGAGCCGCGGACGAGAAGCCGACCGCCTCTGCCCGGTCGACGAGGCGGCTGGTGGTTGAGGGGCGCCACATCGGCCATGCGGGCGACATCCCGATGGCCACTTCTCGGCACAGGACGCAGCACCGGCGGGCGCAGGCCTCGACCACCAGGAGGCCGGACATCTCGACCGGGACACTCCCGGAGGAGCTCAGCCGCGATGGCCGGTTCGAAGCGATGCTGGACGCGCTGGCAAGTCGGACCGACAGCGTCCATGTCCACATCGACCTCGACGTCATCAGCCTCAGCGACGGGCGCGCCAACGAGTTCGCCGCCGACGATGGCCCACCGCTGGGGACCCTCGAGGATGCGATCAGGTCCATCGCTCGTCGTTGCCCGATCAGCAGTGTCAGCCTGACTTCGTACAACCCCGCCAGCGATGCCGACGGCCAGGCGTTGCAACCAGCAATGCGGCTGCTGAGAGCTCTGGGGGAAGTCGCTCCTGAGCAGGCTGAGCGACACCACTGACGGATCGCTTGTCGCGACAGGGATCGGTTGGACTCGGCGGTCCAGGTCAGGTCGGACACCACCGCCTGGTGGTCTGAGGGGTGCGTCCCGTCGACGGGGTCGCCGAGGACGGCGACGGACTCGACCGCGACGTGCAGGCGCGGCTGTCCGGGGCGGATGAAGATGTGGTCGATGCGCTGGTCGATCAGCTCGGTGGCCTCCATCGGCGCTTGGGGGTGGTCTGAGCGCAGGGTCGTCGCAGCCGGGTGGCCTCCACCGGCGGTCCAGGTGTCAACCAGGGCGTCGTGCAGGGGCCGCAGCACCGGGCTGTCGGGGGCGGCGTTCAGGTCTCCGCACAGGACCACCGGCAGCGGCCCGTCGTTGGCCGGGTCGGTGACCAGGTCCACGACTGCCTCGGCCTGGGCGATGCGGTCGTCGGTGTAGGCCAGCTCCCACCCCAAGCAGGCGGCCACCACGTGCAGGGGCCCCGCCGGGTGGGCCACCTCGGCAACCGCCGCGACCGGGGCCGGGGTGCGGTGCCGGGCCGGCAGGGCCACCGCGCGCACGCTGGTCAGCGGCCAGCGGCTGAGGACCCCGATGCCGACCTGGACACCTGCTTGGTCCTCGGTCTCGGGCGGGTCGGGGGCCGGGGGTAGGCCCGGCGCCACAAAGCCCGCGTGCATGCCCAGCTCGGCGGCGAACTCGTGCGCCTGCGTGGTCTCCTCGGTGCCCCAGCACTCCTGCAGGGCGATCACGTCCGCGTCGGCTGCACGCAGGTGGCGCAGCAGAATCGGCTGACGGGTCCGCCAGTCCGGGCCGAAGCGCCACCACACGTTCCAGGTCAGCAGGCGTACCCGGCCGCTTCCGCCAGTCGTCCTCATGATCGTGACCGTGCCACGCCAGACCGCGATTCACCGCCCGCCAGCGGAATCGAGTCAGGAGATACCGGGAACCGCCCAGCCCGCCGACGGCCTCGGTCACCCCACCGACGGTGTCGCCGACGCCGTCGGCGACCTCCCCGGCGGAACGACGGACCGGGCAGGGCAGGCGTCTCCAGGCGGCGGCACGTCTGGCGTCCCGGCCCCGGCTCCGGCGCCCCGTCGTCCGGGTAGCGTCGCCGGAATGTCCGGGGCGCCGGCCGTGCGGGTCGGCACCGTCAACATCGCCTCGGGGCGCAGCCCGGGCGGCCCCGTCCTCCCCGCCGCGGAGCTGGCCGCCGCCGTCGCCGGCCTGGACGTCGACGTGCTCGCCGTCCAGGAGGTCGACGCCGGGCAGCCGCGGTCGCACGGCGCCGACCAGGCCGCCGGCCTGGCCACGGGGCTCGGCGCCGCGGACTGGCGCGGTGCGGCCACGGTGGCCGGCACACCCGACCCCTTCCGCAGCTGGACGCCGGCCGGGCCGCTGCTGCGCGGCCCGGGCGCCCCGGTGGACGGCCCGCTCTACGGCATCGCGCTGCTCAGCCGACTGCCGGTGCTGGAGTGGTCGGTGCTCGACCTGGGCAGCGGACGGGCGCGGCTGCCGGCCCAGGGGCCCGATCCGCGCACCGGCCGGCTGCGCTGGTGGTGGTTCCCCGACGAACCGCGGGCCGCCGTCGCCGCCCGGCTCGGGCCGCTCACCGTCGTCGCCACCCACCTGTCGTTCGCGCCGCACACCGCCGTCCGTCAGCTGCTGCGGCTGCGCCGGTGGATCGCCGGGACGACCGGCCCCGTCGTACTGGCCGGCGACCTCAACCTGCCCGGCACGCTGCCCGCCCGGCTGCTCCGCGCCACGCCGCTGGTGCGCGCGCCGAGCTTCCCGGCGTCCGGCCCGCGGGTGCAGCTGGACCACCTCCTCGCCCGCGGCGACGGGCTCCGTGCGCGGGACGCGGCGGCCACCGTGCTCCCGGTCGGTGACCACCGTGCGCTCACCGTCACGGTGGCCCCGCGCTGACCCGGCCCCAGGGAGGACGGTTTCCGCGGAGACCGGCGCAGGGCCCCGGACATCAGGACAGCAGGTCGTGCAGGCGGTGGAGCGACGCCTCGAAGCCCGGGTGCAGCGGAACCGACACCAGGTCACCGAGCGCGACCCAGGCGACGCCCTCGCTCTCGCCGTCCAGCCGCAGGTCGGCCGGTTCGATGCTGCGCAGCGGGCGGGCCAGCACGGTCGTGTACGACCAGCCGCCGTGGTCGTCGACCGAGGAAAGGCCCAGCTCGAGGTCGTGGGGCAGCAGGCCGAGCTCCTCCTGCACCTCGCGCAGCGCGCCGTGCTCGGCGGACTCCCCCGCGTGCAGCGCACCGCCCGGTGTCCCCCACGTGCCGCCGTGGTGGGACCAGGTGGCCCGCTGCTGCAGCAGCAGCTCCGGCCCGTCGGCGCCGGCGCGGTGCACGAGCAGGCCGGCCGCGCCCACCAGCCCCCAGTGCCGGTGACCGAGCGCGCAGGTCACCCAGCCGTCGGTCGAGGAGAACACGCCTCCAGTGAACCCGGTGTGGAGCGCCACGGCGTGGAGGACGCGGGAGGCCGGGAGCCAGGCGTGGCACTCCGCGGCACGGCGCGTGACAGGCTCGGTGTCGTGCGCGTCGCCGTCTTCACCGGGTCCCGGAGCGGGCCGCCGTCCCACCGCTCCGCCGCGGCGCGGCTCGCCGCCGGGCTCGCCCGCGCCGGCGTGGGCATCGTCTACGGCGGCGGGCACGTCGGGCTGATGGGCGTCGTCGCCGACGCCGCCCTGGCCGCCGGCGGCGAGGTGGTCGGCGTCATCCCCCAGCACCTGGTGGACGACGAGCTGGCCCACCCCGGGCTGCCCCGGCTCGAGGTGGTGAACTCCATGCACGAGCGCAAGGCGCGGATGGCCGAGCTCGCCGACGCCTTCGTCGCCCTGCCCGGGGCCGCCGGCACCCTCGAGGAGCTGTTCGAGGCCTGGACCTGGGGGATGCTCGGCCTGCACGCCAAGCCCACCGTCCTGGTCGACGTCGACGGGTTCTGGCAGCCGCTGCTGGCCCAGCTGCGCCGCATGGTCGACGACGGTTACCTCGACCGCCGGCGACTCGACGCGCTCGGCGTGGTCACCGACGCCCAGGGGCTGCTGGCGTTCGTGGAGCACTACGAGCACCCGGCCCGGAAGTGGCGGAAGGACCCCCTGCCCCCCGCCACTCGCTAGCTCGCGGCGGGACCCTGCAGGGGGCCGTAGCGTCGGGGACGTGGAGCGCTGGGACGTCGTGGTCGTCGGAGGCGGCCCGGCCGGGGCGGCCGCCGCCCTGGCCGCCCGGCGGGCGATGCCGCCGCCCCGCGTCCTGGTGCTCGACCGGGCCGCCTTCCCCCGCGACAAGGTGTGCGGCGACGGGATCGCAGCCGAGGCGCTCGACGTCCTCGCCGTCCTGGGCGTCGACCCCGCGGCGGTCACGGGCGACTACCCGGCCGTGCCGCGGCTGCGGCTGCGCTCCCCGCGGGGAACGGCGGTCGAGCGGGCGACCGCACGGCCCTCCTACGTCGTCCCGCGGGTGGTGCTGGACGCCCGGCTGATCGCCGCCGCGCAGGATGCCGGCGCCACGCTGCGCCGGCACGTCGTCCGGCGGATCAGGGTGGGCCCCGACGGCGTCGAGGTGGACGGTTCCGTCACGGCCGGGGTGCTGGTCGGGGCCGACGGCGCGGAGTCCGTCGTCCGCCGGGCCGTGGGCGCCGGCCGCAACCGGGACGACCAGCTGGCCGTCGCCATCCGCGGCTACGCGCCGGAGCCGCCCGGGCAGCGGGGCGTGCAGGTGATCACCACCACCGAGCAGCGCTGGCCGGCCTACGCGTGGTCCTTCCCGCTCGGCGACGGGCGGGCCAACGTGGGCTACGGCGAGCTGGTGTCGGGCGGCGCCACCCGCGCAGGGCTGTTGGAGGGCCTGCACCGGCTGCTCCCCGGCGTCGGGGCCGGCGAGCTCAAGGCCCACCGGCTGCCGCTGAGCACCGGCCGGCCGCATCAGCCCGACGGCCGGGTGCTGCTCGCCGGCGATGCCGCGGCCCTGATCAACCCGCTCACCGGCGAGGGCATCTTCTACGCGCTGCTCTCCGGGGCGATGGCCGGCGCGGCGGCCGGCCACGGGGCGGCCGCCGGCGCCGCCTACCGGCGGGCCCTGGACCGGCGGCTCGGCCGGCACCTGCGCGCGTCGTCGGGGGCGTCCCGGCTCAGCCGATGGCCGGGGCTCATGGACGCCGCCTTCCGCGCCGCCGCGGCCGACCAGCGGGTGTTCGACGACGTCGTCGCCCTCGGCCTCGCCGACGGACGGCTCACCGCGCGCACGCTGGCGTCCGCCGCGCGGCACCTGCGCTGAGGCCCGGGCGCAGCGCCCGCCCGCGCCGTTCCGGTCCCGGGCCGGCCGGTCAGCGCAGCGCCGTCACCAGCGAGCAGCCGGTCGCACCGAACGTCTGGACGACGAAGCCCAGCCGCACCAGCGAGTCCGCGACGGCGGCGTTCATCAGCTGCTGCACCGCGGTGCCCGCCGCGGCGCCGCGCAGCCCGTGCACGCCCATCCGGTCGTGCGTGCGCCAGCTGACCAGCACGCCGGAGCAGCCGGTCTCCGGAACGAGGCAGACCCCGCCGGCCGGGCGGCCCTGGGCGGCGTCGTACAGCGGCAGTCCCGCCTCGACCAGCGCCGCGGCGACCTCCACCACCAGCGTGGTCAGCGGGTCGGTGTCGGACAGCAGTGCGTCCCAGTCCTCCGGGAGCCGGTCCAGCTGGTCGCCGAGCTCGCTCAGCCACGCGCGGTCCGCCGGGGAGGGCCGCGGGGCGATCGTCGCGTCGGGGCGCCGGGTACCGAAGACGGCGACAGCGACGAGGTCGCCGGCCAGAGCGGCCCAGTCGGCGTCGACCTGGTCGGCGAACGGGCCGGCCAACACCCGCGCCGCCTCGTCCACCAGCCACCAGGCGGGCCCGGCCACCGGCTCGGGGGCCGGAGCGGTGGCGGGAGCGGGACGGACGGCGAGGGCGACGGCCTGGCGCCGCGCCTGCCCCTCCGCGGCGCCGCTCGTCGCGCCGGCGGGACGACTGCCCGCGGGGTGGGCCTCGGCCCGCGGGGCCGGGCGCCGGGGTTCGCGCGCGCCGTTGCGCGCGAACTCGTACCGGGCCGTCGAGCTCGCGCCGAGGACGACCACCACGGCCGTGCACAGGAAGAAGCCCAGCAGCGCAGCGGCCGGCCACACCAGCATCGTGCCCATGGTCACGTGGAGCTCCTCCGCACCCTCGCCGCAGCGTCCGTGCCGCGGTCAGGCACCAACGCTATGGCTCTCCGGCACCCCGGCCGGCCGGTTCCGGGCGCTCCCGACCACGCCGTCACCGGATCGTTGCCACACGCCCAGGAGATGGACGGCGACCCGTCCCCCGCGGCACCACCATGTCGACACCTGCGGCGCCGACCAGCGGGAACACGCCGATCCGGCGTGCGGCCATCCCGCCGGCAGCACCCTGGCCCGGCGCGTCATACCTCAGGACCGCCGCACCGCCGGCGACGGCGGGCCGCCGCGACGGCCGTAGGCCAGGGTCCGCGCCGCGGCCTGGACCACCGCGTTGTCGAGGAACCGGCCGTCGGGCAGCTGCAACCCCGCCGCCCCCGCGTCGACGGCCGCGGCCAGCTGCGCCTGGAGCTGCTCCGCGTCGGCCACCTCCTCCGGCGTCGGGGTGAAGACCTCGTTGATGACCGGCACCTGTGCCGGATGGAGGGCGGAGCGACCGTAGAACCCGAACCGCTTGCCCTGGAGACAGCTCTCCCGCAGGCCGTCGAGGTCACGCAGTCGCGTCCAGACGCTCTGCACCGGCGCCGGCAGGCCGGCGGCCCGGGCGGCGAAGACGACCCGCGAGCGGGCGTACTGCAGCCCCTCTCCCGTCGCACCGACGTCGGCCTGCAGGTCCTGCTCGCCCAGGGAGACGCCTGCGAGCCGGTCGTGCGCCGTGGCGATCTCGGACACCCGCTCCACGGCCGCGGCGGTCTCCAGGATCACCTGGATGCTGGCGCCGGACCCGGCCTCGTCCAGCCACCCGGCGACCAGGTGGACGTCCTCGGCCGACTGCGTCTTGGGCAGCCGGATGCCCTCGATCGCCGCGCCGGCGACCGCCTCGACGTCGTCGCGGATGAGGCCGGAGCCCAGCTGGTTGACCCGGACCCACGTCGGCTTGGGCGGTGCGTCGCGCAGCACCCGGGCCACGGTCCGGCGGGCCTCCTCCTTCCGGCTGGGCGCGACCGCGTCCTCCAGCTCGAGGATCACGGCGTCGACCTCGGAGGCGTAGGCCTTCTCGATGTGGTCCTCGCGGTGCCCCACCACGTACAGGTAGCTGCGGTGCAGCCCGACCTCGTTCACGCGTGTTCCTCTCGTCCCGGCGCTCGCCGGCCGCTCCCGGCGCCGGCGAGGCGCAGGACGGCGTCCAGCGCGACCACCCCGCCGTCGCGCACCACCGCCAGCGGGTTGATCTCGACCTCCTGCGGTCTCTGCGGCGCGTCGAGGAACCAGCGGGACAGCGCGGCGACGGCGTCCGCGATCGCTCCGCGGTCGGCCTCCGTCACCTGCCGGGCCGCCAGCCAGCCCGCCAGCCGCTGGTCGCCGAGGGCCCGCAGGGCACCGTCGCGGTCGAGCGGGCAGCTCGACCACACCACGGCCGGCTCCTGCTCGACGTCCGCGCCTCCCCGGCCGACCCCCACGACGGGCCCGAAGTGCGGGTCCACCGTGCAGCCGAGGTAGAGCTCGGCTCGCACGTCGCACTGCCGCTCCAGCAGGAACGCCCAGGGAGCGCCGCCCGCCGCGGCCGGCGCCCGCTCCGCGAGCACCTCGGCCGCCGCCCGCAGCGCGGCCTCGTCCCGCAGACCCAGCGTCACCAGGCCGGCCTCCGCCTTGTGCAGCACCGCGGCGCAGGCCACCTTCAGCACCCACGGTCCGGGCACGCCGGGCGCCACGGCGACGACCTCGTCGACCGTCGCGGCCGGCACCCCCTCGGGCACCGGGAGGCCGGCCTCGCGCAGCAGCGCCTTGCCGGCGTGCTCGTCGACGGCGACGGCGTCCCGTGCCACCGTGCCGCCGTCCGACAGCTCAGGAACCGGAGCGCCGGCGGGCCGGAGGCTGGCGCGGAGGATCCCGGCGGCGATCCGGGTACCGGTGAACCAGGGCACCTCGGCGGCGTCCAGCCGCGCCATGTCGGTGCCGGTACGGACCCCGCCGGCCCACACCAGGGCGACCGCCGATGCGTCCGCGCCGGCCGACCGGACCCCGGTGGCGACCCGCTCGGCCAGGACGGCGTCGCCGGCGGTCACCACCTGCAGGACGTCGGGCCGGTCGCGCAACAGTGCCCGGACGACGTCGGCCACCACCGGCTCGCGCAGCGCCATCGTGACGTCGACCGGGTTGGACCGGCCGCCGCGGCCGGGAATGAGCCGGTCCAGCTCGGCCCGGACCGGGTCGGAGAGGGGAGGGAGCCGGAAGCCCGCCGCGCCCAGGGCGTCGGCCGCCATCGCCGCCAACCCGCCGGAGTGCGAGAGGACGATCGCCGAGGCGCCCTGCGGAGCGGGCGAGGTGGCCAGGAAGCGGACGGACTGCACGAGCTCGTCGACGTCCTCGACGCGGAGGACGCCGTGCTGGGCGAGGACCCCGTCGACGACGGCGTCGTCCGCGGCGAGCGCCGCCGTGTGGGTCGCCGCCGCGGCGCGCCCGGCCGCGGACCGCCCCACCTTCAGCACCACGATGGCCCCGCCCCGCTCGCGGGCGACCCGCGCCGCGCGCAGCAGCGCCGGACCGTCGTGGAAGTCCTCGCACACCATCGCGACGACCCGGGAGCCGAGGGCGAGGAACTGCCCGGCCAGCTGCTCGGAGGTCACGACCTCCTCGTTCCCGGTGGACAGCACCGCCCGGAAGGAGAAGCCGTGGTCCTGCGCCCGCTCGTGGACGGCCCCGAACGCCGTCCCCCCGCTCTGCGAGAGCAGCACGGCGTCGAGGGCCGGCCGGGCCTCCCGCGGGCGGAGCGCGGAGAAGGTGGCCGCCCAGACGGCGGCCGGCACGCTGGCGTAGCCGGTGACGTTCGGGCCGATCACCAGCACGCCGGTGCGCGCCGCGGCCTCGCGGAGCAGCTCGCGGCGGCGCCGGCCCTCCTCGCCCGCCTCCCCGAAGCCCGCGGTGACGACCACCGCGGCGGCGACGTCGGCGGCTCCGCAGTCCTCGATCACCTGCGGCACGGCGTCCGGGGGGACGACGACGAGCGCCACGTCGACCGGTCCCGGGACGTCCCGCAGGGAACGGAAGGCGGGCCGGCCGAGCACCGTGTCCCGCGTGGGGCTGACCGGATGGATCGGGCCGGCGTACCCGCCCTCGACCAGGTTGCGGAACAGCCGGGCCGCATAGCCGGGCCGCTCGGTCGCGCCGACCACGGCGATGGCCCGGGGCTCGAGCAACCGCTCGAGCCGCGAGACGGCGTCGGCCATCAGCCGGCCCCGCCGTACGGCGCGACCGCCCGGCTCGGCATCGGCGGACAGCTGCGGTTCATCGGCTACTCCCGGGATGTCGGCGCGGTGCCCGCGGGTCATCCTATTTCCCATAGGACCCTGTCGCTCGATCCGGGCCTCGGGTGTGACAGCGTGGGCGTCCGGACCCATCACGACCCAGGAGAGGGCGGCGAGGACGTGCGATTTCCCGCGGCGACGCTGCAGGCCCAGACCCACGCCGTCCTGCTCGCCTGGGGGCTGCAACCCGACTGCGCCGAGACGGCGGCGGCGGCGATGATCCATGCCGACGTCGCCGGCATCGACTCGCACGGCATCTCGATGCTGCCCACGTACGAGATGCTCCGGGAGCGCGGCGACCTGGTGCCCGCCGCGCGCCCGAGCACCGTGCGGGACGGCACGGTGACCGCCCTGCTCGACGCCGGCGGCGGCCTCGGTCACCCGGCGGCGATGGCGGCGATGCGGCTGGCCGCCGACAAGGCGTCGGCCCACGGCGTCGGCGTCGTCTCCGTGCGGAACTCCCACCACTTCGGCGCGGCAGGGCAGTACGCCGCCGTCGCCGCGGAGCGGGGGCTCGTCGGCCTGGTCACCACGTCCGCCCGGAGCGTGTCGGTGGTGCCGACGCGCGGGGCGCTCCCCCGGCTGTCCACCAACCCCATCGCGTTCGCCGCGCCGGCCCGGCGCAGCGGGCCCTTCCTGCTCGACATGTCCACCAGCACCGTGGCGGTCAACAAGGTCAAGGTGTACGGCTACGACGACCGGCCACTGCCGTCGGGGTGGGTCCTGGACGGGGACGGGGTGCCCGTCCGGAATCCGCACGAGGCGCTCGGGATCCTGCTGGGCGCCGGCGCCGGCGGGCTGACCCCCCTGGGCGGCACCGCGGAGCTGTCCAGCCACAAGGGCTACGGGCTGGCCGTGATGGTGCAGATCCTGTCCGCCACGCTCTGCGGTGCGACGTTCGCCGCGGCAGCGGCCGGGGACGGCCGACCGGTCGACATCGGTCACTTCTTCCTGGCGATCGACCCGGCCGCGTTCCGGGAGGACGGGCGCTTCGAGGACGACCTCGACGATCTCCTGGACCTGCTCCGTGCCACGCCACCGGCCGATCCCGCACAGCCGGTGCTCGTTCCGGGCGATCCCGAGGCGACGGCGCGGGACGAGCGGCTCCGCAACGGCGTGCCGCTCTCCGGCGTGCTGGTCGGGCAGCTGCGCGAGATCTGCGGGCGCGCCGGGACGCCCTTCCTGCTGGACGCAGCGTCCTGACCGACCGCGCCGCACGCCGATCGTCAGCCGGGCGCGTCCGCCGTACCGTTGGTCGGCCGGTGACCGAACAGCAGGCTCGTCTCCCGGGCGCAGCGCAGCAGCGGCGGCAGCACCCGCGTCTCGACGTCCTCCCGCGAGAGCCGGTGCCCGTGCGCGGAGATGTTCAGCGCCGCGACACTGCGGCCACCGGCACCGAACACCGGCGCCGACACCGACGTCAGCCCCTCCTCCAGCTCGTGCTCGACCAGCGACCAGCCCTGCTCGCGGACCTTCTTCAGCTCCGCGCGCAGCGCCTCCTTGTCGGTCAGCGTGAACGGGGTGACGCGCTTGAGGTCGGCCTCGGCCAGGTACTTCTCGACGACGTCGTCGTCCTGGAACGCGAAGATGGCGCGGCCCATGGACGACGCCGACGCCGGCACGCGCCCGCCGACGTACACGGCCACGGTCACCAGCCGGCGCGAGGTGCGCGCGACGCAGACGACGTCGGTGCCCTCGAGGACGCCGGCGAGGCAGTTCTCCTCCACCTCGTTGCTGAGCCGCTCCATCAGCGGCACCGCCGCATCCCACGGATGCACCGAGGAGAGGTAGGCGTACCCCAGCTCCAGCACCGCGGGCGACAGCGAGAACTGGCGGCCGTCCGAGCGCACGTACCCCAGGTGCTCCAGGGTGAGCAGGAACCGGCGAGCCGCGCCCCGGGTCAGGTGGGTGCGCTCGGCGACCTCGGTCAGCGTCATGCTGGAGTGCCGGGGGGTGAAGCTCTTGATCACGGCCAGCGCCCGCTGCACCGACTGGACGAACTCCGCAGGGCGCTCCCGCTCGGGGCGGGCCGGCTCAGGCACGGGACCCGCCCGGAGGGCGGCCGGGACCGCACCGGCGGCCCCGGTCAGAATCGGTGGCGATGACCAGCGGACCCGGTACCGGCGCCGACCCGGCCGACCAGCGACGCCAGGTGGAGCACGAGCCGGACATCGAAGCCTCCGCGATCGCTGCCGTGGCGCGGACCCGCGCCCAGGGAATGCACTTCTACGGGCAGATCCTAGGGATCACCCCTCGTCCTCCCGACGGCGGACCGGCCGGTCCGCAGCTGGTCCCCGACCCGGCGATCGTGCCGGGGGCCGTGCCGCCGGTGGCCGTGGCGGCCGTCGCGGACCTCGCCATGGGCTCGGCCGTCCGCGCCGTGGTGGGCGCCGGACGGCGGCTCGGCACGGTCACCATGGCCCTCCACCACCTCGCCCCGGTGGTCGCCGCCCCCGTGGTACCGGCGGCCCGGGTGGTGTGGATCGACGAGGAGCGGCGCCACGCGCTGGCCCGCGTCGACTGCACCGACGCCTCCGGGGTGGTGGTCGCGGCCGGGCAGGGCTGGTTCATGGCGCTCCCGGTGCCGGAGAGCGTGCAGCTCCGGCTGCTGCCGTGGGAGCACCACGACCTGCCTCCGGTCCGGCCCGTCGCGGCCGGCGCGCTCGAGCCGCACGAGCAGGCCGCGGTGCGGGCGACCGTCCGCGCCGCCGAACGCGCCCGCGCCCGCGGGACGTCGGTCGGCGAGGAGCTCACGGCCCTCACGTGGGAGGACGGCGCCCCCGCGGGCACGGCGCGCGGCTCGCTGCGGATCGGGCCCGAGCTGACCAACCGCGTGGGCCACGTGCAGGGCGGCGCCCTGTACGGCATCGGCCTGGCCGCCGCGGCGCGGGCCGTCGGCAGCACCGGAAGCGACGACGACTCGCCGCTGGTGCCGGCCGACGGGTCCTGGCAGTTCCTGACCCCCGGCGACGGCGACGTCCTGGTCGCCGAGGCCACGGTCCGCCGCGCGGGCCGGCGCGCCGCCTTCGCCTCGGTCACGCTGACCGTCGACGGGCGTGAGGTGGGCATCGGCCAGTTCGCCTTCCGGCCGGACACCGCCGGCTGACCGCAGAGCGTCGGCAGGGCGGACATCGATTTCTGCTCAGTCCAGCGCGCCGGCCGGGACACCCAGCTCGTCGGCGAGCGCGCGGAGCGCCGCCGCGAGCCCCGCGGGCACGACGATCCCCTCCGCCAGCAGCGCCCGCCGGCGGACGTCGGCTGCCTCACCGGGCACCCGCACCCGGTCCACGCCGGGCGCCGGGGCGCTGCCGCCGATCTCGCCGACGTAGCCGTCCACCCGCCCGATCAGTTCCTCGGGGTCCCCGAGGGCCGCGACGTCGACGACGAGCAGGAAGTGCCCGAGGTCACGCTCCCGGCTGTAGTCCGACAGCGGCGGCACCGCGGCGCCGAAGGCCGCCCCGCTGAGCGCGCCGGCCAGCGCTCCCATGACCACGGCCAGTCCCGAGCCCTTGTGCCCGGCGAACGGCAGGACCGCACCGAGCAGGCCCAGCCGAGGATCGGTCGTCGGGTGGCCGTCGGGGTCCAGGGCCCACCCTTCCGGAATCGGCTCCCCGCGCTCGGCGGCCAGGTCGATGTTGCTGCGCGCCACCGCGCTGCAGGAGAGGTCGAGCACCACCGGGAAGCCGCGCGCGGGCACGGCGAAGGAGAACGGGTTGTTGCCCACCGCCGCCTGCCGCCCACCCGCCGGCGCCATGTTGGCCCGGGTGTTCTGGACGAGGAAGCAGACCATGCCCTGCTCGGCGGCGGCCCGGGTGAAGGAGCCGAGCGCGCCGAGGTGGTTGCTGCGGCGCACGGTCGTCACCGCCGCACCCAGCTCCCGGGCCACCTCGACGCTGTGCCGCACGGCCCACGCGGCGACGACCTGGCCGAGCCCGTTGCCGCCGTCCAGCACGGAGACCGCACCCGTGCGGGACAGCACCCGCAGCCGGGGCGCCGTGGCGATCGCGCCGTCCCGCAGGCGGGCCGCGTAGGGCGGCAGCAACCGCACCCCGTGGGTGCTCCTCCCGGCGAGGTCCGCGTCGATCAGCGCCGTCGCCGTGTCCTGGGCGTGCTGCTCGGGCAGGCCCAGCGCCGACAGCAGGGAGACGACGAACGACCGCAGCCGCGGCACCGGCACCGGTGCGGCGCCGGGCCGGCTCACAGCTCCCCCACCGCGACGCACGCCTCGGCGAAGCCGCTCCACTGCGCGGAGTACGGCACCGGGGCGGGCACCTGCACGGTGGTGACCAGGCCGGCCCATCGCGCGCCCAGCGCGGCCGCCAGCTCGGGATAGGCCGCCGCCGTGCAGAACTCGTCGAGCACCTCGTCGGGCACCGCCGCGGCGAGGTCGTCCCAGCGCTCTCGGCGCACCAGCTCGCGCAGCTCGTCCCGCAGCGCGCCCCACCCGTGGTGCTCGAGAACCGGCAGGTAGGCCAGCGTGGAGCCGTAGAACGCGACCCGCGCCCGGGCCTGCTCCCGCGCGAGAGCCACGTCCGCCCGGGTCGCACCGGTCGCCACGAAGCCGCCGCCGAAGATCTCGAAGCCGGCCAGGTCGCGGCCCGCCCGTCCCGCGCCGGCCGCCAGCCGCGGCCGGACGACGTCGCGCACGTAGCCCGGCGTGTTGAACACGTGCAGCCGCACGCCGTCGCACAGCTCGGCGGCCAGCTCGAGGTTGTACGGGTTCACCGCCGCGAGGTCGACGGCCACCCGGCCGTGCGGGGCCGGGCCCGGGCTGAACTCCGGGGTCATCAGGTCCAGCGCGTAGAAGGGTCCGGAGTGGCGCAGCGGCTCGCCGGTCTCCCAGCTGCGCCAGACGGCCCGCAGCGCCTGCACGTAGTCGCGCATCCGCGGCCCCGGCGAGTCCCAGGGCACGCCGAAGCGGTGCTCCATGTGCCGCTTCACCTGCGTGCCGAGCCCCAGCCGGAAGCGCCCGCCGGTCTGGTCGTGCAGCATGCGGGCGCCGTAGGCGACCACCATGGGGCTGCGCGGGAAGGCGATGGTGACCGCCGTGGCCAGGCCGATCCGCTCGGTGGTCACCGCCGCCATCGCCATCGTCAGCAGCGGGTCACGCCGGTTCTCCGAGTCGCACACCCCGCCCGCGCCGGCCCGTTCGAGCTCGGCGGCGGTCACGGCGACCTCGTGCGTCGGCGTCGTCCGCAGACTCGCCTCAATCCGCACGGCGACCTCCGCGGCGGCGGCCGAGCGGTGGCCGGCTCACGCCGGCACCCCCGAGCGCAGCAGCTGGCGGGCGACGGTGACGCGGTGGATCTCCGAGGCGCCCTCGACGATCCGCCAGATCCGGACCAGCCGGTAGTAGTACTCGATGGGCAGGTCCTTGCCCAGGCCCAGCGCACCGTGGCCCTGCAGGCACTGGTCGGCGACCCGCTGCATCAGCTCGGTGCCCAGCACCTTGGCCGTGGAGGACTCGTAGCGGATGTCGGTCCGGCCCGCGTCAAGCTTGCGCGCGGCGTCGATGTTCACCAGCCGGAGCGCGTGCAGCCCCATCGCACCGTCGGCGATCCAGTTCTGGATCGTCTGCCGGGAGGCCAGCGGCTCGCCGAAGGTCACCCGCTCCTTGGCGTGCGCCATGAGCATGTCCAGCAGCCGGGCCGTGGCGCCGGCGCAGCGCGCCGCGATCTCCAGCCGCCGGACGGCGAGCCGGTTCTGCATCGGGATGAACGCCTGGCCGACCTCGCCCAGCACCTGGGCGTCGTCGAGCTCGACGTCGTCGAAGCGCACCTCGCAGGGCCGGTAGTTGGAGATCGTCGGCAGCCGCCGCTCCACGACGACGCCCGGCGTCCCCCGGTCGACGAGGAAGGCGGTCATCCCGCCCCGGCTGCCCAACTCCTGATCGGTGACGGCGACGACGATGAGGAAGTCGGCCCAGTCGGCCTTGCCGATCCACTTCTTGCGGCCGCTCAGCACCCACCGGCCGTCCCGCCGCTCGGCGTGCGTGGCGATGCCCGAGATGTCCGACCCCGCGCCGGGCTCGGTGATCCCGACGCCGGAGGTGATCTCCCCGCGGGCGTAGGGCTCGAGGTAGCGGCCGCGCTGCTCCTCGTTCACCGCGTTGCTCAACCAGTGCAGGTTCGGCGACTCCGGCGGCAGGATGAACGGGACGACGGTCTTGCTCATCTCCTCGGTCACCAGCAGCTTGGCCAGCGCGCCGTGGCCCTGGCCGCCGAACTCGGCCGGCACGTCGATCCCCCACAGCCCGCGCTCGCGGGCGCTGTCCAGCAGCCCCTGGTACGTCTCCGGAGGCAGGTCGCCGACGGGGTCGAACTGGTAGCTGCGGCCGGGCTCGGCCTGGAAGGGCTCCGTGCGCTGGCTGGCCTGCAGCTCGAGGCGCACGGCCTCGGGCTCCAGGGGCAGCAGCTCCTCCTGCACGAAGGCGCGCACCCGGTCGCGCAGCTCGATCAGTTCGGCGGGGACGTCGGTCGGGCTCATGGGATCTCCCGGGGTCGGGGGCGGGGGCGTAGTCAGGACAGCCGCCGGGCGAGCACCGAGCGGACCGGCCGGTCGGCCCAGCCGAACACGGCGTCCGCGAAGGGCTTGACGCGCTCGCCCAGCCCGCCACGGCCGAGGCAGTCGGCCACCTTCTCGAGCAGCTCGTCGTCGGACAGCGGGGTGTCGGCGCTGCCGCGCAGGGCGTGCGTGCGCCGGCCGACCGTCCGCCCGTCGGCCAGGTGCAGGGTCACCTCGGCGAAGCGCGGGAACGGCGGGCCGTCGTCCTCGGTGGGCGTGACCCGGGGCAGGAACCCCTGGATCTCCGGCCGGCGGACCTGCTCGTCGTCGAAGCTGCGCAGCTTGACCTCGCCGTCCAGCAGCGCCGCCGCCACGGCGAACTGCATGCTGAACTTCGCCTCCAGCCCGGTGGTCGGCCGGTCGTGCAGGAGCGGGGCCAGCCCGCCGCGGTTGGCCCGCATCTCCACGCGGTCGACGTCGGCCAGGGTGAGCCCGTGCTCGGCCCGCAGGTCCAGCAGCAGGTCGATGGTGCGGTGGGTGGCGTAGCACAGCGGGTACTTCTTGACGTCGATGCCGCTGGTGACCAGCTCCCCGGGGCCCTGCCCGAGCGTGGCGAGCTCGGCGTCCAGCGCCGCGGCCGCCTCCGGGGTGGAGTAGAGCCGCAGGAAACCGCCGGTGCCGCCGTCGAGCGCCTCCGCCGACGCGGTCATCCCGGCGCCGGCCAGCGCCACCGATCGCAGCGCCGCCGCCCCGCAGGAGCCGGCCTGGAAGGACTTGGCCATCGTGCCGAAGTTCTGCCGGGTGCCGGCCGCCTGCGCCACGGCCAGGCCGAGCGCGTCGCGGACGGCGTCGCGGCCCAGCCCGGTCAGGTGTGCGACCGCCGCCGTCGCACCCAGCAGGCCGATCGTGCTGGTCGAGTGCCAACCCCGGGCGTAGTGGTCGAGCGCGCAGGCCTTGGACAGCTTGCAGATCACCTCGAACCCGACGGCGTAGGCCGCGCTCAGCCGCCGCCCGTCGGCGCCGCCGGCCTCCGCCGCCGCGACCAGCGCCGGCAGCAGCGCGATGCTCGGGTGGCCGCGCAGCGGGCTGGTGACGTCGTCGTAGTCGAGGACGTGCCCGACGGCACCGTTGACCAGGGCGGCGTGCTCGGGCGGGAGCGAACCGGTACCGGCCCACACGCTGGCCGGCCCGGTCGAGCCGGCGACGTAGCCGGTGAGCGCGACGTCGACCGGGTCGCCGGTGGCCGCGACCGCGACCGCGAAGGTGTCGAGGAACGCCCGGGCGACGGCGTGCACGGTCTCCGCGGTCGTGTCCGCCGGGTCGACGGAGACGACGTGCTCGGCGATCCGCTCGCCGGCGGTCGGCGCGCCGCTCATGCGAGGACCCCCTCGGCCCGGAGCCGGGCGATCTCCGCGTCGTCGAGGCCCAGCACCTCGTGACAGATCTCGCGGGTGTGCTGGCCGAGCATCGGCGCCGGGCGGGTCAGCGTCGCCGGTGTGCCGGTCAGCTGGAACGGTGGCGCGTTGTACAACGTCTCCCCCATCTCCGGGTGCTCGAGGCGCACCCAGTGCCCGCGGGCCCGCAGGTGCGGATCCCGCTCGACGACGTCGGCGGCGTCCTGCACCACGCCGGCCGGGACCCCCGCCGCCTGCAGGCGGGTGAACAGGTCGTCGGCGTCGCGGTCGGCGGTGGCCGCGGCGATCAGGCCGTCGAGCACCTCGCGGTCGCGGTGCCGGGCGGCCTCGGTGGCCCACTCGGCAGGGCAGGACTCCTCGGGCAGGCCGAGCACCGCCCGCAGCGCCGGCCACAGCCGGTCGTCGGTCACCGCTATCGCGATCCACCGGTCCTCGCCCGCGCAGCGGTACACCCCGTGCGGCGCGTACCGCAGGTGCGCGTTGCCCAGCGGCTGCGGGTCGCGGCCGTTGACCGTGGCCTCCAGGAACGCCGCCCCGAGGACGGCGATCGTCGGCTCGGTCTGGGCGATGTCGAGGTACTGTCCGCGTCCGGTCCGGCGGGCGTGCCGGAGCGCGGCGAGCACGGCGAACGCCGAGTGGCAGGGATTGGGGATGTGGTCCGGGTAGTTGGTGCCGGTGCCCGCCGGTTCCCGGTCCGGCAGCCCGCTGAGGTGGTGGATGCCGACCAGTGCACCGATGGTGAGCCCGTACCCCAGGAAGTCGCGCTCGGGGCCGCTGTCGCCCGACATCGACATCGCCAGGTAGACCGCCCGCGGGTTGATCTCCCGGACGTCGTCGTAGCCCAGGCCGAACTTCGCCATGGTGCCCGGCGTGAAGTTGTTGGCCACGACGTCGCTGGCCGCCACGATCCGGCGGGCCAGCTCGCGCCCCTCCGCGGTGCGCAGGTCGATCGTGATGCTGCGCTTGCTGGTGTTGCGGTCGGCGAAGTAGCCGCTGCGGTTGATGCCCTTGACGCCGTCCTTGAACGGCGCCGACAACCGGATGCCGTCCACCTTGGCGCTGCTCTCGATCTTGATGACGTCGGCGCCGTGGTCGGCCAGCATCTTGGTCGTGTAGGAGCCCGCACCGACCCAGGTGAAGTCGGCGATCCGGACGCCGCTGAGCGGAAGCCGTCCCATCAGATCACCCCCGCTGTCCTCAGCTCGGCCACCCGCTCGGCCGAGCAGCCCAGTTCGTGCAGGACCTCGACGGTGTGCTCGCCCAGCCGCGGCGCGCGGCCCTTCAGCCGCCACGGCGTCTCCGAGAGCGCGTACGGCGCCCCGGGCATGACCGCCGCCCCGCCGTCGGGTCCCTCGACGGAGACGAAGTAGTCGCGGTGGCGCAGCTGCGCGCTCTCGAGGATGTCCGAGGGCTTGGAGACCGGGCACAGCGGCACCCGCCACTTCTGCGCGTCGCGGTACAGCTCGGCCTTGGTCCGGCTCGCGGCGAAGGGCAGGAAGATCTCCGCGAACAGGTCCCGGTTCTCCTCGGCCTCCACGAACTCCCGCTCGCCCCACTGCTCGCCGCGGAACTCGTCGACCCGGGGCACGGCCTCGCTGTCGAGCCAGGCGACCAGGTTCGGCCAGAAGCGATTGCCCCCGATGCCGCCGGCGAGCAGGTAGACGTAGCCGTCGGCGCACGGGAAGACCCCGGCGCCGGCGCGCCACTGCCGGCCCCCGGTGCGCCGGCGGACCCGCCCCTCGAGGTCCTGGAACTGGGCGGCGTTCTCCAGGCCCATCACGACCGACTCCTGCACCGAGACGTCGACGTGCTGGCCCTGGCCCGTGGCCTCGGCGGCGGTCAGCGCCAGCATCGAGGCGACCGCTCCGAAGAGGTTCCCCGCCGCGTACGCCTGCTGCTGGCCGGCCTGGACCGGCGGGCCGTCCACGTACCCGCCGAGGTAGAGCAGCCCACCCATCGCCAGGCAGACCAGGTCGCTGGCCTCGTGGTGCGCGTAGGGACCGGTCTGCCCGAACGGCGTGATGCTCGTCGTCACCAGCCGGGGGTTGTCCTCGCTGAGCTGCTCGTGCCCCAGGCCCCGGGCGGCCATCCGGCCGGGGCTGTCGGTCTCGATGACCAGGTCGGCGCCGGCGGCGAGCTCGCGCAGCACCTGCTGCCCCTCGGGGTGGTCCAGGTCGAGCCGCAGGCTGCGCTTGCTCGTGTTGTTGTAGAGGTAGGGCAGGCTGCGCTCGGGACCCGGCCGGTCGCCGGCGAACGGCGGCTGGTGCCGCAGCGCCGTCCCGCCGGATGGCTCCACGAGCACGACGTCGGCACCGAGCTCGGCGAACAGCTTGCCGCAGTAGTTGCCCAGCGGCCCGGACAGGTCCAGCACCCGCAGGCCCGCCAGCGCGCCCGCGGCGTCCGGCTGCGTCACGAGTCCTCCGGGGTGAACCGCGGGAGCGTGACCTCCTCGGTGACCGGGTCGAAGACGACGCGCACGCGGTCGCCGACCCGCACCTGGCTGGGCGGGACGCCGACGACGTTGCTGAACATCCGCGGCCCCTCGTCGAGCTGGACGAGCGAGACGTTGTACGGAACGTCGTCGGCGAAGGCCTTGTCGTAGACCTGGTGGAAGACGATGGCGGAGTACACCTCGCCGCGGCCGCTCAGCGGCACCCACTCGTGCCCGACCTCCAGGCACTCGGGGCAGACCCGGCTGATCGGGTAGCGGATGTGCCGGCAGCGCGCGCATTGCTGCATGACCAGCTGCTGGTTGCGCGTGCCGTCCCAGAACGGCCTCGTCTCGTCGCTGATCTCCGGCAGCGGCTTGGGGTGGTCGCTCATGCCTCGCCCTTCGTCAGAACCATCGCGTTGGAGCAGTTCAAGGTCATGCCGCGGCCGGTGACCAGGCAGGTCTCGGCGCCCTGGACCTGACGCTCGCCGCCCTGGCCGCGCAGCTGGCGGACGCCCTCGACGATGTGCAGCCAGCCCTCCATGTAGGACTCCGAGAGGTTGCCGCCGGCGGTGTTCACCGGCAGCTCGCCGCCCAGCTGGATGCGGCCGCCCTCGACGAACGGGCCGGACTCCCCCGGCTTGCAGAAGCCGGCGTGCTCCAACCACAGCAGCACGCTGATCGTGAAGTTGTCGTACAGCTGCGCGACGTCGATGTGCTGCGGGCCCAGGCCGGCCATCGCGTAGGCCCGGTCGAGCGCCTCCTTCTGGTGCGGGACGTACCACCAGTCCTCCCGCTCGAGGGTGCGGGTGGTGTACGCCTGGCCCATCCCGGAGATGAGCACCCGGGGCTGCTTGGCGTCCTTCGCCCGCTCGGCGGAGGTGACGATGATGCAGACGCCGCCGTCGCTGATCAGGCAGCAGTCGAGCAGGTGCAGCGGTTCGACGATGAACCGGGACGCCTGGTGGTCGGCGATCGTGATCGGGTCGCGCATGACCGCGTTCGGGTTCATCGACGCGTGTCTGCGGCAGGCGACGGCGACCTCGGCCAGCTGCTCGCTGGTGGTGCCGTACAGGGCCATGTGCCGGCTGGCGGCGACCGCGGAGTTGGCGGCGGCGCCCATCATCCCCCAGATGCCCCACGAGTCGCCCCAGCCCGAGGCCCGGTTGAACCGCGAGCCCCCGGTCTTGGCGGCGTCCCCGAAGACGCAGGCGACGGCGGTGGCGTGGCCGGACTCGACGGCCATCGCGGCCATCTGGACCAGCGCTCCCGCCGTGCCGCCGCCCATCGCCATGCTGCCGGTGAAGGCCGGGTCGATGCCCAGCGCCTCACCGACCCGCAGGTAGTTCAGCGGTCCCTCGGGCGCGGTGGTGCCGGGGAAGGTGAGCAGGCCGTCGATGTCGTCCTTCTCCAGGCCGGAGTCGTCGAGAGCGGCCTTGAAGGCGTCCACCGCCAGGGAGAGCTGGGTCGATCCCGGCAGCTTCCCCTGGGGGGTGGCACCGACCCCGATGATCGCGGTGCGGTCCTTGAGCGAGTGCATGCGTTCGGCCTCTTCTCCTCGTGCGTCCAGCGGATGTCGGTGGTGTGCGGGAGTCAGCGCCCGCGGTACTGCGGCGGTCGCTTCTCCTGGAAGGCCCGGCGTCCCTCGATGCGGTCCTCGGTGTCGCGCAGCAGGCCCCAGACGTAGTTCTCCAGGTCGACCGCGGTGTTCAACGGCAGGTCGGCGCCCTGCTGCACGAGGCGCTTGACCGCCCGCACCGACAGCGGCGCGTTGGCCGCGATCCGCCCGGCGATCTCCCGGGCCCGCGGCAGGAGCCCGTCGGGGGCGCACAGCTCGCCGACCAGCCCGACCCGCCACGCCTCGGCGGCGTCGATGCGGTCACCGGTGAGCAGCATCTGCATGGCGGTGGAGGTGTTGATCATCCGGGGCAGCCGCTGGGTGCCGCCGGCGCCGGGGATGCTGCCCACGCGCACCTCGGAGAGCCCGAACGAGGCGGTCTCGGAGGCGATGCGGATGTCGCAGGCCAGGGCGAGCTCCAGCCCGCCGCCGACCGCCAGTCCGTTGATCGCGCAGATCAGCGGCTTGTCGGTCCGGAGGGTCGCCAGCAGGTGGTCCGAGGTCGCCCGGCCGAAGGTGCGCTGGGCGTAGGACTCCGGCGGCGGCGGGGTCTTCTTCAGGTCCGAGCCGACGCAGAACGCCCGGTCGCCGGCGCCGGTCAGCACCGCGACCCGGATCTCGTCGTCCTCGTGGACGCGCGTCCAGATCCGGCCGAGCTCCGCCCGCATCTCCGGATCGATGGCGTTGAGCGCCTCGGGCCGGTTCAGGACGACTTCGGCGATCCCGTCCCGCACCGTGAAGTCGATGGTCATGTGGTGGTCTGCGCCCTTCTGTGCGGCCGTGCGGCGGGGGTCCCTCAGGGGACGAGCGCGCGGATGGCCTCGAGATTGCGGTCGGTGTGCTCTGTCGTCCGCAGGATGACGTCGTCGAAGCCGAGCTCCTGCAGCCGGCCGAGCCGCTCGCGGGCCTGCCGCGGGCCGCACTCCAGCGAGAACGGCGCTCCCTCGGCCGGCGGCCTCTCCGGACCGTCGAGATCGACGGAGATGTTGGTGACCATCGCCCGGCTGCCGCCCGCGGCGCGGTAGAGCCCGATGCCCTCGGCCAACCGGCCGCCCTTGGCCGCGGAGCAGATCCAGCCGTCGAACTCCGCCGCCGCTCGACGGATCCAGCCGCTGCCGGTCCAGGCGCCGATGAGCATCCGTGGTCCCCCGGCGGTGGCCGGCCACGGGGTCAGGTCGACGCCTTCCGGCGGATCGCCGCGGAAGATGCGGCGCAGCAGGTCCACCGAGCCGGCGAAGGTGGCGAAGCGGTCCTCGTAGGAGGCACCGCAGGCCAGGAAGTCGTTGCGCGTGGAGCCGGCACCGACGCCGAGGGAGAGCCGGTCGCCGCAGATCAGGTGGGTGGTCATCACCCGGTGGGCCACCTCGACCGGCTGGCGGATGCCGAGCTGGAGGATGCAGCTGCCCAGCTCGATCCGCTCGGTCACCGTGCCGGCCACCGCCAGCGCGGTGAGCGGATCGGGGAGGACGAAGCCCCGGTTGAGCGCGTCGAACACCCACGCGCCGTCGAAGCCGGTGCGCTCGATCCGCCGGGCGCCCTCGGCCAGGCTCGTCGACGTGAGCGGCCCACCACCGGCTTCGTTCCGCGGCAGGATCATGCCGACCCGCATTCCACGTCCCCTTCTCACGATGGTCCGCCCCCTCCCTCCGGGGAAGGGCGGCGCCCGCGGAGGTCGGGCGCCGCCCGCGAGCGACGCAGGCGGCGCCCGACCGGGCCCTCCAGGCGTTGGGTCGATCCCCGGTCAGCCCTCGACGATGTCGAGCAGGGGCTGGTACCGCTCGCGGTACTCCTGGATGTTCTCGCGGACGTCGTCGGTGGTGATGGGGTTGAGGATGTAGCCGTTCTCCTCGGCGAACGTGGCGAACTCGTCGGACTGGACGATCTCCTCGGAGCAGGAGACGAGCGTGTCGAGCACGTCGTCGGGCAGACCGTTCGGCGCGATCGTGTAGTACGAGACGGGCAGCGACGCGTCTTCGTACCCGGCGTCATCGGTGGTCTGTGCGTCCGGGAACGCGTAGTAGGGCTCGTCGTAGAACACGCCGAGGACGCGCAGCTCACCGGCCTCGACCTGCGCCTGCACGCTGGGCGCGTAGCCGGCGTTGGCCTCGACCTCACCGCCGAGCAGCGCCACGAGCGCCTCGCCACCACCACCGGTGAACGGCACGCTCGTGAGCTCGATGCCGGCCGCCCGGTTCAGCTGCTGGACGTTCAGATCGGGAGTGGTGCCCGCACCGGACACGGACACGCGCAGGGAGCCCGGATTGGCCTCCGCTGCCTGGATGAACTCCTCGAGGTTCTGCCACGGCGCGTCGGCCCGGACGGTGAGGACCGTCGGCAGGTCCGCCAGCTTGATCAGCGGCTGGTAGTCCTCGGCCGAGTCGTAGGGCAGCTGCTCCCCCATGAGCAGCGGCTGCAGGCCGACGGCGCTGCTGGTCGTCAGTCCGAGGGTATAGCCGTCCGGTTCTGCCGTGACGATGGCGCCGGTGCCGATCGTGGCCGAGGCGCCCGGCCGGTTCTCGACGACCACGCCGGTGCCCAGGCACTCCTCCAGCCCCATGGCGTACTGCCGGCCGATGGGATCCGTGGAACCACCCGTGTCGTACGGGATGATGTAGGTGATCTCCCGCTCGGGGTAGCCGCTGGCGGGCTGGGCGGCGGCACCGCCGTCCGCGCCGGCGTCGTCGCCGCCCCCGCAGCCCGCGAGCAGGAGTGCTCCGGCCGCCGTCGCAGCGGTCACCAGACGGAATCGAGTCATCAGGTCTCTCCTCATCGACGTCAAGCCGGCCGTCGTACGAACGGCGTGCGTACGGATCTGTGCTGGTGCCGGGGAAGCAGTACTGACACGGGCGGCGCGACTGCGTACAGTTCCGCCATGGAGTCCGAGTGTCGAACTTTTGTCCGGCATCCGAACACTTTCCACGGTAGGCGTGCTCCACATCACATGTCAAGCGCCCGGGACGGGAGGGGCGGTGGACACCTCCCGTCGGCCCGACCGAGCACGCCGAGGAGGACCCGCGACGACACCCCGTCCCTCCTGGGTGGCCGGCCGGCCGACGGCGAGCAGAAGATGACCGGAACGGGCCGAGCACCCGGCGGTCCAGGAGGAGGACAGGCATGGCCGGATCCCCGACCGACCCGATGGAGCAGATCCGCCGGTACCTCGACGGCGCCGTCGACGTCGTCGAACCGCGGGACGCGGCGACCGTGGTGCTGCTGCGCGACGGTGCCCGAGGCCTCGAGGTCTACCTGCTGAGACGCCGGACCTCGATGGCCTTCGGGGCCGGCATGCACGTCTTCCCCGGAGGATCCGTCGACGCGCGGGACCGCGACGCATCGATAGGCTGGGTCGGCCCCGACCCCTCCGTGTGGGCTCGGCAGCTGTCCTGCGACACCGACCTGGCCAGGGCGCTCGTGTGTGCCGCCGTGCGGGAGACCTTCGAGGAATCGGGGATCCTGCTCGCCTCGCACGCCGGCGGCGCGATGGTGGGCGACACGACCGGCGACGACTGGGAGGCCGACCGGTTGGCGCTCGTCGACGGCGCGACGTCCTTCAGCGAGTTCCTCGCCCGCCGGTCCCTCGTGCTGAGGGCGGATCTGCTGCGCAGCTGGGCGCACTGGATCACACCCGAGTGGTCCAGCCGTCGTTTCGACACCCGGTTCTTCGTGGCGGCGCTGCCCGGGAAGCAGCAGACCAGGGACGTCGGCGGGGAGGCCGACCACGTCACCTGGCTCCCGGTCGCGGAGGCCCTGGCGCTGCACCGGGACGGCGCGCTGACCGTGATGACGGCCACCGCCACCACGCTGCGCGAGCTGTCCGGCTTCGCCACCGTGGCCTCGGTGCTGGCCGCCGAGCGCCGGATCCGGCCGATCATGAGACGCGCGGCCGTCGTCGACGGCGAGGTGCGCCTGGTCCACGACACCGCGGAGGATCCATTGCCCACCGCCAGCCCGCCCGAGCCGCCTGCGGCCTGAGCCCCGGCGGGCGGCCGACCCCGCCCACCGCGGGATCAGTCGCAGCGCGCCGACATCCCGCCGTCCACCACCAGCTCGGTGCCGGTGACGAAGCGGGCCTCGTCGGAGGCGAGGAAGAGCGCGGCCGCCGCGGTGTCGCGCCCGTCGCCCATGAAGCCCAGCGGGATGCGGGCCTGCCGCTGGGCGAGCAGCCTCTCGACGTCTCCGCCGGCCCGCTGGCCGGCCAGCCGGGCCTCGACCATCGGCGTGTGCATCTGCCCCGGCACCACGGTGTTCGCGCGGATCCCGTCGGGCGCGTGCTGGACGGCGACCGCGCGGGTGAACGCGATGACCCCGGCCTTCGACGCGGAGTAGCCCACCTGGGCCGCGCCGGTCCACCGGATGCCGGAGGTCGACGCGGTGTTCACGATCGCTCCCCGCCCGGCCTCGACCATCAGCGGCAGCACCGCCTTGCAGGTGAGGAAGGTGCTCGTCAGGTTGAAGTCGAGCTGCTCGTGCCAGAGCTGCTCGGTCATCTCGATCGCCCCGCCGGCCCGGGACCCGCCGACGTTGTTGAGCAGCACGTCCGGGGTGCCCAGCGTCTCGGTGCACGAGGCCACCATCGCGGCGACGGCGGCGGAGTCGGTGACGTCGCAGACGTGGGGCCGAATCTCGCCACCGCGCTCGGCGACGGCGGCCAGGGTCTCCTCGAGCGCCTGCTCGTCCAGGTCCACGGCCAGCACCCGCGCGCCCTCCGCGGCGAACAGGACGGCGGCGGCCCGGCCGTTGCCCCACCCCGGCCCGACGCTCCCGGCGCCCGTGACGATCGCGACCTTCCCCGACATCCGTCCACCCATGGCGCAGAACATACTCAACATTCTGTAGGTTCCTGGCGGAACGGTCCGGAGCGGAGGTGGCGTGGGAACGAGCCGCACCCCGCCCGCCCGGACGGCCGGAGCCCTGTGAGGACCACTGTCCGGCTGGCCCTCTTCGCGGCCGCCACCTCCGTGCTCGCCGTCGGCCTGGACCGGCTCGGGTTCCCCGCCCCACCCCTGTTCGCCGGCCTCGCCGTGGGGCTGGCCCACGCCCTGACCAGCCGGCACGAGCTCCAGGTCCCGGCGCTGGCCGCCACCGCCGGTCAAGCCGTCGTCGGCGTGCTCATGGGCGTGCTCATCCAGCCCTCGACCCTGACGACGCTGGCCGGCTACTGGCTGCCGATCACCGCGATCACCCTGGCCACGCTGCTGCTCACCGTGCTGGCCGGCCTCGCGCTGGCCCGCTTCACGCCGCTGGACCGCACCACCGCCGCGTTCGGCATGATCGCCGGCGGGGCAGCGGGGATCGTGGCGGTCAGCGACGAGCTGGGCGCCGACGGCCGGCTGGTGGCCGTGCTGCAGTACCTGCGGGTGCTCATGATCGTCGTCCTCATGCCGGTGGCCGCCGTCGTCCTGTTCGGCGGCTCGGGCCAGCAGGCCGCCCCGCCCGGCGGCGAGCGCCTCGCCTGGCCGGTCGGGGTGGCCGCCGTCCTCGGAATCGGCGTGGTCGGCGCCTGGGCCGGCCGGCTGGCACGGCTGCCGGCACCCAACCTGCTCGGGCCGCTGGTGGTGGCCGGCACGCTGGCCGCCTTCGACGTGCCGCTGGCCGCATCCGTCCCCGCGCTGCTGCCCGCGGCGGCCTTCGCCGTCATCGGTGCCCAGGTCGGCCTGCGCTTCACCCGCAGCACGCTGCGCACCATCCGGCACATCCTGCCGATCGCCACCGCGCTGATCGTGGGGCTGATCCTCGCCAGCGGCGGGCTCGGCGTCGCGCTCAGTGCCGTGGCCGGCCTCTCACCGCTGGACGGGTACCTCGCCACGACACCCGGCGGGATCTTCGTCGTGCTCGCGCTGGCCGCCGGCTCCGACGCGAACAGCACCGTCGTCCTCGCCGTCCAGGTGCTGCGGATGCTGGTCATGCTGCTGGCCGGCCCGCCCCTGGCCCGGCTGCTCCGCGAGCGCTGAGGCCGCTACCGCCCGCGGATCGCGGCCACGACCGCGTCGGTGAAGGCGACCGTGCCGGCCGCCCCGCCGACGTCGCGGGTGGCGATCCCCTCCGCGAGGACCACGTCGACCATCCGCTCCATCGTCGCCGCGGCCTCCCGGGCGGCGGGGTCGGCGTGCCGGTCGCCGAGCCAGGCCAGCAGCATCGCGGCCGACACGATCATCCCGACCGGGTTCGCGAGGTCCTGCCCGGCGATGTCCGGGGCCGAGCCGTGCGCCGCCTGCGCCATGGCGTGCCGGTCACCGGCATTGACGCTGCCCGACATGCCCAGCGCCCCGACCAGCTCACCGGCGAGGTCGGAGAGGGTGTCACCGAAGAGGTTCTCGGTGACCACGACGTCGAACTGCTCGGGATGGCGCACCAGCCGCGCGGCCATCGCGTCGAACAGCACGGTCTCCAGCCGGACCCCGGGATGCTCCGCCGCCGCGGCCTCGCACTCCTCCACCCACAGCCCGAACGCCTGACGCAGCACGTTGCCCTTGTGGACGAGGGTGACGTGCTGCCTGCGGCCCTCGGCGAGCTCGAACGCCAGCCGCACCACCCGGCGGATCGCCTCCCGGGAGAACTTGCCGACCACCAGGGCCAGGTCCGGCGTCGGCATGAACTCACCGGAGCCGACGGCCATGCTGCGGTCGGCGTAGAAGCCCTCGCTGTTCTCCCGCGCGATCAGCAGGTCCACGTCCGCCACCCGGCTGGGGACGCCGGGCCGGTTCCGGCTGGGGCGCAGGTTGGCGTAGAGCCCGAACGCGCTCCGGAGCTCCCCGCCGGGCACCCGGGCGCCGCTGGCCCGCCACCCGGCCGGGTAGGACTCGCTGTCGTGGGGCCCGGCCAGCCACCCGTCGCACCCGGTCAGCGCGGTCTTGGTGTGCTCCGGCAGGGCGGCGCCGTGCTCGGCCAGCGCCGCCGCGCCCATCGGCAGGTCCAGCCAGGTGACCGGCGGCGCCCCGGCGCGGTCCAGCGCCGCGTCCAGCACGCGCCGCGCAGCCGGGACGATCTCCGGTCCGATGCCGTCACCCAGCAGGCAGCCCAGCCGGTACGTACGGGTCATGCCGGTCCTCCGTGCTCCGCGGGCAGGTCTCGGACGTCGGGCCCGACGTAGGGCGCCACGTAGGACGGCGGGAGCGGCCCCTTGATCCGCCCGGCGCCCTCGGTCTCCTCCCAGGCATGGGCGAGAATCCCGACCGAGCGGGAGAGCACGAACAGCCCCCGGCCCAGCTCCGGCGGGAAGCCGAGCTCGCAGTAGATCGCCGCGGTGATCCCGTCGATGTTCACCGGGACCGCCGCGCCGGCCCGGTCGGCCAGCTGCCGCTCGAACTCGAGCAGGACGGCGAGATGCCCACCGCCGACGACGCCCTCGTCCACGGCGGCCGACAGCAGGGCCAGCAACGGGTCGCGCCGCGGATCACGCCGGTGGAACCGGTGCCCGAAGCCGGGTACGAACGCCCGCCGGGATCGGTGCTCGGCCAGCACGGCGGCGACGACGGCGCCGAGGTCCTCCCCGGCCGCCACCCGGTGCCGCACGCCGTCGAGCACCTGCATGCACTGCTGCCCGGCGCCGCCGTGGACGTCGCCCAGCAGGTTCACGCCGGTGGCGACGGCCGAGTTCAGTCCCACCCCGCAGGTCGCCGCCATCCGCGCGGCGGCGATCGACGGTGCCTGGGGGCCGTGGTCGGCCGCGGCGACCAGCGCCGCCTCCAGCAGCCGCGCCTGCCCCGCCCCGGGGAGCTCACCGCGCAGCAGCAGCCAGGCCGTCTCCACGAAGGAGACGCGGCCGATCAGCTGTTCCACCGGGTAGCCGCGGTAACGGATGCGGTTCGGCGCCACCTCCGACACCGCCGTCCGCCACCAGTCGCCGGCGGCCGGGTCCAGGCCCGTGGTCACAGCGCCCCCTCGCGGTAGAGCTCGTCGATGGTCTCGTCGTCGTAGCCGAGTTCGCCCAGCACGGCACGGGTGTGCTCGCCCAGCAGGGGCGGTGGCTCGGTGGGGCCGACGGCAGCGCCGTCGACGTGCACGCTGCTGCCCAGGACCCGGACGCGCTCGTCCGCGACCTCCACCTCGTGCAGCAGGTGCCGCGCGCGGATCTGCGGCAGGTCCATGGCCTCGGGCACGGTCAGCACGGCGGCGGCGGGAACGCCCGTGCCGGCCAGCGCGTCCACCCACTCGTCGACCCCGCGCTGCACCAGCGTCTCCTCCAGGGCAGCGCGCAGCTCCTCCCGGTGGCGCTTGCGGTCCTCCCGCAGGGCGAAGCGGGGGTCGGTGAGCAGCTCCTCCCGGCCGAGGACCCGCGCCAGCGCCTCGAACTGCTCCTGCTTGTTGGCCGCGATGTTGAGCAGCCCGTCGGCGGTGCGGAAGGTGCCCGAGGGCGCCGCGGTCTTGTTCTCGTTGCCCATGGGCACCGGGTGCTGGCCGGCGATCACGTAGTCCGACACCACCCAGCCCATGGCGGCCAGCGCGCTCTCGAGCATGGAGACGTCCAGGAAGCTCCCCTCACCGGTGCGCTGCGCCCGCACCAGGGCCGAGCCGACGGCGAACGCGGCCGCGAAGCCGCCGAGGGTGTCGCAGACCGGGAACCCGGTCCGCAGCGGGGCGGTCCCGGGCGTGCCGGTCGTGCTCATGACGCCCGAGAGCCCCTGCACGATCTGGTCGTAGGCCGGCAGGTCGCGCATCGGGCCGGTCTGCCCGAACCCCGAGACGGCGCAGTAGACCAGCCGGGGCTGCAGGGTGCGGAGCCGCTCCCATCCGAACCCCAGCCGCTCCATCACCCCGGGCCGGAAGTTCTCCAGCACCACGTCCGCCGAGGCGACCAGCCGGCGGAAGACCTCCTGTCCCCGGGGGTGCTTGAGGTCGATCGTCACCGACCGCTTCGCCGCGTTCTGCGCGAGGAAGGAGACCCCGAGGCCGCGGGCGGACAGCGCGGGGTCGGCACCCAGGTTGCGGGCCAGGTCGCCGCTGCCGGGCACCTCGACCTTGATCACCTCGGCCCCCATGAGGCCCAGCTGGTAGCCGGCGAAGGGGCCGGCCAGGACGTTGGTCAGGTCGAGCACCCGGATCCCGGCCAGCAGGTCGGCGGTCGTCATCCTGCCGACTCGTCCGGCAGGCGGTGGAACGCGAACTGCCCGGTGGCCACCAGGCGATCCGCCACGAACAGCCGCGATTCGGCGAAGCTGGTCCGCCGCCCGTGCCGCAGCGCGCGCGACTCGACCACGAGCACATCGCCGTCCGCGGGGGCGAGGAAGGACAGCTGCCCGTCGGCCAGCGACATCCCGTCGGCCACGACCCGACCGGCACCGAGCGCGGCCGCGCCGTACAGCGCGCCGCCCTGCACCTGCCCGCCGCGATTGGCGTGCGCCGGCCCGACCGGGATCTCGCCGCGGACGACGTCCGTCCCGGTCCCGGTCCACGTGCCGGCCAGGAGCTCGTCCACGACCGAGGTCCCGGCCGCGGCCGCCCGCCGGGCGGCCGCCACGCACGCCGCCACCGCGGCCCGCTCGGCGGTGGTCAGCTCACCCTCGGGAACCGGGGGGACCGGCACGTCGTCGGGCAGCTCCCAGGGCACCGGCCCCAGCGTCCTGCCGGGCGGGGTGGGCACGGCGACGAACCAGGCCTCCACGGCCGCCACGACGGTCCCGCGCGGATCGCGCAGCTCGCAGCGGGCGAAGCCGCGCTCCTCGTCGCGCTCGACCCGGACGGCGGTGCCCTCGGTGGTCAGCGGCCCGGCCATCACCGGCTCCAGGTGGTGCACCGCCATGGTGATCGTGCCCAGGCGGCGCTGCGGGCCGAGCACGGCCCGGATCGACGCGCTCATCGTCAGGTCGGCCACGGTGGCGACGGCGACCGGCGAGATCCGGCCGCCCGCCCCGTCCCCGGGCTCGGGCGCCAGGTGCAGGCGGGTGGCGTCCCCCGAGCGGGGCAGCCCCGTGATGCCGACGACGTTGCCGAAGAAGTGCGGGCCCACGGCCCGGGTGCGGGCCACCGACTCCATGGCACGGGCCCGGACCGCGCCCACCCGGTCGTCCGGGTCCGGTGCTCCCGACGCGCCGCCGGCCACCGACAGCGAGGCCGTCACGCCGCCGGGTCCGTCCGGAACCGGGGGGCCACCTCGCGGGCGAACAGCCGCATGCCGGTCAACGCCGTCTCCAGCGGCATCCCGGGCCAGTTCGTCCGCAGGTGCATCCGGTCGACGCCGATCTCCTGGTAACGGGCGATCTCGCGGGCGACGTCGTCCGGGTCGCCGATGATGAACCGGTCGCCGGCCAGCTCCTCGAGCGGAATCTGGAAGCTCTCGTCGCCCGGCAACGCCTTGTCCTGGCCCCAGCTGCCGTAGGCGGCGTACTTCTGCCCCAGGTACGGGAAGGCGAGCCGGACCGCTTCCTCCCGGGTCTCGGCGCAGAAGACCTCGCGGCTGATCGGGAAGGTCAGCTTCCCCTCGTGCCCGGCCTCGTGCCAGGCGTCCTCGTACAGCTGCACCTGCCGCGCGACGGTCTCGTGCGTCGCGTGCGGGTTGATGTTCCACTTCAGCCCCCACCGGGCAGCCCGCTGGACGGCTGCGTCCGCGTTGGCCGCGATCCAGATCGGCGGGTGCGGTCGCTGGACGGGGCGGAGGGTGACCGTCTGCCGGTCGAGGGAGAAGTCCAGGCCCTCGGCGGTGACCTCCTCCTGGGTCCACAGCGCGATCAGCGTCTCCACGAGCTCCCGCTGGCGGCGCACCCGGGTCTTCTGGTCGACCCCGAAGGCGGCGTACTCCTCGTCCCGGTAGCCCAGGGCCAGGCACATCCCGACCCGCCCACCGGACAGGACGTCGAGGCTCGCCCACGTCTCGGCCAGCTCGACCGGCTTCTGCAGCGGCGCGACGAGCGTGCTGAACATGTGCATCGAGCCGGTCTCGGGGATCAGCCGGGCCAGCAGCGGCACCGGCTGGAACTGCTGGAACGGTGCGGTCAGGTAGTGCTGACCCATCGTGAAGTGGTCGTAGCCGGCATCGCGGACGGCGTGCACCCAGTCCAGGAGCTCCGCGAACCGCTCCTGCATGTCCTGGTCCCGGGGCTGCTGGGCCAGGCCCAGCAGGTTGACGCCGAAGTACATCCGCGTGCTCCTTCGAGGATGGGTGCTGCCGGTGGGGTCAGATGCCCCAGGCCATGCCGCCGTCGACGCCGACGGTCTGGCCGGTGATGTAGGTGTTGGCCGGCGAGCCGAGGAGCAGCGTCACCGGGACGATCTCCTCGGGGCCCGCGAAGCGGCCGAGCGGGATGTGCGCCGCGGCGAACTCCGCGCGGGCCTCCTCGCTCGGGAAGTTCCGGTCGAGCTGGCGGCTGCGGATCCGCCCCGGTGCGACGCAGTTCACCAGGACGCCGTCGGTGGCCAGCTCCCGGCTGAGCGTCTTGCCCAGCGCGGCCAGGCCGGCCTTGCCGACGTTGGACACCGCGTGCCCGCCGCGCGGTTCGCTCGCCGAGAGGGCGCTGAGCAGGACGACCCGGCCGCCGGACGTCCTGAGCAGCGGCGCCGTCGCCCGCACCAGCCGGATCGCGCTGCGCAGGTTGACCTCCAGCCCGGCGTCCCAGACCTCGTCCGGGAGTTCGTCGACCCGGCCCTTCACCGCGCCGCCGGCCGCGGCGACCAGCGTGTCCAGCCCGCCGAGGGTCTCCCGGGCGGCGGCGGCCAGGGTCTCCCCGGCCTCCGGAGCGCCGAGGTCGGCGAGGACGCGACCGGCGACGCCGTCCGGTACCGGGTACTCGTCGGTGCGGGAGGCCGCGAGCACGCGGGCGCCCTCCGCCACGAAGCCGGCCGCGATCGCCGCGCCCAGCCCGCCGCTGGCGCCGGTGACGAGCACACGTCGGCCCTGGAGCTCGAGATCCACGGGTCTACCACCGTTCGAAGGCCGGCCGACGGCGGTCGAAGAACGCGTCGAGGGCCTCGTGGTGGTCGCGGGTCGCGAGCATCTCGAGGAACTTCTCGCGCTGCACCGCGCTCGCCTCCTCGGTGGTCAGGTCGAAGGCCCGGTTGGCGCAGGCCTTCGTGAGCTCCACGCTCAGCGGTGCCCGCGACGCGATCCGTTCGGCCAGCGCGATCGCGGCGGGGAGCAGGTCGCCGAGCTCGTGGACGGCGGTCACCAGCCCCCAGCGCTCGGCAGTGGCCGCGTCGCAGGGAGCGCCGGTCAGCAGCATCTGTTTGGCGGGGCCGAGGCCGATGGTGCGCGGCAGCCGGTACCAGCTCAGGATGAGCCCCACGTTCACGCCCGCCGCGACGAAGCTGGCGGTGGTCGCGGCCAGCCGGACGTCGCAGCCCAGGGCGAACTCCAGCCCGCCCCCGGCCACGGGACCGTTGACGGCCGCGATCACCGGCACCCGGGACTCCTCCACCCGGCGCATCGCGGCGCTCAGGCTCTCCGGATGGTTGACGTAGGCCTCGTTGTCCTCGGGGGTCTTCAGCGACTGCTGCAGGCGCAGGTCCCCTCCGGCCAGGAACGCCGTCCCGGCGCCGGTGATCACCACGCAGCGCACGTCGAGGTCGGCGTCCAGCGGTTCGAACGCCGCGAAGAAGGCTGCACCGACATCCCGCGTGAACGCGTTGCGCGGCGGGCTGTCGACGGTGAGCACGGCGACGCCCGGCGACGGTCGGTCGACACGGACCAGGGGTCGGTCGTTCACAGGTTCTCCTCCGTCGCGCGGACGCTGCCCCGGGTGAGCAGCCGGTCGATACGTGCCCGGTCGTAGCCGAGCTCGCCGAGCAGCTCGACGGTGTGCTCGCCCTGCAGCGGGGCGGGGCGGCGCAGGCTGCCCGGCGTCGCGCTGAGCTTGGCCGGGATGCCGAGGGTGTGGACACGCCCCTCGACGGGGTGGTCGAGCTCCTGCACCATGCCCCTGGCCAGCGTGTGCGGATCGGACAGCGACTCCCGGTAGTCGAGGATCGGCCCCGCCGGCACGTTGGCCGCCAGGAGCGTGTCGACCCAGTCGGCCACCGTGCGGCCGGCCAGCGCGGCCTCCAGCTCGGGCACCAGCTGGTCGAGGTTGCGCAGCCGGTCGGCGTTGGTCGCGAACCGGGGGTCGTCCTCGAGGTCGGCCCGGTCGAGCACCTCGCACAGGTTGTGCCAGAAGTGCGGCTTGTTGGCCGCGACGACCAGGTGCCCGTCGGCGGCCCGCAGCGCCTGGTACGGCGCCGAGCCCCGGTGCGCCGACCCGAGCGGGCCGGGCACCTCGCCCGTCGTCCACACCTGGGCGCTCTCCCAGACCGACATCGACATCGCCGCGTCGAACAGCGAGGTGTCGATGTACTGCCCCTCGCCGGTGCGCACCCGGGCGAGCAGTGCCGTGAGGATCGCGTTGGCCCCGATCAGGCCGGCGGCCAGGTCGGCGACCGGGAGACCGGCCTTCATCGGGGGCCCATCGGACGCTCCGGTGACGCTCATGATCCCCGACATCCCCTGGGCGATGATGTCGTAGCCCGGGCGCTGCGCGTACGGCCCGGTCTGCCCGAAGCCGGAGATGCTGGCGTAGACCAGGCGCGGGTTGACCGCGCGCAGGGCGGCGTAGTCGATGCCCAACCGGGCCATCACGCCGGGCCGGTAGTTCTCGACGAACACGTCGGCGGTGGCCACCAGGTCGACCAGCGCCCGGCGGCCGTCGTCGTCCTTGAGGTCGACGGTGAAGCTGCGTTTGTTCCGGTTCAGCGCCAGGAATGCGGCCCCGTCGTCGCCGCTCATGGCGAAACCGAACCTGCGCGACGTGCGGTCCGGGCCCTCCACCTTGATGACGTCGGCGCCCATGTCGGCGAGCGTCATCGTGCAGTACGGCCCTGCCAGGACCTGGGTCATATCCAGGACGCGGAAGCCGTCGAGCGGCCCGTCGGTCACCGGCACCGCACCTCCTTCGCTCCGTTGGTGGTGATCCGTACCATAGTCGACATCCTGTAGGAAACTTGTGAGGAGCTGCCATGGCCCGCCTGCCCGACGTCGACCCCGCCGGCGAGGTGGCCGAGCGGGTCCGTGCGCGCCGCGGCGGCTCGCTCACGCCGCTGGACCGGATGCTGCTGCACAGCGAGCCGCTCGCCGACGGCTGGAACACCCTGCTGGGCGCCGTCCGCTCGCGGTTCGAGCTGGCCGCCGACCTGCGCGAGTTGGCCATCTGCCGGATCGCCGCCCTCAACGACGCCGACTACGAGTGGCGCGCCCACGCACCGCTGCTGGTCCGTGCCGGCTTCCCGGAGGAGCGGCTGGAACTCCTGCGCGCGGACCGCGACGTCGCCGGGCTGCGCGCCGAGCACGCGACCGTCGTGGCCTACACCGACGCGGTGACCCAGGACGTCCGGGTGCCCGCCGAGCTGTTCGCCGACGTGCGGGAGCTGCTCGGCGAGCGGGGCACCGTCGAGCTCACCGCCACGATCGCCGCCTACAACATGGTGTCGCGGTTCCTCGTCGCCCTGGAGATCGGCGAGAACGAGCCCTGACCCCAGGCCCCCCGGGTGCCGACCGGCACCTGCGCACTCGCCGAACCTCGGCGGCATTCCCTCAGCTGGGCGGCGCGCCGGCGACGGCCCGCGCCATCTGCGCCGCCAGCCCGGTGTAGCGCAGCGGGTCCAGGTGTTCCTCGATCGCGTCCTCGCCGAGAACGGAGGAGACAGTGGCGTCGGCCTTGAGCGCGTCCGCGAACGGGGTTCCCGTCTCCGCGCAGCCCATCGCGATCTCGTAGACGAGGTCGTGGGCCCTGTGGCGCCCCACCACCTCGGCCAGCTTGAGCATGATCGACTCGGCCATGATCAGCCCCCCGGTGAGCCCGATGTTCTGGCGCATCCGGTCGCCGTTGACGACGAGCTGGCCCAGCACCTTGCGGCTGTCGGCGGCGATACCACCCATGAGCATGAACATCTCCGGCAGGAACTCCCACTCGGTCTGCCACAGGGCCTTGTCGCGCTCGTGCTCCTGCATCATCGCGTCGTACCCGAGCTGGGCCTGCGCCTTGAGGATCATCGCCTTGGCGACGATCGACTCGCTGATCGCGGGGTTGCGCTTCTGGGGCATGGTGCTGGAGCCGACCTTGCCCTCGGTGAAGGCCTCCTCCAGCTCGCCGAACTCGGTCTTCTGGAGCTGGTAGATCTCACGGCCGATACGGCCCAGGGTGGTGCCGGCCATCGCCAGCCAGCCGGCCATCTCGGCCACCCGGTCACGCGAGGAGTGCCAGCAGATCTCGGGCACCGCGAGCCCGAGGTCGTCGAGCGCCCTGGCCTGGACCTCCAGACCCACCTCACCCACGAACGCCATCGTCCCGACGGCGCCGTTGAGGTTGCCCACGAGGACCCGTGGCCGCAGCTCGGCGAGCCGCTGGCGATGGCGGTCCACCTCGGCGAGCCAGGTGGCGGCCTTGTAGCCGAAGGTGATCGGCAGCGCGTGCTGACCGTGGGTACGCCCGGGCATGACGGTCTCGGCGTGCTCCTCGGCGAGCCGCCGCAGCTGCTCGCGGACGGCGGCGAGATCCTCGGCGAGGATCTCGAGCGCGCGCCTCGTCCGCAGCGCCGCGCCGGTGTCGACGATGTCCTGGGTGGTCGCGCCCCAGTGCAGGTAGCCGCGGTGCTCCTCGGAGCAGAGTTCCTGGTAGCGCCGCAGGAACGGCATCAGCGTGTGCGACGTCGCCTCGATCCCCTCCCCGAGCGCCGCGAGGTCGAAGTCGTCGACGACACCTCGCTCGGTGATGTCCTCGGCGGCCTCGCGCGGCACCAGGCCGAGGTCCGCCTGGGCGCGGGCGAGCGCGCTCTCGACGTCGATCCACGACTGCACGACACCGCGCGACGAGAACACCTCACGCATCTGCGGGGTGGAGTAGCTGTTGCCGAACAGATCGGAGTCGATGACGTGGCCTGCCATGGCACTCTCCTTCTGTCGATGAACTCGTGGTAGCCGGGCACGAGGCGGTTGGCTCAGCCGTGGTCGTGCGTGTCGAGCATCCGCAGCGCCTTCATCCCGGGAGGTGCAGGCGCCGCCCAGCTGAGGAAATGCCGCCGAGGTCCGACGAGTGCGCAGGTGCCGGTCGGCAGCTGGGGGAGCCGGGGTCGACTACGTGCGCTGGTCGAAGCGGCGGTCGAACACCGACTCGGCGATCCGGTTCCGCAACATCTCCAGCGAGCCACCGGCGATCATCCAGCCGCGGGTGCGACGCAGGCAGTACTCGACGAGCGAGTCGGTGCTGTAGCCCAGTCCGCCCATCACCTGCAGCGCCTCGTTCGCGCACTCGAACCCGGCCGTGTTGCAGGCCAGCTTGGCGATGGAGGTGTCGTAGGCCGAGGGCAGCCCGTCGTCGGCGCTGGTGGCGGCCTTGTAGAGCAGCAGCTGGGCGGCCTCCAGCTTGAGCGCCATGTCGGCGAACTTCCACTGCAGCCCCTGGAACTCGCACAGGGGCTTGCCGAACTGCTCGCGCACCAGCGCGTGCTCGCGGGCCTCGTTGTACGCGTACCGCCCGAGGGCGAGCGCACGGGACGAGTTGCCGATCCGCTCGACGTTGAAGCCCGAGATCTGCTTCTTGAAGCCGCCCGGGCCGAGCAGCACGTTCTCGGCCGGGATGCGGCAGTCCTCGAAGACGAGCTCTGACCACTCCTCACCACTCATGTACTCGTGCTTCGCGCCGACGGTGAGGCCGGGGGTGTCCCGCTCGACCAGGACCGAGCCGATGTTCGACGTCCCCGGACCGAACCGGACGTACACCAGGTACAGCGTCGCGTCGGGGCTGTGCGTCCCGAAGATCTTGGCGCCGTTGACGACGTACTCGTCGCCGTCCTGCACGGCGGTGGTGCGCAGCTCGGTCACCGCGGAGCCGGCCTCCGACTCCGACATGCCGAGCGAGATCACCTTCTCGCCCGAGAGCAGCCCCGGAAGGAAGCGTTCCTTCTGCTCGGGGGTTCCGTACTCGGCGAACGTGCGGATGGCGCCGAAGCTGCCGGCCTGCACGATGTCGGCCGCCTTCGGGGAGGCGTAGGCGACCTCCTGGATCGCGATGACCGCGTCCATGAGGGAAGCGCCCTGACCGCCGTCCTCCTCCTTGAGCGTCAGGCCCAGGAGGTTGTTCCTGGCCAGCTGCTTGGCCACGTCCCACGGATAGCCGGGCTCGTGGGCCAGCTCGACGGCCGATGCCTGCAGCTCCGAGCGGGCGAAGTCGCGGACCGCGGCCGCGAACGCCTCCTGATCCTCGTCGAGCCGAAAGTCCACGTTCGTACCCTCCTGTGTCGAATGACGCAATATTCTATAGGAAAGCTCGCCAAAGAAACTCCCGGCGGCCACCGCTCGGGTGGTCGCCGGGGAGCGCTCAGTCCTCGACCTCGAGCTTCACCTTGTCGGACTCCTCGCCGACGATCCGGCGACGGACCAGCTTCCAGATCGGGCCGCCGAGCATCACCAGGACCGCGACGGACCAGATGCCGATCGAGATGCCGCTGTCGAGGAAGTAGGAGAAATCGCCCCGGCTGAGGAACAACCCCTCCCGGAGGTGTTTCTCGATGAACGGCCCGAGGACCAGTCCGACGATCATCGACGCCAGCGCGAAGTCGAGTTTTCGCAGGAGATAGCCGAGCGCGCCCATGATCACGAGGACCCAGACGTCCAGCGGGCTGAAGCGGGTGCTGTACGCCCCGATCACGGCGATCACCATGATGCCGGGCATCAGCAGGCTCTTCGGGATCCGCAGCACACTGACCCAGACCCCCACCAACGGCAGATTGAGGATCAGCAGCATCACGTTCGCGACGTACATCGACGCGATGAGGCTCCAGAAGATGTCCGGGCGCTGCTCGATCAGCAGCGGGCCGGGCTGGATGCCCTGCACCACCATCGCGGCGAGCATGAGGGCGAACGTCGCGGAGAACGGCAGCCCCAGCGACAGCAGTGGCACGAGGCTGCCCACCGCCGCGCCGTTGTTCGCCGCCTCCGGCCCTGCGACGCCCTCGACCGCACCCTTGCCCAGCCGGTCCCGGTTCTTCGAGACCGCCTGCTCCGTGCGGTACGCGGCGAAGCTCGACAGCGTGGCCGACGGTCCCGGGAGCAGACCGAAGAAGAAGCCGATCAGCGAACCGCGGCCCCACGGAGCCCACGCGCGCCGCCACTCCTCGCGGCTGGGCAGCAGCTCCCGGAGCTTGACGCTCTTGATCCTGGTCGCCCGTTCCGGGTCCTCCATGATCAGGAAGATCTCGGCGATGCCGTACAGGCCGACGGCCACCGGCACCAGCGAGAAGCCCAGCGCCAGCTCCTGCAGCCCGAAGGTGTACCGGAACACGCCGGTCACCTGCTCGATGCCGACGGTGCCCAGCAGGACGCCCAGGACCATCGGGAAGTACCCGCTGGCCGTGCTGCCGCCCGCCACCCGGGCGAGCACCAGCAGACCACCCCCGGTCAGGGCCAGGTACTCGGCCGGTCCGAAGAGGAACGCCACCTCGGCCACGATCGGCGACATGAGCGTCACCAGGATGATCGCGATCGTGCCGGCGATGAACGAGCCCACCGCCATGATCGACAGGGCGGGCCCCGCGCGGCCCTTGCGGGTCATCTCGTAGCCGTCGATGGCCGTGACCACCGACGCGGCCTCCCCGGGCATGTTCATCAAGACCGACGTGGTCGACCCGCCGTACATCGACCCGGCGTAGACCCCGGCGATCATGATCAGACCGGCCGCCGGTGGCAGGGTGAAGGTCAGCGGCAGGATCAACGCGGCCCCGGCCACCGGGCCGAGGCCCGGCAGCACGCCGATCGCCGTGCCCGCCGCCGCGCCGACGAACGCGGCGAGCAGCAGTTCCGGCGTGAAGACCAGTTCGAGCCCGTAGAGCAGCCCTTCGATGGGGTTCACCAGAACAGCCCCCCGATCAGGCCGGTCGGGCCGAGCAGACCCATGGGCAGGCGGACTCCGAGCAGCTCCACGAAGAACGCGGAGATGCCCACGCCGATCGCCGTCCCGTAGACGACGTTGCGCACCCACGAGCGCGTGCCCAGCACGAACAGCGCCGCGATCATGAACAGGACCGAAGCGACGTACTGACCCAGCGGCTGGTAGAAGGTGATGAGCAGGATCAGCGCCACAGCCATCAGCAGCACCGTGCGCAGCTTCTCGCCCTTCGGGAAGTTGATCTCACCGGACACCTGGTCGGTGAACCACGCCTCCGCGATCGTGAGCAGCGACACCGCGATCATCAAGAGGCCGACGAACAGCGGAAAGACGCCGGCGCCCGGTCGTTCCTGGGTGCCGAAGGGCACGTTCACCCACGTGTACCAGCTGAACCAGACGCCGAGCAGGAGGCCGAGGGTCCCGGCGATGATGCGACCCCGACGCTTGCTGTCCAGGGCCGGGCGGCCGGCGCGGGTGCTGCCGGTCGGGCTCTGCGGACTCATACGTCCCTTTCCTGTGGTCGGACACCGGTCCGGCCGCGGCCCCGGAGGGCCGCGACCGGACCAGGTGACGGATCAGGCGTCGGAGCCCTCGAGCTCCTCGAAGATCGGCCGGTACTCGTCGATCTCCGCGGCCAGCTCCTCGAGCTGGATCGGGTCGACGACGTAGCCGTTCTCCTCGGCGAAGGCCCTGAACTCGCCGGACTCGACGATCTCCCGCGAGACCTCGACCAGCGTGTCGCGGCACTCCTCGGGCAGGTTCGCCGGGGCGATCGTGTAGTACGCCGACGGCTTGGCCGCGCCCTCGTAGATCTCGGGGATGAGCGGCAGGTCGGGCACCGGCTCGTACTCCTCGTTGTAGAAGACACCCAGCGGCCGCAGGTCCCCGGAGTCCACGAAGCCCTGCATCGACGGGTAGTAGGTGCCGATCGACTCGACCTCGCCGGCGACCACCGCGGTCAGCGCCTCCCCGCCGCCGCCGCTGAACGGCACCCGGTTGAGCTCCAGCCCCGACCGGATCTCCAGCAGCTTGGCGTTGGTGTCGGGCGTGCCGCCGACGCCGGAGGTGGCGTACCCGACCTCGTTCGGGTTCTCCTCGACGTAGGCGAAGAACTCCTCCAGCGTCTGCCACGGGGCATCGGCGTCGACCGCCAGCACCACCGGGATGTCGGCCAGCTTGACCAGCGACGTGTAGTCGTCGGTGGTCTGGAACGGCAGGTCGGGGTTCAGCAGCGGCTGGTTGGCCAGCGCCGTGTCGTTGGACAGGCCGATCGTGTAGCAGTCGGGCGCCGCGGTCACGATGCCGGTCGTGCCGATGGTCGCGGCACCGCCCTCGCGGTTCTCGACGACGACCTCCACGCCGAGCTCCTCCTCCAGCTGGGAGGCGAACTGGCGGCCGATCGGGTCGGTCGAGCCACCGGTGCCGTAGGGGATGATGTAGGTGATCGGGCGTTCTGGCTGCCAGCGCGCCTCGTCGCCGCCGGCGGCAGCGACGTCCGTGTCGTCGGTGCCGGCGTCGCCGCCGCAGGCGACCAGGGCCAGGGCGCTCGCGGCCGCGAGCGCGCCGCGCAGGGTGTGCTTCTTCATGGTCGGTCGATCTCCTCGTCGTCGAGTGGAAGGAAGTACTGCTCGGGCTCGCCGCCGGGGCGGCGACGTCGGGGAAGGTCGGGGAAGGGCATCACCCATCGGCAGCTCCGCGGGCAGGGCCAGGGGAGACGTCGACGGTCACGGCCTCCGTGGTACCGAAGCTCGGTACGAGCATCGAGTGCTTGCCGGGGCCGCCGGCCACCATGACGAGCAGGCTCTCGGGCCCGTCGAGCATGGGGACGACGCCGTCGTCCGGCACGTCGGCGAAGACGTGCGGAGCGGTGCGCCGGTACCGGTCGAAGTTGCCCTCGGAGACACCGGCGAGGCTGATCCGGGCGCGCGGGTGGGCGTGCAGCGCCTCCTGGATCCGCCGCCGGTCGTAGCCCTCGCGCGCCAGCACCTCGGCGTGCTCCGGGCCCAGCACGAGCAGCAGCTGACCGCGCAGGTACAGGTTGTTGCTGCCCAGACTGGCCAGGGTGCCGGCGATCGTGTTGAGGATGCCGGCGGCGTCGGTGCTGCCGTGGTCGTTGATGTTGTGCGGCGCCTCACCACCGAAGACCGTGACCGCACCCCCCGGCCCGCCACCTCGTGCCGCGTGGAAGGTCTCGAACGGGGAGCCTGCCGCGTTCTCGGCGATGCAGTACGCGTACTTGCCCGGCGTCCCGTGGGTGGCTCGGTCGGTCTCCCCCGGTCGTGCCTCGCCGACGTTCTGCAGCACGAGCCGCAGCGCGCGCCCGACACCGGCATTGGCGCGGTTGCCCTGCCCGAAGGCATTGGGGCCCCCGTTGAAGCCCAGCCGCTCGGCGACCGGACCGTGCACGACCACGAGCGGGGTCACGGGATGGGTCGTGGTGGTGAGCGCCTGGAGGTTGAAGCGTGGTTCCAGTGCGGCCTCGACGGCCGCGACGACCACCGGCGTCAGCTCCGGGGGGCAGCCGGCCATGACCGCGTTAGCCGCGATCGCCCCCACGCTGGCGCCCCGGTTCGACGGCGGCACGAGACCGACCAGATGGCCGGCGTCGCGTCCCGTGGCCGCCACCGCTCGCTCGACCAGCTCCTCGGTCGGCGGCACCGACGGCAGCCCGTCACTCCACCGTCGCTCCTCGGCGAACGCCAGGAACTCCAGCACGTCGCCGGGGGCGTCGTGCACGGCAGGTGCCGGCACCGTCTCCACCTCCTCGGGAGAGGACAGCAGCGCGGCGGCCACGCGGTCGACGGCAGCGGCCAGCATGTCGTCGAGCTGCTCGGGCTCCACCCCGCCGATCGGATGGGGGATCGTGACGACCGCCATCGACTCCAGGCCCTGCTGGCGGGCGACCGCCCGCGCCAGGGGAAGGAACGAGTCCGTGGCGATCATGACCGTGGGAATTCCGCGGCGTTCGAGCTCAGCTGAGTCATGGACACTCCACGACGTGCAGGAGCCCTAGTCACCGACGCCCACGACGGCGGCGTCGAAGTTGCGGAACCGGTCGAGCACCTCGGCTTCGAACGGGCGGGAGGAGTTCGGCTTCTCGGCGCCCTCCGGCTCCTGGGTCCCGAACCGCTCGGCCAGGTGCCCGGCCAGCCGCCTCACCACGTGCTCGGCGTTCGGCTTGCCGTTGTTGAGGACGGCGATGCGCGCGCCGGCCAGGGATGCCGGGCGGGGCGTGGTGTCCAGCCGCTGGGTGGGGGGCTCGCTGCCCGACGGGTCGACGATCCGTACGACCATCCCAGGACCTCCCTTCACGGCGCGCACCCTGCGCGCCCGGTCGGCGTTGCACGATGACCCGGACCGTCAGACGGCCCATGGACTGGACCGTATAGGATGTATGTGATGGCGACAACAGCCTCGGGTGATGCAGGCAACAGTCGTTAGCAGGCTGTGATCCTGAGGCGGGCCGTACCGGTGCCTGCGGACCTGGCGCGGCTCGCACCAGCTCGGACGGGTGGGATTCCGCAACCGCGTTCCCCGATCGGTGTCCCCCGGCGTCTATCTTGTATAGCGTGCCGGGAGGCGCCCGTCGCGTGTGTGGCGCGCGGAGGGCGCACGGCATGATCCGGCCGTCCCCACCTCGGTCGGGACGCACGCGGACGACGACCAGGACGGTGCCGGGATGACACAGACGAGCACTCCTCAGGGGCAGGGCCTGACCGGTCCTCCGCTGAGCAAGACCGAGTACGTCCTCCAGCGGCTCCGCGAGGACATCGCCAGCGGCATCGTGGTCCCCGGAACGTCGCTCCGGCAGAGCGAGATCGCGGCCCGCTACGGCGTGAGCGCGACCCCGGTGCGGGAGGCACTCCGGCTGCTGGAGGCCGGCGGCACCATCAGCTACGCCCCGCACCGCGGGGCGACCGTCCGCGAGCTCCCGGCGGATCGGGTCAAGGACGTCTACCTGCTCCGGGCCGAGATCGAAGGCCTGGCGACCGCCGTGGCGTGCGAGCGGATGACCGACGAGCAGTTCGCACGGATCGAGGCGGTGCACGCCGAGATCGGGGCGCACCGCGGGGCCAGCGGGGAGGAGCTCGCCGTCCTCAACCGCCGGCTGCACTTCACGATCTACCACGCGGGTTCGGAGCTGATCGCTTCCCACGCGTCGAGCCTGTGGACGCTGTTCCCGCCGCGGGTCACGATCTGGGCGGACCCGGATGCGGCGGCCGCGCTCGCCGCGGACCACGACGAGATCATTGCGGCGCTGCGCGACCGCGACCCCCAGCGGGCACAGGACCGGGCCCGCGACCACGTCCTGCACGCGGCCAAGTTGCGCGAGCACCTCTAGAAGCCACCCGTACGACAGGAGCTGTCATGTCTGCAGACGCCACCGCCACCGCGGCCAGGACCGAGGCCGCGGAGGAGCTCACCGCGATGCTCGACGACGGGGTCAGCGTCGAGATCGCCGACGTGGAGGCCGGTGTGTACGAGCTGCGGCTGAGCTTCGCCGACTCCGCGTGCGCGGACTGCCTGGTCCCCGAGCCCACGCTGATCGCGATCGCGACCGACGCCCTGGAGCGACGGGGCGCCCCGGTCACGACGATGACGGTGCAGCGCCCCGCCTGAGCTGCTGCTCCCCACACGACTTGGGGCGGCTGCTCCGTCAGTTCGGTGGCGCCACTCTTCCCGAGACCAGCGCCGCCGTCGCCAGCACCACGCAGGACAGCCACCAGGCCCCCGCGACCCCGGCCGAGGCCGCCACGACGCCGGCCAGCCCGGGCACCGCCACCTGGCCGACCCGGTTGGCCACCATCCGCAGGGCCAGCACGCTGCTGCGCGCACCGGCCGGCACGGCCCGGGCCAGCAGGCTCATGGTGAGCGGTTGCCCCACGCCCAGCGCGAAGCCGCCGACGAACAACGCGACGCCCATGCCGATCTGGCCGATGCCCCCGATCGGGACGACGGCGAGCGTGGCGGCCGCGCCCGCGGCGCTGAGCACGATCAGCTGCTCGCGGGTGCGCCACCGCAGCATGACGTCCAGCAGCAGCCGCGAGGACATGGTCGCGGCCGACCGGAGCGCAAGCAGAACACCGACCACCATCGGGGAGATCCCCCGTCGCTCAGCGATCAGCGGCAGGTACGCGGTGAGGATGTCGACCGTGGACAGCAGGGCGAGGCTGGCGTACATGCCGGCCCCCACGCCCCGGTAGCGCATCAGGGTCAGGCTGGACTCGATCGGCGCCGGCTCCTGCCCTGCGGGTGGGCGAGGCAGCCGCGGTACCCGCAGTGCCACCAGCCCGACGAGCGGCAGCGGCAGCAGGCCGACACCCGCGGCCACCCACAACGCGACCCGGCTGGCCTCGAGCAGGGCGGCTCCGCTGGCGTCGCCCAGCAGAGCGCCCACCAGGAGCGGCCCGAACATCTGCCCCAACGCGACCGCCGCGGTGAACAGGCCGAAACCGCGATCGAGCAGGTGGTCACCGGACCAGCGGGCGATGATGCCCTGCGCCGACAGCATGAAGACCAGCTGCCCGAGGCCGAGGACGGCGCTGGTCGCGGCGAGTGCCACCAGGCTGCTGGTCATCGACATGAGCAACGTGCCGCCGGCCGACAACAGCACCCCGACGGCCACCACCGCGCTCAGTCCGCGGAGCCGGTCGGTCAACCGACCGAGCGGCATGGCGACGAAGAGTGGCAGGACGGCGAACGCGGCGGTGACGAGGCCCACGGCCAGCGCGTCACCGCCGAGGCCGATGACCCGGTACGTGACCAGGGGCCGGGCCAGGTTCAGCGCCGCCTGGGTCAACATGGCGCAGACCAGCAACGGAACCAGCCAACGCGGCAGGCGGGCCTTGTTCACCCCGACACCACTGCAGCTCTCCTCCCGCCCCGCCTGCCCGTCATGCCCACCGCCCGCTCAGGTGACGAGGAACTCCCCGCCGTTGACGTGCACCGCCTGCCCGGTGATGTACTCGCCCTCGGCGACCAGGAAGCGGACGGTGCGGGCGATGTCCTCCACCGAGCCCGGATGCCGGACGGGGATGCCCTTCGACCGCTCCTCGTAGGACAGCGTCGGGTACCACTCCTTGGGGCGGGTCGTGTGGATCAGACCCGGGACGACCGTGTTCACCGTGATCCCCGACGGCCCGAACTCCAGAGCCAGGGCCTTGGTGAAGCCGTGGATGCCGGCCTTCACCGTGACGCCGTGCGCCCGGTTGAGGATCCCGGAGAACCCGTCCCGACCGGAGATGTTGATGACCCGGCCCCAGCCGGCTTCGACCATGCCGGGAATGGCGGCCTGGGCGCAGTGGAAGGCACCGGTCAGCCCGATGCCGAGGACCCAGTTCCAGTCCTCCGGGGAGATCTCCAGGAACGGCTGGTGCGGCCGGACCGCGGCGTTGTTGACCAGGATGTGCACCGGCCCCAGGGCGGCGGTGGCCTGGTCGAAGACCGCGCGGACGTCCTCGACCTTCGATACGTCGCCGGCGACGACGACGGCCTTGCTGCCCAGGGCGCGCACCTCGTCGGCCGTCTGCTCGCCTTCGGCGAGGTTCTGCCGGACGTTGACGACGATGTCGGCGCCCGCGGCGGCGAGCTCGCGGGCCATGGCGCGCCCGATGTTGCGCCCAGCCCCGGTGATCAGGGCCGTTCGCCCGGCGAGCGGTCGCGGGCTCTCTGCCATCACTCTCTCCTCTGCTCGCGGTCGCACGGGAAGCGACCGGCCGATCTCATACTGTATAGAACCCGCATGTCGCCAGGTCCGGGAGGCTGCCCGACGGAGTCAGGACGCCTTGACGGCCAGGACGGGAACGGCGGCGTCGAGCAGGATGCGCTGCGCGTTGCTGCCCATGATCAGCTTGCCGACCAGGCTCCGCCGGCGCAGGCCGATCACCAGTAGTGGAGCACCGACCTCCTCGGCGAGGTTCACGAGGTGCTCGCTCGGACTGTGCTGAGTGCCGAGCCTCCGCACCTCGAAGGGAACACCCGCCGCCGCCAGAGTGTCCTGCAGCGCGGCGGCGTCCTCCTCACCGATGCGCTTGGCGTCGGCGAAGCCGTCGGAGCCGGCCGAGTTGGCCACGAGCACACCGGTGCCGCGCAGGCGTGCCTCGGCGATGCCGTGCTCCAGTGCGGCCCTGCCCTGGGCGTTGGGGACGTACCCCACCACGACCGGCGGGGTGCTGAACGATTCGGACATGGAACGCTCCTGGTCGGGACGTCCGGCAGCACCGGACGGGTGCGGGAGGGCGGCCGGCGACCGTCCTCGGTACGAGGTGCTAGCGGTTCCGCCCCGCGTCCCGGCGCCCGAGCCGACGGCGGAAGGCGAGGAGTCGGACGTTGAGCAGCGTGGCGATCGCCAGGACGGTCAGCCCGTAGACCGCCTGCCCGACGACGAAGAAGAGGCCGCTGATCAGCAGCAGCGCGACGAGGATCCCGTAGAGGATCGCCATGCGGGACCGTCGGGGACCAGCCATGGCCGCATTCTGCTCCCGCGCCCCACCGGGGCCGCCCGGGGTGCCGGCGCCGGTCACGAGTCCGGCCAGTCGTAGAAGCCACGTCCCGCCTTGCGGCCGAGCTCCCCGCGGGCGACCTTCTCGACCAGCAGGTCCGGCGGTCCGAAGCGCGGGCCCAGCGTCCCCGCCAGGTGACGGGCGATGCCCAGCCGGACGTCGAGACCCACCAGATCGGTGAGGCGCAGGGGTCCCATCGGGTGCTTGTAGCCCAGCGTCATCGCCGCGTCGATGTCGGCGGCCGAGGCGACCCCCTCCTCGACCATCCGGATCGCCTCCAGGCCGAGCGCGAGACCCAGCCGGCTGCTCGCGAACCCGGGGGCGTCGCGGACGACGATCGGCGTCTTCCCCAGCGTCGCCACCCACCCGGTGGCCCGCTCGACGACCTCCGCGGCGGTTCGCTCCCCCACCACGACCTCGACCAGCAGGCTGGCCGGCACCGGATTGAAGAAGTGCAGCCCCAGCGACCGGTCCGGGCGGTCCAGGGCACCGGCCAGTCGGGTGATCGGCAGGCTGCTGGTGTTGGTGGCGATGACCGCGTCGGGCGCGACCACCCCTTCGACGGCGGTGAACACCCGAGCCTTGAGCTCGACGTCCTCGGGCACCGCCTCCACCACGAGCCCGCAGCCGGCCAGCGCCTTCGTGCCGGTGGCCACCTCCAGCCGGGCGACGACGTCGTTCACCGCGGCGCCCAGCGTGCCGCGCTCGGCGCTGCGGCGCACCGCCTGCACGACCCGCTCGCGGGCGGCCGGCGCGGCCGTCGCATCGGCCTCGACGAGGACCACCTCGCTACCGGCGAGCAGCAGCGCGTGCGCGATGCCCGCCCCCATGCGGCCGCCGCCCACGACGCCGGTCCGGGCCGGCAGGGCCACCGGGGCGCTCACCGGGCCCGCCACTGCGGGGCGCGCTTCTCGGCGAAGGCCCGCACGCCTTCGACGCGGTCCTCGCTGGAGTAGGGGTCGGGCCGCACGTCGAGGCGCAGGGCCGCGGCCGGCGCCTGGTGCAGGCTCGACTGGATGACCGCCTTGTACCGGCGGATGGTCAGCGGTGCGTTGGCCAGCAGGACCCGCACGTACTCCTCCGCGGTGGCCGCCAGCTCGCCGAGCGGGACGACCCGGTTCACCAGTCCCCAGCGGGCCGCCTCCTCGGCGTCGATCGTGCGACCGCTGTACAGGAGGTCGTAGGCGACGCCGAGCGGCACCAGCCGGGGCAGCATCACCGACCCGAAGTTGGCGCCCATCCCCCGCAGCGCCTCCGGCAGCCCGAGCTTCGCCGTGTCGGCCGCGATGCGCACGTCGCAGGCCATCGCCAGCTCCAGGCCTCCGCCCATGGCCCAGCCGTTGAGGGCGGCGACGGTGGGCTTGCGGCACTCGAGGACGACCTCGAACGGGTTGCGGAGCGGTTGGCGCATCGGGGAGGGCGGGGGCCCGCCAGCTGCGTCGTGGCCGGCCAGCTCCTTCAGGTCGCGGCCGGCCGAGAATGCCTGGTCGCCGGCGCCGGTGATCAGCACCGCCCACACGTCGTCGTCGGCGTCGAACCGGACGAAGGTCTCGACGAGGCCGGCCATGACGTCGGAACCGAGCGCGTTGCGCCGCTCGGGCCGGTCGATGGTCACGTAGCCCACCCGGTCGCGGACCTCCACCCGCAGCCCCCCGGTCATGCGCGCACGCCCGGGGTGCCATCCAGTGCCAGCGCCGCCGTCGGGTTGGCCACGGTCATCGCCTCGATGTCGGCCTGCGAGAAGCCGCGGTCACGCATCGCGTCGATGTACTGCTGGAAGCCGACGATCGGCGAGACGTTGTGCGCCTGACCGAAGTCGGTGGCCATGACCGTGCTGTCGACGCCGACGGTGCGGATCGCCTCGGCGACCCGCTCCAGCGGCACCGCGTCACTGGTGGGCAGCGTGATCACGAAGACCCGCTCGAACCACACGCCGCCGAGCTCGGCCAGCTCGAGCTGCTGGTCCAGCCCCAGGCCGACGCAGGAGTGCTCGGGGTGGGTGATCAGCACGTTCGGCACGCCGCGCCGGCGGGCCTCGGGCACGACCTGCATGATCTCGGCCGGCCCGATGTGCCCGGTGGCGAGCGTCGCCCCGGCCCCGGCGATCAGATCCAGCACCCGGCAGACGTCCGCGGTCGGCCGTCCCTCCTGGTCGAGCATGTCGAGGCCGGGGCCCTCGATGGTGCCCAGGGCCTTGAGGCTGCCGCTGGCGATGCCCTTCTCCGCGGCGTGCCGGATCTGGTTGGCCGAGGTGATGGTGGGCAGCCAGATCACCCGACCACCGAGCTTCAGCACGGTCTCGACCGCGTGGGGATTGACCCCACCGGTCGACTGGACGTTGAGCACGGCACCGCCGAGGATCTGCGCGTCGTGCGCGTGCTCCTGCGCCATCGTGGCTCGCGTCGCGGTGACGGTGTGGTGGCTCTTGAGCACCACGGCCCGGTAGCCGGCCTCGTCGACCGCCCGGGCCAGTTGTGAATCGGTCACCGACCGGGGGACGACGTCGGGGGCCGTATGCACGTGGGTGTCCACCAGGCCGGCCGGCCAGGTGCGGTTCATCGGCGTCCTCTCGTCGGGCGGTGCGTCAGAAGATGCGGTTCTCGATCGGCTGCCCCGACCAGAAGCGGGCGACGTTGTCGAGCACCGCCTGCGCCTTCTGGGCCGAGGCCGACCGGGTGCCGGCCGCGCAGTGGGGTGTGACGACGACGTTGGGCAGCCCGAACAGGGGGTTGTCCGGCGCCACCGGCTCCTGCTCGAAGACGTCGAGGCCGGCGGCCGCCGGCCGGCCGGCCCGCAGCGCCTCGACCAGGTCGGCCTCGACCACCAGCCCGCCCCGGGCGGTGTTGACGAAGAGGGAGTGGTCCCGCATGAGCGCGAGCCGGCGGGCATCCACCATGCCCCGGTTCTCCGGGAGGAGTGGACAGTGCAGGCTCACGACGTCGGATTCGGCGAAGAGCTCGTCGAGGCTCGCGGCGGTGCGCACCGGGCGGTCCGCCCACTCGTCGCCGAGCGGGGTGTCCTGCCGGCGGTGGACGAGCACGTCGCTCCCCAGGGCGAGGACGGCCCGGGCGACGACCTGCGCGATCCGGCCGAAGCCGACCAGCCCGACCGTGTTGCCGGCGAGACCGACGGAGACGTCCCGGTAGTCCCACTTCGGCCAGCCCCCCTGCCGGGCGACCTCGTCGTGCAGCCGCACCAGGTGCCGGCCGGCGGCCAGCATGAGCAGCAGGCTGTGCTCGGCGACGGATTCGGCGGTGCCGGCGGTGCAGACGGCCAGGGAGATCCCGCGTTCGCGGAGCAGGTCCTGGTCGACCGCGTCGAGGCCGACTCCCTGGCGGTGCACCAGCCGCAACTGGCGTGCGGCGTCCAGGTGCGCGGCCGTGATCGGGGTGTTGTCGGTGTGGACGACGACGTCGGCGTCGGCGATCAGCCGGAGCTTGCCGTCCTCGTCGTCGCGGTCGTGCAGCGCCGACAACCGCCATCCCACGGGCAGACGCTCGCGGTACAGGCCATTGATCGGCCCCTCCGGCCCCCAGAACAGCAGGTGCGGGCCGTCGCTCATGCGGGCTCCCCGGGGCCGCCGAGCAGCTCGAAGAGCCGCGCCGGGTCGTCGAAGGCCCAGATCGCCTCGGCGATCGCCCGGCACCGCTGCTCGCCCACGACCGGCCCCGCCAGGCGGTGCAGCTTGCCCTCGAGGTCGTCGTCGCGCACGGGGTTGCTCGGCTCGCCGTAGGGCTGGTCGATCCGTAGCACCCGCTCCCGTCCACCCTCCCGGACGGTGACGCGCGCGGGCCGCATGGCCGGATAGTCGCGGACGCAGTCCTCGGCCTCCTCGACCTCCACGACGTCGACGATCCGCGCGATGCGCGGGTCCTCGCGCACGTCGTCGGCGAAGTGCTCGAGGGACGGCGCACCGTGCACCATGGTCACCGCCACCGCGTACGGGATGCTCAACTGCGCGGCGATGAAGTCGTCGACGCGCCGGCTGCCGTGGCGGGCGGCCGCGGGGAAGGTCTCCACCCGCACCGACTCGACCGTGTCGACGTCGATCGGCTCCTCGGCCCCCATGGCGAGGATCGCGTCGATCGGCCCGTGCAGGTGACGGCAGCACGGGTAGGGCTTGACGTACATGCCGAGCATCCGCCACTCGGCGCCCAGGTCGCCGACGAGGTGGTCGCGGTCGAACTCGTCGTCGGCGAAGGCGTGGAAGTAGCCGTTCGGGCCCTCGAGCACGGTGCTCGGTCCGGTCAGGCCGCGCGCGGCGAGCTCGGCGCTGACGACGCCGTCGCGGGCGGCCTTCCCCGGGTGCAGCCGCTTGACCTCGCCGCCGCCGTGCAGGAACTCGAACAGCCCCCCCGCGTGCGAGCCCGCGATGCCGAGGGCGTCGGCCATCACCGCCCGGTCGCCGTCGAGGAGCCGGGCCGTGGCGGTCGCCGCGCCGAAGACCCCGTTGAGGGCGGTGTTGTGGAAGCCGCGGCGCCAGGTGGCGGGGTGCCCGGCTCCCCCGATCCGGCAGTGGACCTCCAGCCCGAGCGCGGTCGCCAGCAGGATCTGCTCGGGCCCGGCGTCGTGGGCCTCGGCCACGGCGAGCACCGCGGAGCCGACGGGGCCCCCCGGGTGCGTGCTGCCCGGGGTGTAGCCGTCGTCCACCTCGAGTCCGTGGGTTGCCGTCCCGTTCACCAGGGCGGCGCTCGGAGCGGTGACCCGCAGGGACGTGCCGAGGACGGTGGACGGGCCGGACGACTCGGTCTCGGCCACGTACCGCTGCAGGATGCGGGCCGGCGCCGAGGCCGACCCCACCAGGGTGGCGGCGACGTAGTCGAGCAGCACACGCTTGGCCTGGTGCACCACGGGGTCGGGCAGGTCGGCGAACCGCAGACCGGCCGCCCAGTCGACCAGCTGCGCGGTGAGCCCCGTCGCGGGCGCCGGAGCCGGGCGGACGGCGGTCACCGGTCACCTCCGCCGTGCGCCCGCAGCGCCCGGGCCCCGGCCATGACGGCGGCGATCGCCAGCGTGGCCCGGTCCGGCGCGTCGAGCACGTGCACCCCGGCCTCCCGGTAGGCCGCCAACGCCCTGGGCGCCAGTTGGTCGCCGCCGTAGCGGGAGACGTAGAGCGGTATGCCGAGCTTCTCCCGCATCTCGACGACCTTCTCCGCGAGCTTCGCGGCGTACGGGTCGGCGTTGGTGGTGAACTGCAGCAGCAGCGCGTCGTACTCACCGCGCTCGGTCAGTGCGAGGAGCAGCCGCTCGAACGCCTCGGGCTGGGTGATCATCTGGTAGCTGCAGTCCAGCGGGTTGCGCACCGCCGCGTAGGACGGCACGTGTGGACGGACCGCCTCCCGTGTCGCCTCGGAGAGCTCGGGCAGCTCGATGCCGGCGACCTCCCCCTCGTCCGCGATGATCGAGCAGGCGCCGCCGGAGAAGGTCACCGCCACCAGCCGGTCGCCGGCCGGGAGCGGCTCCTGGGCGGCGAGGGCGACGGCGTCCTCGAGCACCCGCAGCGACGGCACGCTGACCATGCCGGCCGCGCGGACGACGGCCTCGCGGACGGCGAAGGACCCGACCATCGCGCCGGTGTGGCTCAGCGCCGCGGCGCGGCCCCGGTCCGAGCGCACCATGTTGTAGGCGAACATCGGCTTGCCGGCGGCGGCCATGCGGCGGCCGGCCGCGATGAACCGCGGCCCGTCCTTGATGTCCTCGAGCAGCAGCGCGATCGACTTCGTCTCCTCGTCGCCGGCCAGCCACTCGAGGTAGTCGGCGATGACCAGGTCGGCCTCGTTGCCCGCGTGGATCCAGTAGGACAGCCCGATCCGCTCCCCCATCAGCCGGGTGCCGAGGCAGCTGCCGAGCGCACCGGAGCTGCTGAGCAGGGCCACGCCGCCCGGGGCGATCTTCTCCTCCAGGCCACCGGAGATCGAGGCGGTGAGCTTGCGGAACGGCGCGACCACGCCCATGTCGTTGGGCCCGGCCAGCGGCACCCCGCCCTCCCGCAGGATGCGGGCCAGCTCCTCCTGGGCGGCCCGCCCCTCCTCGCCGACCTCGGCGAAGTCGGAGCTGTGCACGATGACGCCACCGGCCTTCTTCTCCACGGCCTGCCGCGCCACGTCGAGGACGAACCGGCCGGGGACGGTGACGCACACGAGGTCCGGCGAACCCTCGACCTCGGCCAGCGAGGCGTAGCGCTTCCGGCCGCGGACCTCGCCGCCGGAGGGATGCACGGCGTCGAGCCGACCGGGGAAGCCGTGGTCGTCGAGGTAGCGGAACAGCCGGGCACCGACCTTGTGCGGATCGTCGGAGACCCCGACCACCACGACGTGCTGCGGGCGCAGCATCCGGTCCAGGTCGTAGCGGGCCCGCTCGACCAGCGGCGGCTCCTCGGTGCGGATGATCCGGGCGTCGACGACGGTCACGCCCTCGCCCTCGTGGCCGACCATCACCGGGTTGAGGTCGAGCTCGACGATGCCGGGGTCGCTCTCGACGAGTTCCGACACCGCGACGATCGTGTCCACGAGCGCGTCGACGTCGCGCCTCGACTCGCCGCGGAAGCCGTCGAGGAGCGGCCAGGCGCGCAGGCGGCGGAGCGCCGCACGCGCCTCGTCGCGGTTCAGCGAAGCCATCGTGGTCACCACGTCGTTGTGCACCTCGGTGGCGACGCCGCCGAGGCCGACGACGACGGCCGCGCCCAGCTGGGGGTCGCGGCGTGCGCCCACCAGGATCTCCAGGCCGCGCACCTGCTGCTGCATCACCAGGGGGAAGGCGCCCTCGCCGAGGCGGGCGACCATGTCCTCCGCGGAGTCGGTCACCGCAGCGATGCTGCGCAGGCCGAGTACGACGCCGCCGGCGTCGGTCTTGTGCAGCAGGCCACCGGCCTTCAGCACGATCGGCGTGGTCCCGAGACCGGCGAAGGCGCCCGGGACCTCGTCGAGCGCGGCGACCGACGCGCTGCGGGCCTGCGGGATGCCCGCGCCCTCGAGGAGAGCGGTGACCTGGGCGGGGGGCAGAGCCTGAGGCTGCACGTCGGTTCTCTTTCCGTGACCGGGGGAGGATGCGGCGTAATCGACATTCTATACAGTGTGGCAATGCCGGGAAGCCAGTCAGCTTCGGACGAATCCGTTCCGTTACGGGTGGTGCCGGACGCTCGGTCGGTGACCGTGCTCTTCGACCGGCCGGACCGGCGCAACGCCCTGACCGTCGAGATGAGCCGGGCCCTCGCCGCGGTGCTCGAGCAGCACGCCGCGACGCCGCGGCCGCTCGTCCTCCGCAGCGCCACCCCGGGCATGTTCGTGGCCGGCACGGACGTGGCGTCGCTCAAGGCGCGCACCGTCGAGGACAGCCTGGGCCGGATCAACAGCGGGCTGTTCCAGCGTCTGCACGACCACCCGTGGCCCACGGTCGCCGTCGTCGACGGCGCGGCGCTCGGAGGCGGGTGCGAGCTGGCGCTCGCCTGCGATTTCCGGCTCACCACCGAGGACGCGCAGTGGGGGCTGCCCGAGGTACGGCTGGGCATCATCCCCAGTGCCGGGGCGCTCACCCGGCTGGCGGCGCTGGTGGGCACCGGGCCCGCCACCGACCTGGTGCTCACCGGGCGACGGATCCGGGGTCGCGAGGCCGGCCCTCTGGGGCTCGCCTCGCGCGTGACCACCCCTGACGGGCTGGACGGCGCGCTCGATGCCCTGCTCACCGACCTGGCTGCCGCGGCGCCCCTGGCCCAGCGGCTGGCCAAGGAGGCCATGCGGGTGGACGGCGACCGCCACCGCCTCGTCGACGCCGCTGCTCAGGCTCTCTGCCTCGGCACCGAGGACGCCCAACGCCGCCTGCAGGCACTGGTCGACCGAACCGGCTGACGCCGCGTCAGCGGCTCGGGCGAGGGAGACTCACGACGGCGGCGCCGAGGCGGGCGGCGGCGTGAGTGCGGTCGACGCGCTCGGCGGCGGGGTCAGCAGCAGGTCGTAGTCGTCGGCGGTCAGTGGCTCCGGGGTCAGTTCCCCCGAGGGCAGTGGAGCCTCCACGCGCTGCCCGTCCATGGTGAGGACGACGGCGCCGATGCCGGGCACGCTGGTCGCCGAGAGCACGATCTGGGCCACCGCCCGCCGGCCGGCCAGCCCGGTCGGCGCCTCCGACGAGCCGCTGATGTCGACGGTCGCCGTCCCGCCGGAGAACGCGGTGACCGACAACTCGACCTCGGGGGGCAGCGCGGTCGACAGCTGGAGGTCCCGCTCGGCCGTCGTCGGCCCGGCCGCCAGCTCCCCCAGCAGCGCGCCGAGCCGCTCCTCCGGTGACGAACCGGTCACGTCCCGGGGCTGCGGTAGGAGGACGTCGTCGGGGCCGACCAGGTAGACCCGGCTGGGGTCGAGCACCGGCTCGGGAGCGGCGGTGGTCGTCGGTGTCGGCGCCGGCGAGGCCAGCCCGTACGGGACGTCGGACGCCGGGATCGCGTCGGCGGCACCGCCGGTGGGCACCCCGCACGCGGCCAGCAGGGCGAGCAGCAGCCCGGCGAGCAGCGACGCGCACCGGGCGCTCAACGCGACGCCCCCGGCAATGACAGGCTGAATCGGGCGCCGCCGCCGCGTGCCTCGCTGCACCACGCCGCGCCACCGTGCTGACCCGCGGTCTCCGCCACGATGGCCAGGCCGAGCCCGGCGCCGGGCAGCGACCGGCGGGCCGCCCGCGGCCCCCGGGCGAACCGCTCGAACACCCGCTCCCGGTCCTCGACCGGAACACCGGGCCCGGCGTCGTCCACGCTCAGGACCACCGTCCCCTCCCGCCGCTGCACGTGCACGGCGCACGGCCCACCGCCGTGCCGGTCGGCGTTGTCCAGCAGGTTGCGGAGGGCCCGCTCGAGGCTCCTCTTGTCGCCGAGCACCGTCGTCTGCTCGTCGGGGTCGGCGTCGAGCAGCCCGGGGTCCCGGCCGGTGGTGACGAGCACCTCCCTGGCCAGCGCGGTCAGCGGCACGGGGGCCGCCTCCCCGGGAGGTGCGCCGTCGATGCGGGCGAGCTCCAGCAGGTCGTCGAGCATCTGGCGGAAACGGCGCAGTTCCCGCTCCACCAGCGTGAGCGCCTGGTCGGCCCGCGAAGAGAGCTCCTGCCGTCGGGCGGCGAGCACCTCGACGCTGGTGACCACGCCGGTCAGCGGGCTGCGCAGCTCGTGGCTGACGTCACCGACGAACCGCGCGTCGCGGTCGATGCGGGCGGCCAGCGCGTCGACCATGCTGTTGAAGCTGGCCACGATCGCCAGCAGGTCGGGGTCGTCGGTCGCCGGCAGCCGGGTGGTCAGCTCGCCGCCGGCGATCCGGGTGGCGGCGCCGGCGACCTGCTCCAGCGGCTGGACCGCCCGCCGGCTGGCCCACACGCCGAACGCCGCGCCCGCCGCTGTGGCCGCTAGCGCGCCCGCACCCAGGACCGCGGCCAGCGTGCGCAGCACCATCTGCAGCTCGGTGAGCGGGGCCAGCTCGTAGAACTCCACCCCGGCGCTGCTGACCGGGACACCGACGAGCAGTGCCGGGCCGTCCGGGGTCTCGACGCGGGCGGTGCCGGCCGAGCCGCCGGCGACGATCGTCCGGAGCCCGGCGGGGACGTCGCGGGCACCGACGTCCAGGCTGGAGGAGTACCAGGAGTCCCCACTGCGGACGACGACGTCGGCCCCGCCGGAGGGGACCAGCTCGCCCAGCGCGTCGCCGACCTCGGTGCCGGCCGTCGACAGCCGGCTGGCCAGCACGTTGGCGTCGGCGAACGCCTGGCGGGTCAGCGACCGCTCCCGCTGGTCGAGCAGGTAGCCGCGGGCCAGCAGCCAGGTGGTGGTCACCAGGACGATGGAGACCAGCAGCGCACCGACGGCGAACCCCATGACGATCCGCGACCGGAGCCCCCGTGACCCGAGGGCCGCCCTCACTGCGGGTCCAGCCGGTAGCCCAGCCCCCGGACGGTCACCACCAGCCGCGGTGCCCCCGCGTCCAGCTCCACCTTGGTGCGCAGCCGCCGGATGTGGACGTCGACGATCCGCTCGTCGCCGAAGAAGCCGTGCTCCCACACCCGCTCGAGCAGCGCCTGCCGGCTGAACACCCGCCCCGGGGTCGAGGCCAGCTCGCACAGCAGCCGGAACTCGGTCAGGGTCAGCGGGACCTGCTGCTCGCCGCGGTGCACGGTGCCGCGCATCTCCCGCAGCACCAGCGGCGCCGGCGGGTGCCGGTCGAGGACGACCTCGGCCGGCCCGGCATCCGGTGTCCCCGTGCCACCGCTGCCCGCCCCTGCCCGCCGGCGCAGGGCCCGCAGCCGCGCGGTGATCTCCTTGACCTCGAACGGCTTGGTCACGTAGTCGTCGGCGCCCGCCTCCAGAGCGGCCACGATGTCGTGCGTGTCGGCGCGCGCGCTGACGACGATGATGGGCAGGTCGTGGTCGCGCCGGACCTCACGGATCACGGCGAACCCGTCCATCGAGCCGAGCATCAGGTCGACGACCATGAGGTCCGGGGTCGCGACGGCCACGTGGGCGAGGGCGTCCTCCCCGCTCACCGCCTCGGCGACGTCGTAGCCCTCGTCCTCCAGTGCCCAGCGCAGGGCGGTGCGGATGGGGTCGTCGTCCTCCACGACCAGCAGACGCAACGCCACTCGCGCCATGCTGCCACCAGCAATCGCACGTACCGCTCCCTTCACAGGATCGCAAAGCAATCCCCGGCGGTATCGCAATCTGCGCCCAGGACTCTGTCAGTAGCCGCCTGCACGCTCGCACCACTGATGGAGGAGGAACGGGGATGACGATGGCGACCGCACGGCCGAGGCCGGACGTCGAGACGGATGCGGACGTGGTGACGATCCACCTCGACGACGATCTGCTCGCCGACGGCCTGGCCGACGTGCGGTGGCTGCTGCACGACGCGCTGCTGGCCGGTGCCCGCCGTCTGGTCGTCGACCTCTCCGGCGTGCAGTTCCTGTCGAGCTCCGCCGTCGCGAGCTTCCTCTGGGCGCACCGCACCTGCCGGGCCCGTGGGGGCGCGGTGGTGCTGCGCGGCGCCAACCGGAAGACGGAGGAGCTGCTGCACCGCACCGGATTGTGGCGCGTCATCCAGCTCGAACCCGCTCGCGACCGGGCGGTGGCCTGACCCACCGACTCGTCAGGCCGGCCGCGGGCGCCCGTCCGCATACCCTCGGAGGAGGAGAACCATGCTCGGCCTGCTGCTCGTCGCTCTGCTTTCCCTCGGCATCTCCGTCGCCGGCATCGTCGTCGACGGCCTGTTCTGGCTGACCCTCGTCGGCATCGCGCTCTTCCTGGGCAGCGCCGCGCTCGGCGAGGCCAAGGGGCTGAGCCGCGCCCGTGACCGCACCCGCACCACAGCGGCGAGAGGATGACGTGCTCGCACCCCACGACCGGTCCCTGTCCGAGATCGTCGACCGCCGCGCCGGGCTCATCCGGGTGAGCGGTCACCTGACACCACTCGGCGCGGACCTGCTGCGCGGCACGGCCGACGGGCTGCGCGGCCACGGGCACGGGCGGGTGGTGCTGGACCTGCGTGGAGTGCGGGCGGCCGACGCCGCCGGGCTGGACATCCTGCACGAACTGCGCCGGGACTTCGCCGCGGACGGCGTCGAGCTGCGCATCCGGACCTGACCGACCCGAGCGGAGGGCGTGGGATTCGAACCCACGAGGAGCTGTGAACTCCTAGCGGTTTTCAAGACCGCCGCCATCGGCCACTAGGCGAGCCCTCCTGGCGGGTCGAGGCTATCCCGTGGCCAGCCCGGTGGCCGCTCCGGTTCCCCGTGTCGATCATGGGGTTGTTGCCGCGCGCCGCACCGGGACGCGGCGTGTCGGCGTGCAACAGTTCCATGATCACGGAGAGGAGTGGGCCGGCGCTCCATCACGCCGGGACAGGTGATGCGGCGGCGGTCAGGGACCGTGCGACGAACGGCAGGATGCCGCCGTGGCGCAGGTACTTCGCCTCGGTCGCGCTGTCCAACCGGACCCGCACGCGGAAGGTGCGCGTCCCCCGGCCCGACTCCGCGCGGACGGTCACCTCACGCGGCCAGCCGTCCTCGCCCAGGCCGGCCAGCCCCTCGACGGCGAAGGTCTCCCGACCCGTGAGCCCGAGGGTCGCGACGCCGTCGCCGTCCAGGAACTGCAACGGGAGCACGCCCATGCCGATGAGGTTGGCGCGGTGGATCCGCTCGAAGCTCTCGGCCAGGACGGCGCGGACGCCGAGCAGCGCCGTCCCCTTCGCGGCCCAGTCGCGCGAGGATCCGGTGCCGTACTCCGTGCCGGCCAGGACGAGCAGCGGCGTCCCGGCGGCGCGGTAGTGCTCCGCGGCGTCGAACACCGTCCGCTCGCGGCCGTCGAGGTGGTCCAGGGTCCACCCGCCGCGCCGGTGCGGGACCAGCCGGTTGCGCAGCCGCTGGTTGCCGAACGCGCCGCGCAGCATGACCTCGTGGTTGCCCCGCCGCGAAGCGTAGGTGCTGAGGTCGGTCTCGCCGCGGGCACGGAGGAACTCCCCGGCGGGGCTGTCCGCGGGGATGCGCCCCGCCGGGCAGATGTGGTCGGTGGTGACCGAGTCGCCGAGCACGGCGAGGACCCGGGCGCCGGCGATGTCGGCGACCTCGCCCGGGGTGGGTGACAGCCCGTCGAGGAAGGGTGGACGGCGCACGTACGTGGATTCCGGGTCCCAGTCGAAGGTGGCGCTCCCGCCCACCGACAGGTCGGCCCACCGCTCCTCGCCGGTGAAGACGTCGGCGTAGCGCGCGGCGAACATCGCCGGGTCCAGGTGGGCCCGGACGACGTCCTCGACCTCGGCGTCGGAAGGCCACAGGTCGGCCAGGTACACCGGCTCGCCGGACGCGTCCGCCCCCAGGGAGTCGTGCAGCAGGTCGACGTCCATCGACCCGGCCAGGGCGTACGCGACCACGAGCGGCGGCGAGGCCAGGTAGTTCATCGCGACGTCGTTGTTGATGCGCCCGTCGAAGTTGCGGTTGCCGGAGAGGACGGCGGCGACGACGAGGTCCCGGTCGGCGACCTCCCGGACCACCTCGGGGGCCAGCGGCCCGGAGTTGCCGATGCAGGTCATGCAGCCGTAGCCGACGGTGTGGAAGCCGAGCTGCTCGAGCGGGCGGTCCAGGCCGGACCGGGCGAGGTAGTCGGTCACCACCTTCGAACCCGGGGCCAGGCTGGTCCTGACCCACGGCTTGGTCGCCAGGCCCGCCCGGACGGCGTTGCGCGCCAGCAGACCGGCCGCGACCATCACCGCCGGGTTCGAGGTGTTCGTGCAGGAGGTGATGGCGGCGATGGCCACCGCTCCGTGCCGCAGCCCGCCGCCGTCCCGCGGTGGCGGGGCGACCGCGGTCAGCGCCGACGCGTCGCTGGCCGGGAAGGACTCCCGGCCGGCCTCGTCGACGGCGTCGCCCGGCGCGCGGTCGGCGAGCAGCTCGGCCAGCGCGCTCTGGAAGCGGCCACGCGCGCTGGCCAGCGGGACACGGTCCTGCGGACGGCGTGGTCCGGCGAGCGAGGGCTCCACGGTGGAGAGGTCCAGCCGGACCAGCTGGTCGAAGCGGGGGCGGGCGGCCGGGTCGTGCCAGAGCCCCTGCTCCTTGGCATAGCGTTCGACGGCCTGCACGTGGTCGGCCTCCCGGCCGGTGAAGCGCAGGTAGTCGACGGTCACCCGGTCGATCGGGAAGATCGCGCACGTGCTCCCGAACTCGGGGCTCATGTTCGCCAGCGTGGCGCGGTCGGCGAGCGGGACGGCGCCCACCGAGGGCCCGGTGAACTCGACGAAGCAGCCCACGACGCCGCGGGCGCGCAGCATCTCGGCGATGGTCAGCACCAGGTCGGTCGCCGTCACCCCGGGCTGCCGCTCCCCGATCAGCTCCAGCCCGACGACCGGCGGCACCAGGGTGCTCACCGGCAGGCCGAGCATCGCGGCCTCCGCCTCGATGCCGCCGACACCCCAGGCGAGGACGCCCAGGCCGTTGACCATCGTGGTGTGCGAGTCGGTGCCGACCAGGGTGTCGGGAAAGGCCCGCCCGTCCCGCCGGACGACGACGTCGGCGAGGTACTCGAGGTTGATCTGGTGCATGATCCCGGTCCCCGGCGGGACGACGGCCAGCCGGCGGAACTGCTGCTGCCCCCACTTGAGGAACCGGTAGCGCTCCTCGTTGCGCTCGTACTCCCGTGCCACGTTGCGGGTCATGGCGTCCGGGCGCCCGGCCACGTCGGTGACCACCGAGTGGTCGACGGTCAGCTCGGCGGGGATGACCGGGTCGACCGCGTGCGGGTCGCCGCCCAGGTCGCGCACCACCTCGCGCATCGCCGCCAGGTCGGTCAGCACCGGGATGCCGTTGGTGTCGTGCAGGAAGACGCGGGCCGGGGAGAAGGAGACCTCGTCGCCCGTGCCGGCCCCCTGCGCGAGGCACGCGATCGCCTCGGCGGTCACCGTGACGCCGTCCTCGTGGCGCAGCAGGTTCTCCAGCACGATCTTGAGCGAGAAGGGCAGGTCCTCCGCACCGGGGACGGCGTGCACCGACCACGTCTCGGCGGTACCGGACCCCAGGTCGAGCAGCCGCCGGGCACCGAAGCTGTCTGCCTTGGCCATGCCCACCTCCATCGGATTCCTCGCTTATAGGCTACAGCCTGCCAGGACCGGTACAGTCACCGCACGAGTTCTCGGGAATCTCGGGGAGAGGGGGCCGGGTGGCCGCGCCTGTGTCGCGCCCTGCGCTGACCAAGGCGGACTACGCCTACGGCGAGGTCCGCGAGCGGATCATGTCCGGTGCGCTGCCGCAGGGGGCGACCGTGAGCCAGGAGGCCCTGGCCGCCGAGCTCGATGTCAGCACCACCCCGCTGCGCGAGGCGATGCGCCGACTGTCGGCCGAGGGCCTGGTGGTCCTCGACGCGCACCGGGACGCCCGGGTCGCCCCGCTGACCGCGGAGGAGGCGCGCAGCCTGTTCGAGATCCGCCAGCAGCTGGACCCGCTCGCCGTCCGGCTGGCCGCCGAGCGCCGCGACGACACGGACACCGCGCGCATCCGGGAGGCGGCCGCGTCCCTGGAGCCGCTGGACGCCGGCAGCGGCCTGGCCGCTCTGGAGGCGCACCGCGCCTTCCACGCCGCGCTCTACCGCGCCTCCCACAACGACCTGCTCATCGGCCTGCTCGACGGGCTGTGGGACAAGGCCGACCGCTACCGCCGCGCGGCCCTCGAGACCCGCGAGGACTCCCCCGACGACCGCGCCCGCGTGCGCGCCGAGCACCAGGCCATGATGGCCGCCGTGCTCGACGGGGACCCCGACGCGGCCGAGGAGCACATGCACCGCCACGTGGCGGGCAGCCTGGGTCGCCGCGCCATCGCCGTCCTCGGCGGCGACTGAGGGCCTTCCCCTGCCGGGCGCCCCTCTCGACCCCTTCTCGAGTCGATCATGGGCTTCTTGCCGCTCGACCCGCCGGGTCACGGCATGTCCGCGTGCGACAACCCCATGATCAACTCTGGAGGGTGACCGTCGACGTGGCTACGTGAGCGCGACCTCCCCACGGACGACGTGCGCGCCGCCCAGGGGCTCGACGTCCAGTCCGCGCACGGCCAGCACCTCGCCCAGCGCCCGGTTCATCACCTGCTGCACGAGCGCGTCGGCCGCCGCGCCGTGCACCTGCTCGCGGCTCACCCGGTCGTGCTGGCGCCAGCTGACGACGACGCCGTCCAGGGCCGGCTCGGGCGTCAGGCACACGCCGCCGAGCTCGCCGTCCACACCGGACGGGTCGTAGAGGAACAACCCTGCTTCGGCCAACGCCGAGACCACCTCGGCGACCAGGCCGGGGAGCGGGTGCTCGTCGTCCAGGTCGGCGTCCCAGCCCTCGGGCAGCCGGTCGAGCTGCTCGCCGAGGTAGGTCCACCAGGCGCGGTCCTGCGGCGAGGACCGGCGGCGCAGCAGGCCGTCGGCCCGGCGGGCACCGTAGACGGGATGCAGGCCGGCGGGCGCTCCGTCGAGGCCACCCGCGGCCCAGGCCGCCTCGTCGCGGTCGCCGAAGGGCCCGGCGAGGACGAACCCGGGGCCGTCCTCCTCGTCGACGACGAGCCACCAGCCCTGGCGGACCACACCGCCGAGGACGACCTCGCTGAACCGCGTGCCCACGCCGCTCACCGATCACCACCTCCCCCGAGGACGGGCCCGCCGCCGGGGAAGGGCGGCGGTCTCCCGTACGCCGCCGGACGACCGGCGGCGATGAGGCAACCGTAGGTGCCCGAGGCCGTTTCCCCGTGCTCCCGCGAGCGGGTCCCGGCAGCCGCGACGCCGAATCGTTGCCAAGCGCCCCATCGGCCACGGTGACCCGCCTCAGCGGGCAGCCACATGTCGACCGTCCCGAGCGGAGACCCCGCCAGGGGACGGCCGGTCACGTCCCCGGGCGCGGAGCCGGCGGCGTGTCAGACCGCGACGGCGGTGACGAACGTGCAGATCCCCTCGCCGTGCTGCGCCCGCCGCCGCAGGCCGAGCAGCCCGAGCAGGGCCATCTCGACCCGGTAGGCCAGGCGGGTCGCCCCGGTGTAGAAGGTGTCCCCGCCGCGGGTGACCTCGATGCGGTCGAAGCCGGCGAGCCGGATGTGCTCGGTGAGCATCCAGTCCGGGAGGATCGTGATGTGCCCGGGCTCGTGGTAGTGCCGGGGCCCGAAGATGAACGGCGCGCCGCGGAGGAACATCTTCAGCCGCGAGTGCGGGTGGGTGATGTTGGGCGTGCTGACCAGCAGCTTGTCGCCGGGCCGCAGCAGCGAGCGGATCGAGCGCAGTACCTGCCGCGGGTTCTCCACGTGCTCCAGCGTCTCGACGCAGACGACCATGTCGAACGGGCCGCGGGTCTCGTCGGTCCACTCGGGCTCGTCCAGGTCCAGCCGGTGGATCCAGTCGTGCGGCGGGTCCAGGTCGGTGGGGACGACGTCGAAGCCGGCGTCGCGCAGCCGCAGCGCCAGCGCCCCGCACCCGGCGCCGACCTCGAGCAGCCGGCCGCCGTCCGGCAGGGCCGCTCGCACCAGCTCGACGGCGTACTCGTGCACGCCCGGCGCCGCGTGCACGCTGTGCCCCTGGTAGGACCCGTGTGCCGCCGTCCGCCGGCCGCTCTTCTGCTCCACCTCCACCACGCACCCAGCCTGGCACAGCAACCGGCGGTCCGGCCTGGTAAGGGCGTAGCCGCGGAGGTCCGTGCACCTCTGCTGCGTGACGTCCCGGATGCGGCGCCTGTTGGCAGGGGCCTCAGCGCGGGCGGACGGTCCCGAGCAGGTGGTCGGCGCCGCTCGTCGCGTTGCGGACGGCGAGGTCCCAGCCGCCATCGACCTGGGCCGTGGCCAACTGCACAGTCGACGGCAGGAAGAGAGGCTTCCTGAACACCACGTCGACCGTCATCGCCTCGGGCAACCGGCCCGACAGCGCGGCGAGCGCCCGGGCCTTGACCCACATGCCGTGCGCGATGGCCCGCTTGAAGCCGAACGCCTTGGCAGTGAGCGCCGACAGGTGGATCGGGTTCACGTCGCCGGAGACCCTGGCGTAGCGGCGTCCGGCGTCGTCTGGTACTCGCCAGGTGGCGACGGGACGCGCCAGGTCCGCCACCTCGACGGCGAGGTCGGCTTCCGGCGCGCCCTCGGGCGCCCGGGCGCCGCGGGCGAGGTACGTCGACCGCGAGCGCCACACCTCGGCGCCGCCGGTCGACACCGACGCGCACAGGTCGACCGTCGCCCCGCTCCGGTGCCGGGCGAACCGCTCGGCCCACACCTCCAGGTCGAGGACCTCGCCGGCACGGACGGGCCGCAGCGCGTCGACGCGGTTGCGCACGTGCACCATCCCGGGCAGCGCCAGCGGGAACGACCGGTCGCTCATCAGCGCCAGCTGCAGCGGGAAGGTCAACATGTGCGGGTAGGTCGGCGGCAGCGTGTCGGCCAGCGGGAAGCCGCACACCCGGGCGTAGGCGGCGAGGTCGGCGGCGTCGACCTGCACACCGGTCCGGGTCAGCCGGGTGTCGGGCAGGTCGCCACCGCGGCCGCGGGCGGTGACCGCGGCCTTGGCGAACAGCGCCGGCATCGACGGCGCGGCCGTCAGCTCGAGCCGCGCCATCACGCCCCCAGGAAGGACTGGCCGCACACCCGCACGACCTGGCCGTTCACGCCGGCGGCGCTGGGCTGCGCGAGCCAGGCGATCGTCTCGGCGACGTCGACCGGCAGGCCGCCCTGCTGCAGCGAGTTGATCCGGGACCCGATCTCGCGGGTGCCGAAGGGCATCGTCGCCGTCATCTCGGTGACGATGAACCCCGGCGCGACGGCGTTGATCGTCGCGCCGCGCTCGGCGAAGGCCGGCGCCCAGGCGCGGACCATCCCGATCACCCCGGCCTTGGACGCCGCGTAGTTGGTCTGGCCGCGGTTGCCGGCGATGCCCGACTGCGAGCTGACCGCGATCACCCGCGCGCCGGGCCTCAGCACACCCTCGGCGTCCAGCAGCGCCGAGGTGATGTCCAGCTGCGCCTGCAGGTTGACCGCCATGACCGAGTTCCAGCGGGCGGCGTCCATGTTGACCAGCAGCTTGTCGCGGGTGATCCCGGCGTTGTGGACGACGACATCGACCCCGCCGTGCCGCTCGTGCAGGTGCGCGATCAGCCGCTCCGCGGCGTCGGGCGCGGTGATGTCGAGCTGGAACGCCGTCCCGCCGATCTCGTTGGCCACGTCGGCGAGCGACTGCCCGGCGGCCGGGACGTCGACGGCGACGACGTGCGCGCCGTCGCGGGCCATGACCCGCGCGATCGACGCACCGATGCCGCGGGCGGCCCCGGTGACGACGGCGACCTTGCCGGCCAGCGGGCGCTCGTCGTCCTGGTCACCCGGCACGTCGGCCGCGGTCAGCCGAGCGACCTGGCCGTCGACGTAGGCAGAGCGGCCGGAGAGGAAGAACCGCACCGGGCCGGGCACCGACGCCTCCGCGCCGGCCGGCACGAGCAGCAGGTTCGCCGTCCCGCCGTTGCGCAGCTCCTTGGCGATCGAGCGGACCAACCCCTCCAGCGCCTGCCGGGCGGCGACCTGCGCCGGGGAGTCGGCGTCCGACGGTGGGTCGGCCAGCACCAGCACCCGGCCGGAGGCACCGAGCCGCTTGACCGCCGGCGCGAGGAAGTCGTGCGCCGCGGCCAGGTCGGCCGGGCCGGTCACTCCCGTGGCGTCCAGCAGCACGGCGCCCAGGCGCTCGCCGTCCGTGCCGCCGTCCGCAACGACCGGGGAGAGCACGGGGACCCCGGCGTCCTTCAGGACGGCGGTCAGGGTGTCGCGCAGCCGGCTCTCGCCGGCGGAACCGATCACGGCCGGGCCGTCCAGCAGCGGCGCGCCCGGCTCGTAGCGGCGCAGCACGGCCGGGCGGGGCAGTCCGAGCTGCTTGGTGATCGTGTGGCCGACGCCGGAGTTGGCGAAGTCGCGGTACCAGTCACTCATGAGCGCACTCCTGTCTGAGGGGGCCTCTACCGCGACAGAGGCGGAGAGGACCGCCTCTGTCGCGATGAGGGCGGAGGGGTCAGGACTCGAGGACGGCGACGACGCCCTGGCCGCCGGCCGCGCAGACGGAGATCAGGCCGCGCTTGCCCGGACCCGCCTCGTGCAGCGTCTTCGCCAGCGTCGCGACGATGCGCCCGCCGGTCGCGGCGAACGGGTGCCCGGCCGCCAGCGACGAGCCGTTGACGTTCAGCTTCGGCCGGTCGATGGCGCCCAGCGGGGCGTCGAGACCCAGCCGGTCCTTGCAGAACGCCGGGTCCTCCCATGCCTTCATCGTCGAGAGCACCGTCGAGGCGAACGCCTCGTGGATCTCGTAGAAGTCGAAGTCCTGCAGGGCCAGGCCGTTGCGGGCCAGCAGCACCGGCACCGCGTAGACGGGTGCCATGAGCAGGCCCTCGCCGCCGTGCACGTAGTCCACGGCCGCGGTCTGCGCGTCGACGAGGTGGGCCAGCACGGGCAGGCCGCGCTCGGCGGCCCACTCGTCGGAGGCCACCAGGACGGCGGAGGCGCCGTCGGACAGCGGCGTGGAGTTGCCCGCGGTCATGGTGGCGTCGGGGCCGCCCGTGCCGAAGACCGGCTCCAGCGTCGCGAGCTTCTCGACCGTTGAGTCCGGCCGCAGGCTCTCGTCTCGGGTCAGACCGAGATAGGGCGTGACCAGGTCGTCGAAGAAGCCGCGGTCGTAGGCGGCGGCGAGGTTCTGATGGGAGCGGGCGGCGAGCTCGTCCTGCTCCTCCCGGCCGATCTCCCACTCCGTGGCGGTGATCGCGGCGTGCTCGCCCATCGACAGGCCGGTGCGCGGCTCGGCGTTGCGCGGCATCTCGGGAACCAGCTGCCCCGGACGGATCCCGGCCAGCGCCTTCAGCCGCTGCTGCAGCGTCCTGGCGCCGGCCAGCGAGATGAGCACGCGGCGCAGGTCGTCGCCCACGGCGAGCGGAGCGTCGGACGTCGTGTCGACGCCACCGGCGATGCCGGACTCGAGCTGCCCCAGCGCGATCTTGTTCGCGACCAGGATCGCCGCCTCCAGGCCGGTGCCGCAGGCCTGCTGGACGCCGTAGGCCGGGGTGGCGGCCGACAGCCGCGAACCGAGCACCGCCTCGCGGGTCAGGTTGAAGTCGCGCGAGTGCTTGAGGACGGCGCCGGCGACGACCTCCCCGACCTGCTGTCCCTGCAGGCCGAAGCGGGCGACCAGCCCGTCCAACGTCGCGGTGAGCATGTCCTGGTTGGAGGCCTGTGCGTACGCGGAGTTCGAGCGGGCGAAGGGGATGCGGTTGCCGCCGACGATGGCGGCCTTCCGGGTCTGCGGAGCCATCGGGGACCTCCGGTTCTGGGTCACGGGCCGCCTCTTGCTGGCCTTGTCGCGACAGGGCCAGCAAGAGACGGACGGATGTGCGGCACCGACGGTATCAGGTACCGTAGGTGTCGTGAAATCGGAGACGGCGACCTTCCGGCGCGACCGCCGTGACTCCCGGTGGGACGAGCACCGTCGCGCCCGCCGTGAGCAACTCGTCGACGCCACCATCGCCGCCGTCGGCCGGCACGGCGCCGGTGTCGGCATGGACGAGATCGCCGCCGCGGCCGGCACCAGCAAGACCGTCGTCTACCGGCACTTCGCCGACCGCACCGAGCTGCACGTCGCCGTCTGCGCCCGGGTGGCCGGCCACCTGACCGCCAAGCTGCGCGAGGCGATGGCCAGCAGCACCCGTCCCCGGCAGATGGTGGCCGTCGCGGTCGACACCTACCTGGCGTCCCTGGAGGCCGACCCGGAGCTGTACCGGTTCGTCGTCCACGGGCCGCCGGCGGGCCGCCCGGCCGGCCGGGGCCCTGGTAACGCAGACCCGATCGGCACCCTCTCGCACCTCGTCGGCGACCAGGCGGCGGCGCTGGTCGCCGTCGCCCTCGAGCAGGCCGGCCGCGCCCCGTCCGCCGCGCTCCCCTGGGGCCACGGCCTGGTCGGCCTGGTCCGCGCCGCCGGGGACTGGTGGCTGCAGGCCGACCGCCCGATGCCGCGCGCCGACCTCGCCGCGCACCTGACCGATCTCGCCTGGACCGGACTCTCGGCGATCGGGACCCGCAAGGAGGATGAACCGTGACCACGAGCCTGCCGCACGCTGTGGACCCCAGGGCGCTCACCGGGGTGCTCGACGGACGCTGGAGCCACGTGCGTCGCGACGCACGCGAGAACCTGCACGACCCGGAGCTGCTGCCGGTCTACGGCGAGAGCATGGCGGAGGCGCGGCAGCGGGTCACCCGCATGGCGCGGAAGATCGCGGACTCCGGCCGGGTCTCCCTCGGCTTCCCCAAGGAGTACGGCGGCGAGGGCGACGTCGGGGGCTCGGTCACCGCGATCGAGATGCTGGCCTTCACCGACCTCTCGCTCATGGTCAAGGCCGGCGTCCAGTGGGGGCTCTTCGGCGGCGCCGTCCAGGCGCTGGGCACCCAGCGCCACCACGACGCGTACCTGCGCGACATCATGAGCTTCGAGCTGCCCGGCTGCTTCGCGATGACCGAGACCGGGCACGGTTCCGACGTCCAGCAGCTGCGGACGACGTGCACCTACGACCCCGCGACGCAGACCTTCGACCTGCACACGCCGCACGAGGCCGCCCGCAAGGACTACATCGGCAACGCGGCGAAGGACGGCCGGATGGCGGTCGTCTTCGCCCAGCTGGTCACCCAGGGCACGAACCACGGCGTGCACGCCTGGCTGGTGCCCATCCGCGACGAGCAGGGCGACCCGATGCCCGGCGTCACCATCGGCGACGACGGCCCCAAGGCCGGACTCAACGGCGTCGACAACGGCCGGCTGACCTTCGACCACGTTCCCGTGCCGCGCGACATGCTGCTCGACCGGTACGGCCAGGTCGCGCCCGACGGCACCTACACGTCGGACATCGAGAACGAGACCCGCCGCTTCTTCACCATGCTGGGCACGCTGGTGCGCGGCCGGGTCAGCGTCGGCGGCTCGGCGGCGGCGGCGGCCAAGCTGGCCCTCGACATCGTCGTCCGCTACGGCGACACCCGCCGGCAGTTCTCCGCGCCCGGCGCCGACCGCGAGATCCTGCTCAACGACTACCTCGTGCACCAGCGCAAGCTCCTGCCGGCCCTGGCCACCACCTACGCGCTGCACTTCGCGCAGGAGGAGCTGGTCGGGACGATGCACGACGTCCAGGCCGCGGAGGAGCTCGACGAGGGTGCACAGCGGGAGCTGGAGTCCCGCGCCGCCGGGCTCAAGGCCGCCCAGACCTGGCACGCCACCCGCACCATCCAGATGTGCCGGGAGGCCTGCGGGGGTGCGGGCTACCTGCAGGAGAACCGGCTGCCGCACCTCAAGGCCGACACCGACGTGTTCACCACGTTCGAGGGCGACAACACCGTCCTCCTGCAGCTGGTCGCCAAGGGCCTGCTCACCGGTTACCGCGACGCCTTCGGCTCGCTGGACGGCTGGGGCAAGGTGGGGTTCGTCGCCGACATGGTCCGCGAGACCGTGCTCGAGCGGACGGCGGCCCGCGGCCTGATCGCCCGCCTCGTCGACGCCGTCCCCGGCCGGGACGACGAGGTGCCGCTGCTCGACCGCGGCTGGCAGCTGAAGATGCTCGAGGACCGCGAGAAGCACGTGCTGGAGAGTGCGATCCGGCGGCTGCGCGGCGGCGCGGAGGCCGCGTCCTCCCCCGCCCGCCCGGTCCGGCCGTTCGACGTCTTCAACGACGTCCAGGACCACGTGCTGCGGGCGGCACAGGCGCACATCGACCGCATCGTGCTGGAGGCCTTCGTCGCCGGCATCGAGCGGACGACGGACGCCGACGCGCGGGCCCTGCTCGACCGCGTCTGCGACCTCTACGCGCTGTCGACGATCGAGGCCGACCGGGCCTGGTTCCTCGAGCACGGCCGGCTGACCCCGACCCGGGCCAAGGCGCTCATCGCCGCGGTGAACGCCCTGGTGAAGGAGCTGCGCCCGCACATGGTCACGCTGGTCGACGCCTTCGCCATCCCCGAGGAGTGGAAGGGCGCGGCGATCCTCCGCGAGGAGGACGACCGCCAGGAGGCGATGGCCACGCACGACGTGGCCGCCGGCGATGCCGAGCTGCGCCGGGGGACGGCGACCTCGGTGGAGGTCCCGCCCGGCCAGTAATAAGAAGGCCACCCTCTTCCCACGCCTCGCAAGCTCGGCGCGGGACCCTGCAGGGTGGCCGTTCCAGTACGTCACCAGGCTCGCGGCGAGCCTCCGGGCGGAGCCGCGCGGGGCCCTGGAGGGTGGCCGTTCCCCGCGACCGCACCTGACGCACCGGCCTCCCTCAGCTCGAGGCGCCGGCCTCCGGGTGCACCGCGGGCGCCGGCGCGATGCCCGGCGGCACCACCTGCGGGCCGGCCTCGGTCGGGCGCGGGCGGCCCTGCGGGTGCAGCCGCACGGCGAGCAGCGCGACGTCGTCCTCCGCGTCGGGCAGGAAGAGCCGCTCGAGCACCCGGTCGCAGAGGTCGGCCAGCGGCAGGCCGGCGTACTCGCCCAGCACGGCCACCAGCTCGGCGGTGCCGGTGTCGAGGTCGCGGTCGCGGCGCTCGACCAGCCCGTCGGTGTGCAGGAACACCGTGCTGCCCGCCGGGAGGACGGCCACCCGGTCCTGACGCGACGCCGAGGGGTCGACGCCGAGCAGCAGGTCAGGCAGGTCGTCGCCGAGCACCTGCACCTGCCCGTCGGGCCGGAGCAGGACCGGCGGCGGGTGGCCGGCGCTGGACCAGCGCAGCCGGGTGGAGTCGGCGCGCAGGTCGACGTCGTCCTGCTCGAGCCGGGCGACCAGCGCGGTCGCCATCGTGTCCAGCGCCAGTCCGCGGACGGCGCGGTCGAGCTGGGTGAGCACCTGCGCCGGCGGAGCGCCGCTGGAGAAGCTGATCCCGCGCAGCAGGCCGCGCAGCTGCCCCATGGCCGCAGCGGCCCGGCTGTCGTGGCCGACGACGTCGCCGATGGCCAGCACGGTCGCGCCACTCGGCTCGAGGAAGGCGTCGTACCAGTCGCCGCCGATCTCGGCGCCGGCCGCGGCGGGCACGTACCGGACGACGATCTCGCAGTGGTCCGGCTCCGGCGGGGCGGTGAGCATACTGTGCTGCAGCGCGCCGGCGAGCGCCCGCTGCTGGCCGTAGAGCCGGGCGTGGTGCAGGGCCAGCCCGGCCCGGCGGCCCACCTCGACCGCGGTCTCGACCTCGGCCGGCGTGTGCGGCCCCCGCTCGCCGCCGTTGAACAGGCCCAGGGCGCCGAGTGCCTGCCCGCGGGCGACCAACGGGACGATCGCCCCCGAGTCCAGTCCGAGCCGGCCCAGCAGCTCCCGGGTCGCCGGCTCGGGAATGGCCCGCTCGACCCGTTCGGGGTCGATCCGGGGCAGCACCAGCGGTCGGCCGGTGCGGGCGACCACCGGAGCGGCCGCGTCGTCGGTCATCACGCGGACCATCGAGCCCACGTAGAGCTCGAGCTCGGCGCGCAGTGCGGGGTCGCGGTGCGCCGAAGCCAGCTCGTGCAGCCGGCCCTGCTCGTCGGTGACGACCAGCCAGCACCAGTCGGCGAGGGTCGGGACGACGAGGTCGGCGAGCTGCTCGACCTGCCGGGTGACCTCGAGCGTCCCCGACAGCACCCGGCCCGCGTCGGCGAGCAGCTGCAGCCGCGCGGTGGCCTCGGTCATCGCCGCCACCGCGTCGGCGCGCACGGCGTCGGCCTGCAGCCGCGAGGCGGTGAGCGCGATCTGCGCGGTCAGGCCCTCCAGCAGCTCCACGTCGGCGTCGGTGAAGACGCGGTCGGTCGTCCACACCACGATGAAGCTGCCGATCAACCGCCCCTCCACCCGCAGTGGCAGCGCGGCCAGCGCCCGGGTGCCGAGCACCTCGTTGATCTCGGCCATCCGTGGGAAGCGGGCCTCCGCAGCGGCAGCGTCGACGAACAGCAGCGGCTCGCCGTGTCGGGCGACCCACTGGGTGGGCAGCTCGTCGTCCAGCGGTGTCTCCACCCCGTCCGCGGGCAGCTGGACGTCGGCGGCGCTGGCCACGGTGTCGACGATGCGACGGGTGAGGTGCAGGTAGAGCCGGTCGTCGCGCGGGTCGACCACCGCCAGCCCGATCGACTCGGCACCGAGCACGCCGGCGCCGCGGAGCGCGATCTCGGCCAGCTGGGTCATCCGGGTGGCGCCGGCCAGCTCGGCGGCGACCTCGGCGATCGCGGCGGCGCGGCGGACGGCGTCGAGTTCTCGGTCGGCCTGCTCGCGGGTCTCGGTGACGTCGACGACCGTGCCCAGGATGCGCTGCGGTGTGCCGTCCGGGCCCGCCAGCACCCGGCCGCGGCTGACCGTCCAGCGCACCGCGCCGTCGGCGCGGACGACCCGCAGCTCGACGGTGTACTGGGCCAGGTCGTCGATGGCGGCCTGCATCTCCTCCTGCGCCCGCACCCGGTCCTCGGGGTGCACGTGGTCCCCGAACAGCTGGTGCATCCCCATGCGGACGGTGTCGTCGTAGCCGAAGATCGCCGCGCAGCGCTCGTCCCAGTCGATGGTGCCCCGCCGCAGGTCGACCTCCCAGGTGCCCACGGAGCTGGCCTCCAGCGCCAGCTCCAACCGCATCAGGGAGGCGCCCATGGCCGACCGGGCGGCCGACAGCTCGAGCTCGGCGACCACCGAGGCGGCCAGCTGCTCGAGCGAGAGCACCGCGTCGGCCGGCCAGCTGCGCGGGACCTGGTCGAACACCGCGAGCACCCCGGCGACGTGCCCGGACTGAGCGCGCAGGGGGACGCCCAGGTAGGCGACCAGCGCCCCCTCGACGGCCGCCGGCAGGCCGGCCAGCCGCTCGTCCTGCGCCGCGTGCGCGACGGGGACGGGGACGCCGAGCCGTACGGTCACCGCACACGGGGACCCCTCGAGGGGCAGCGGGCCGCTGACGACCGACTCCGGCAGACCGCAGGACCCGACGGGCACCTCGACGTCGGTGACGAGGCAGACCATGGCCACCGGGGCTCCCGTCAGCCGCGCGGCCAGCTCGGCGAGCCGGTCGTGGACGCCGGGGGAGGCCTCGGCGAGCAGCCGCCGGGTGGCGGCGACGCGCCTCGGATCGGAGAGCACGTCAGGCTCCGGGGACGGGGGTGCCGCCGCCATCCTCGAGCTCCCTCGTCCGCTGTGGCGGCCTGTGCGCCAGCCGCGTCGACATCCTGACACGCCGCGGTACGCGCAGGATCGGATCATCCTCCCGCGCGCCATGCCCGGTTGCGCGGGCCCGTCGCTCACCCCCCGGGGGGAGCGGAGCCGGCTCGGGTCAAGCGGCTGTGGGCGGGAGCCGATGGGCAGGGCATGTCGGCGACGTGCACGAGCACCCTCCCGGACTGCCGGCCGTTGCTCGCCGACCCCGACGACCTGACGATGGTGTTCCAACCGATCGTCGATCTCGCCGCCGCGCGCGTCGTCGGCTACGAGGCGTTCGCCCGCTTCCCCGGCACCGCCTGCCCCGAGGTGTGGTTCGCCGCCGCCGCCGACTGCGGCCTGGCCGCCGACCTCGAGGCCCTGGCCGTCGCCACGGCCCTGGCCGCCGTCCCGCTGTTGCCCGGCGACACCTTCCTGGCCGTCGACGTCAGCCCCCATCTCCTCGGCAGCGCCCCGGTCCAGGACGCCCTCGCCGCCCCTCCGGACCTGCACCGGGTCGTCGTCGAGCTCACCGGGCACACCCCGGTCGACGACCTCGACGCGCTGCGCCGGCAGACCGGGGACCTGCGTGCCCGCGGGGCTCTCGTCGCGCTGGGCGACGCCGGCTCCGGCTACTCCGGTCCGGCGGCGATGGCGGCCGTGCGCCCCCAGCTGGTCACGCTCGACCGGGCGCTGGTGACCGGCGTCGACAACGACCCGGTCCGCACCGCGCTCACCGGGATGGTGGGCGAGTTCGCCGGCCGGATCGGCGCTCGGCTGCTGGCCGAGGGCGTCGAGACCGCCGGGGAACTGGCCGCTCTCGCCCGCCTCGGCGTGCCGCTGGCCCAAGGGTGGCTGCTGGGCCGGCCGGCACCGTCCTTCGCCCCGCTGGCCCCGGAGGTGGCGACGCTGGTGCGCACGCACGTCACCCACGCGCGGCGTCCCGGGAGCGTGGCCGGCCTGCTGCGGCCGGTGCGCCAGTCCGACGTCGCCGAGCCGTTGCCCGCCGTCCCCCCGGCGGTGCTGGTGGCCGAGCGGGGCGAGCCGGTGGCGCTGTGGCTGGCCTGCCCGCGGACGGCCGAGACCTACACCGCACCGGTCTCCCTGCGCGTGCACCGGTCGGACGACGTCGCCGAGGTCCTGCAGCGGGCGCTGGCCCGGCCGCCGGCCCAGCGCTTCGACCCGGTTGTCTGCACCGACTCCACCGGCGCCGTCGCCGGCCTGCTGCGGGTCGAGGACCTCGCCGGCGCGGTCGCCGGCCGCTGAGCGAGGCCCCGTCCCGGGGCCCGCTCCGGGTAGGCCCCGTCCAGGGGCTCGCCGCGAACCTGCGAGCGGTGAGGGGACGGGGTCCTTCCACGAGTGGCGGGGGGCAGGGGGTCCTCTCTCAGGCGGAGGCCTCGTCGAGTGCCTGCGTCTCCTCGTCGGCCAGCACGAGGTCCTGCATGGGCAGCAGGTCGGCCAGCTGCTCCACCGACCGGGCGCTGGCGATCGGCGAGACGACGGTCGGCCGGTCGGCCAGCCAGCGCAGCGCCACGGTCGCCGTCGTGACCCCGTGGGTCTGCGCCACCTGCTCCAGGGCGTCCAGCACCCGGTCGCCGCGCTCCCCCACGTAGGCCGACGCACCCTCCGACCGCGGCGAGTCGACCCGCTCGCCGGCCCGGTACTTGCCGGTGAGGAAACCCCTGGCCAGGCCGTAGTACGGCAGCACACCGATCCCGGAACCGGCCGCGACGTCGCGCAGCCGGTCCTCGTAGGCCGCCCGCTCCATCAGGTTGTAGTGCGGCTGCAGCGCCACGTAGCGGGCCAGACCCAGCCGCTCGGAGGTCTCCAGCGCCTCGGTCAGCCGCTCCGGCGAGTAGTTGGACGCCGCGACGTATCGGACCTTGCCCGCCTGCACCAGCTCGTCGAAGGCGCGCAGCGTCTCCTCCAGCGGCGTCGCCTCGTCGTCGTAGTGGGCGTAGTAGAGGTCGATCCGGTCGGTCTGCAGCCGGCGCAGCGACCCCTCGACCGCCGTCCGGATCTCCGCCGCCGACAGCGGGCGCTCCTTCTCCAGCCGCGAGGCCTTGGTCGCCACCACCATCCGGTCCCGCATGCCCCGCTCGGCCATCCAGTTGCCGAGGATCTCCTCGGAGCGGCCCCTGCCGTAGGACTCCGCGGTGTCGACGAACGGGGCCTGGGTGCTGACGGTGGCGTCGACGAAGCGGTCCAGCAGCGCGAAGGACGTGGGCTCGTCCGCCGTCCAGCCGAAGACGTTGGCCCCCAGGCAGAGGTCGCTGACGGTCAGGTCGGTCCCCGGTATCTGCGGCATCCCCCCACGGTAGGGCGTGTCCGACGGGCCGCCGCGCCGGGAGCGGCGCGCACAGGGACCGGTGGGACGTGGGGGACCCGTTCGACCCCCCTCGGTGGCGGGCTGTCGGGACGGCATGGCACCGTGCCCCCGTTCCGACCTCGCCGTTCCGGCGTGGTCGGAGTACCGCTCTGTTCCCGACACGGAAGGAAACCCGTGAACAAGGCCGAACTCGTCTCCGCCATCGCCAAGCGGGCCGACGTGCCCGCCTCGACCGTGGACTCGGTGCTCACCGGGCTCCAGGACGAGCTCGTCGACGCCATCACCCGCGGCGAGAAGGTCGCCGTCTCCGGCCTGCTCACCGTCGAGCGCACCCAGCGCTCCGCGCGCACCGGCCGCAACCCGCAGACCGGCGAGTCGATCGACATCCCTGCCGCCAACACGGTCAAGGTCACCGCGGGCTCGAACCTGAAGAAGGCCGCGAGCAACGTCCCCGTCTGACCGTCGGCCTCCTGGCGACGTCCCGGTCCGGCCCCGCCCGGCCGTCCGCGTCGGGGCGGCGACTGCCCCCGTGTGGTCCGGCCCACAGCGCCGTGGGTGAGGATGCCCGGGCAGTCGCCGTCCGACGGCGGACGGCACGAGGGACGGAGGACCCGTGACGACGGCACTCGAGGTGGACACCGACCCGGCCGAGGTCGGCTTCGACGCCGGCCGGCTGGCCCGGCTGGACCGGCGGCTGGCCCGCTGGGTGGACGACGGACAGCTGCCGGGCTTTCTCGTGACGGTGGCCCGGCACGGACGGCTGGTGCACGTGGGCCGGTACGGCTCGCGGAACGTGGAAGAGGGCCTGCCGGTCGAGACCGACACCCGCTGGCGCATCTACTCGATGACCAAGCCGGTCACCTCGGTCGCGGCGATGATGCTCTACGAGGAGGGCGCCTTCGAGCTCTCCGACCCGATCACGAAGTGGTTGCCGGAGTTCGCCGACACCCGCGTCTACGTGGCCGGTTCGGCACAGAAGCCGGTGACCCAGCCACAGGTCGAACCGATCCGGGTGCGACACCTGCTCACCCACACCTCCGGGCTCACCTACGGCTTCCACCACGCCTCCCCGGTCGACGCGATGTACCGGGCCGCCGGGCACGAGTGGGGCACCCCTGCCGGCGCGGACTCCGCCGAGGTCTGCCGGCAGTGGGCGGCGATCCCGCTGGTCTTCCAGCCGGGGTCGGAGTGGAACTACGGCGTCTCCACCGACGTCCTGGGCCGGCTGGTCGAGGTGGTCTCCGGCCTGCCGCTCGACGAGTTCTTCGAGCAGCGCATCTTCCGCCCGCTGGGCATGACCGACACCTCGTTCGGCCTGCGGGAGGGAGACGACGTGGATTCGCTCGCCCGGCTCTACTCCGCCGTCCCGGGGCAGCCCGGCGGCGCGCCCACCGGCTTCGCGCCGCTGGACGCCATGGGGACGGCCGCACACCGCAAGCCGGCGTTCCTGTCCGGCGGCGGCGGGCTCGTCTCCACCGCCGCGGACTACCTGCGGTTCGCCGAGCTGCTCCGCCGCGGCGGCTCCTACGACGGCGGCCGGCTGCTCAACGCGCGCACCATCGCGTACATGACCCGCAACCACCTGCCGGGCAACGCCGACCTGGAGACCTTCGGCCGGCCGCTGTTCGCCGAGACGCCGCTGCGCGGAGTGGGTTTCGGCCTCGGGTTCTCCATGGTCATCGACCCGGTGCGCTACGGCGTGCTGTCGAACGTGGGCGACTACAGCTGGGGAGGGGCGGCGTCCACGGCGTTCTACGTCGACCCGGTCGAGGACGTGACCGTCGGCTTCTACACCCAGCTGCTGCCCTCGAGCACGCTGCCGATCCGCAACTACCTCCGGTCGCTCGTCAACCAGGCCCTGATCGACTGAGAGGGCCTCCCTGCCCGCGCCACTCGCGAGCTCGCGGCGGGACCCTGCAGGGAGGCCGCCGGCCTCCCCATCCTTCGTAGAAGGACTGTCCTTCCCTCCCTTCCCTCGCGAGCTCGGGACGGGGCCCGGGACGGGGCCGCTGGAGGCCCCGTCCCGGCTGGGGGAAGCGTCCGCTCTCAGAGGTAGCGGCGGTAGACGACGGTGGCGACCATCGCCGGCTTGCTGGCGCCCTCCACCTCGACGGTGACGTCCATGTTCATCGCGATGCCGCCGTCGAACGGCGTCGCGGAGGCCAGTGTCGCGCCCGCCCGCACCCGGCTGCCGACCGGCACCGGTGACGGGAAGCGCACCTTCTCGGTGCCGTAGTTGACGCCCATCCGGAAACCCTCGATCTCCACGATGTGCGGCAGCAGCGAGGGGATGAGGGACAGCGTCAGATAGCCGTGCGCCACCGGCCCGCCGAACGGGCTCTCCCGCCTCGCGCGCTCCGGGTCGACGTGGATCCACTGGTGGTCGCCGGTGGCGTCGGCGAACTGGTTGACCTGCTCCTGGGTGATCTCGACCCAGTCGCTGTAGCCGAGGTGCTCCCCGACGAGGCCCTGCACACCCTCGACGCCCTGCACCGTCGTCGTTGCCATCGCGCCGTCTCCTTCCGTCGTGCGGTCTGGTTGGCAGACTCCACCACACGTGTACCGGACGGGAGAGGGCGGCGTGCTGCGACTGGGGTCCGTGGACGTGCCGCCCGGCCGGCTGGTGGTCATGGCCATCGTCAACCGCACCCCGGACTCGTTCTACGACCGCGGCGCGACCTACGAGCTCGCCGCCGCCGTCGAGCGGGTGGACCGGGTGGTCGCCGAGGGCGCGGACATGGTGGACGTCGGCGGGGTCAAGGCCGCGCCCGGCGAGGAAGTGGACGCCGCCGAGGAGATCCGTCGCACCGTCGACCTGGTCGCCGCCGTCCGCGCCGCCCACCCGACCCTGCCCATCTCGATCGACACCTGGCGGGCGGAGGTGGCCCGGGAGGCGCTGGCCGCCGGCGCCGACGTCGTCAACGACGCGTGGGGCGGCGTCGACCCGGAACTCGCGGCGGTGGCGGCCGAAGCCGGCGCCGGGATCGTCTGCACCCACGCCGGCGGGCTGCCACCGCGCACCCGGCCGCACCGGGTGACCTACGGCGACGTCGTGGCCGACGTGGTCACCCGGACGACGGCGCTCGCCGAGGCCGCGGTCGCCGCCGGCGTCGCCCCCGAGCGGGTGCTGGTCGACCCGGGGCACGACTTCGGCAAGAACACCCGGCACTCGCTGGAGGTCACCCGCCGGCTCGACGAGCTGGTGGCCACCGGCTGGCCGGTGCTGGTGGCGCTGTCGAACAAGGACTTCGTCGGCGAGACCCTCGACGTCCCACTGGAAGCGCGGCTCACCGGGACGCTGGCGGCGACCGCGGTGAGCGCCTGGCTGGGGGCGACGGTGTTCCGTGCCCACGACGTCGCGGCGACCCGCCAGACGCTGGACATGGTGGCGTCCATCCGCGGCGACCGACGGCCGGCCCGCACCACCCGCGGCCTCGCCTGAGGCGCCTGGCTGCCCAGCAAAGATCAGCTGAGCTGGTCGTTCCCGCTCCTGGCTCACCACTGGTCGTGAGCCAGGAGCCGAAACGACCAGCTGACCTGATCATCGGGGCCGCTGGAGGCCCGGCTACCTTGCCGGCCATGGCCGCTACCGGGTTCCTCACCGTCGACGAGCTCAACGACCTGCTGCCGGGCACCTTGCCGGGACTGCTGGGCATCGTCATCGACACGCACGAGCGCGGGCGGCTGACCTCGCACCTCGACGTCCGCCCCGAGCTGCTGGCGCCCAACGGGTACCTGCACGCCGGCACGGTGGTCACCCTCGCCGACACCAGCTGCGGGCTGCCCACCCGCGCGCTGCTGCCGGAGGGGTCCAGCGGGTTCACCACCATCGAGCTCAAGAGCAACCACCTGGGCACCGCCCGCGAGGGGCGGCTGAGCTGCGACGCGACGAACGTGCACGCCGGCCGGACGACGCAGGTCTGGGACGCCGTGGTGCGCAACACCGACACCGGCAGGACCATCGCGCTGTTCCGGTGCACGCAGTCGGTGCTCTGGCCCCGCTGAGGGGAACCGGTCCACAACCGGCGGGTAACCCCCTTGTGGCCCCGGCCACCGGAGATGTGAGACTGGCGCCACACCGACGCGAGAAGGAGCTGCACCCGTGGCGCTGGCCAGCCGATACCCCGACGTCGAGATCCCGGACGTCTCCGTCCCCGAGTTCGTCCTCGCAGCCGGCCGGGACAGGCCCGACGCTCCCGCGCTGATCGACGGCCTCAAGGGCGACGTCATCACCCACGGCCAGCTGGCCGGGCACGTCGACCGGGTGGCGGCCGCGCTGCACGCGCGAGGCCTGCGCAAGGGCGACGTCGTGGCGGTCTTCTGCCCCAACACCCCCTGGTTCCCCGTGGTGTTCCACGGCATCGCCGCCGCCGGCTGCGTCATGTCGCCGATCAACTCCCTGTACACGCCCGACGAGATCGCCTTCCAGCTGCGTGACTCCGGCGCGAAGGTCCTCATCACCGTCTCGCCGTTCCTCGACCGCGCGATGGCCGCCGTCGAGAAGTCGCCGGTCGACGAGGTCGTCGTCATGGACGGCGCGGAGGGCCACGCCTCGCTGCTCGACCTGCTGACCACCGACGCGCCGTCGGTCCAGGTCGACATCGACCCGGCCAACGACCTGGTCACGCTGCCCTACTCCAGCGGGACCACCGGGCTGCCCAAGGGGGTCATGCTGACCCACCGCAACCTGGTGGCCAACGTGGCCCAGTGTCGCCCGCTGATCGAGCTCGGCGAGGACGAGCGGATCATCGCCGTCCTGCCGTTCTTCCACATCTACGGGCTCACCGTGCTGATGAACCAGGGCCTGGCGTGGGGCGGGGCAGTCGTGACGCTGCCGCGGTTCGACCTCGAGGACTTCCTCCGCACCATCCAGGACCACAAGATCACCCGGGCCTTCGTGGCGCCGCCCATCCTGCTGGCCATGGCCAAGCACCCGCTGGTCGACCAGTACGACCTCTCCTCGCTGACCGCGATCCTGTCGGGCGCCGCGCCGCTCGACGAGCAGCTCGCGCTCGCCGCCGAGCAGCGGCTGCGCAAGGGCGCCGACACCGGCGTGAGCGTGGCCCAGGGCTACGGGATGACCGAGCTGTCCCCGGTGTCGCACACCACCCCCGACGAAGGCCGCGAGCCGGAGGGTGCGGCCCCCGACTCGGTGCCGAAGGGCTCGGTCGGCTTCGCCATCCCGAACACCGAGTGCCGGCTGGTCGACCCCGGCACCGGCGAGGACGCCGCGCCCGGTGAGCGCGGCGAGCTGTGGGTCCGCGGCCCGCAGGTCATGAAGGGCTACCTGAACAACCCCGAGGCGACCGCGGACACGGTCGACGCCGAGGGGTGGCTGCACACCGGCGACGTCGCGGTCGTCGACGACAACGGCTGCTACACCGTCGTCGACCGGGTCAAGGAACTGATCAAGTACAAGGGCTACCAGGTGGCCCCGGCCGAGCTCGAGGCCGTGCTGATCGGCCACCCGGAGATCGCCGACGCCGCGGTCATCGGTGTCCCGGACAAGGAGAGCGGCGAGGAGCTGCCCAAGGCCTTCGTCGTCCGCGCCGCGGACTCCGCGCTCACCGAGGACGCCGTCATCGAGTACATGGCCGGCAAGGTGGCGCCGCACAAGAAGATCCGCTTCGTCGAGTTCCTCGAGACGGTGCCGAAGTCCGCGGCCGGCAAGATCCTGCGCAAGGAACTCCGGGCGCAGGGCTGAAGGAGGACCCCGCCCCCAACCCTTCGTAGCAGGAGCCGGGGCGGGGCCGCCGGAGGTCTCAGCCGGCCGCACCCGTTGCGGCCGGCGCCGCGCCGCGTCCGGGGTCCCGCCACGACCTGTCGCCCCAGGTGATCAGGAGGCAGCCGCCGGAGCGACGTCAGCGGGCCGTCGCGAGCTCAGGAGTCCCCGCTGCGCGCCCGGCGGTCGCCGCGCGCGCGATAGCCCGCAGGTCGAGCTCCGGCAGCAACCGGGTGTGCGCGCCGACCCGCACGAGCGGCGCCGTACGCAGTGTCGCGCCACGTTCCTCGGCGGATCCCCGGACCTGCTGCCCCTCGTCCCGCCAGGTCAGCGGGTCGATCGAGCGCAGCACGTCCACGGCGAAGGCCGCCAGCTCTCCGTCGACGCTGACCAGCAGGACGCAGGACGTCTCCGTCGGGGGCCGCTGCCCGCGTCCGAGCAGAGTCGACAGGCAGAAGACGGGGACGGCGGTGCGCCGGTGCACGATGGTCCCCAGCAGGCCGTCGACCGCCGTGTCGGTGAGCGAGGCCGGATGCGGCAGGATCTCGACGATCTGTTCCAGCTGGACCGCGACGTCCACACCCACGGAGAAGGTCAGGTAGCTCGGCGCCCCGGTGGCCGTCGCGGCCGCTACGGCGGCGGCCGTCGCAGCGCCGTCGCCGCGGTCCGTCGTGGAGGCGACGGCGGTGTTGACCGACGCGAAGCCGGACATCTGCGGGTCCGCCAGCAGCGCGTCACCGGCCAGCACCAGACAGTCCCCGACACCGTCGACCTCGACCATGCCGGTCACCAGCTCCGGCCGCGCCACGGCGTAGGAGGGCAGCGGCAGGACGTCGGCGGCGGGCACCTCGGCGAGTTCGAGCAGCGCGGTGAGCGCGAGGACCACGTAGCCGGTTCCCAGGTCGAGGACCAGTCCTGCGCCGGTCTGGTCCCGGCCGAGCCGGCCGAGCCCGAGCAGGGCCAGCGGGTCCACGACCGGCACCTCCCGCTCGGCGTAGGTGATCACGCCCGGGCAGGTCGGGCCCGACAGCACCGAGGCGCGCAGGTCGGGCGTGGGCAGCGTCGTGTGGACGTGGGCCGCGTCGATGGCGAAGCGGTGGTCGCCACAGCGGACGACGGTCAGCATCCGCGCCGCCCCGCTGCCCCGGCCCCGGCTGTGGACGGCTGCGGTCTTCCGCGTGACGTCGTCCACGGTCGGCACGCCGGGGCGGCTGAGCACCGCAGCGGCGTCCAGCACGCTGTGCGCCCGCCCGGTCTCCGGGTGACGGAAGGTGTGCGAGAAGAGCAGCCGCTCGCCGTGCGCCCGGGCCGCCACCAGCGCGGACGACGGCAGCTGCGTCACCCCGCGGACCTCGTCGGCCAGCAGGCCGAGCACCTGGCCGTCGTGGGCGACGACCACGACGACCTGGTCCGGACGCCGCTCGTCGGGCCGGCCGATGATCGGCCGCAGGTCGACGACCGGCAGCACGAGTCGGCGCAACTCGATCGCGCCGAGCAGGCCGGGCGCAGACGCCGGTAGCCCGGCCAGCTGCAGCGGACACGGCACGACCTCGCGCAGCGCGGAGAGCGGCAGCGCGACGTCCATGCCGGCCAGCCGCAGCAGGCCGTAGACGACGTCGCCGGCGGCGTCCGCCGCCTCGTCGGTCACCCCTGCCCCTCAGGAGCCCGAGCGGGCGAGTTCGGCGATGAGCTGGTCGACGGCGCGGGAGGTCGTCTGCTGGGCGCGGGTGGCCTCCGAGATGCTCCGGATGGCGTCGTTGGTGCGGGTGACGCTCCCGACGATCTGCTCGAAGGCGGTCTCGGCCCGCCGCGACACCTCCGATCCCTGCTGCACCCGCTCGGCCGACTCGTCGATCAGCTTGCCGATCTGCTGCGCTGCCTCGAAGGAGCGCTCGGCGAGCTTGCGCACCTCGCCGGCCACGATGGAGAAGCCGACGCCGTGCTCACCCGCCCGCGCCGCTTCGATCGAGGCGTTGAAGGCCAGCAGGTTGGTCTGGTTGGCGATCTCCCCCATGACGCGGACGATCTCGGTGATCGCCACGGAGGACTTCTGGATCAGGCCGATGGCCTCCAGCGAGGCGCGCAACGCCTCGACACCGCGCTCGGCGTTGCCCTGGGTCTCCTCCGCCAGCCCGGTGGCGGTCTGCGAGTTCCGCACGACGCTCTCGATGGATGCCGACAGCTCGCCGACCAGATCTGTCATCTCCTGCGCGCCCGCCTCGACGCGCCGCTCGCGCACGACCTGTTCGGTGACGTCGTAGGCGTACTTGACCACCTTCACGGGCTTGCCGTCGAGGTCGAGGATCGGGTTGTAGGTCGCCTGGATGTACACGTCGCGGCCAAACTTGCCGCGGCGGTGGAAGCGCCCGGCGATGACCTCGCCCTTGCCGAGGGCCAGCCAGAAGTCGCGGTACTCCTGCGAACGGATGTAGTCGTCGTCGCAGAACTCGCTGTGGTGGTGCCCGACGATCTCCCGCGCCGAGTAGCCCATGGTGCGCAGGAAGTTCTCGTTGGCGCCGAGGACGTTGCCCTCGAGGTCGAACTCGATGACCGCCTGGGCGCGGTCGACCGCGTCCACCCGCGCCGCGACCTCCGCCCTGCGCAGCTTCTCCTCGGTCACGTCCATGGCGAACTTGACGACCTTGAACGGCCTGCCGGTCTCGTCGAGGATCGGGTTATAGGTCGCCTGGATCCACACGTCCCGGCCGTCCTTGGCCATCCGGCGGTACTCCCCGCTGTGGTAGTCGCCGTTGCCGAGCTTGCGCCAGAACTCGCGGTAGGTGTCGGACGCCGCGTAGGCCGGGTCGCAGAACATCGAGTGGTGCTTGTCCTGGACCTCGCTGGCGCTGTAGCCCATGACCTGCAGGAATTTCCGGTTGGCGGCGAGCACCGTGCCGTCGAGGTCGAACTCGATCACCGCCTGAGCTCGCTCGATGGCGGCCACCTTGCCGAGGTACTCGGCGTTGCGCCGCTTCTCGCGGGTGATGTCCGAAGCGAACTTGACGACCTTCAGCGGACGGCCGTTCTCGTCGAGGATCGGGTTGTAGGTGGCCTGCAGCCACACTTCACGCCCGTCCTTGTCGAGGCGCCTGAACTCGCCGGCCTCGAACTTGCCCTTGCCGAGACGCTCCCAAAACTCCACGTAGGCGTCGGACGCGGCGTGGGTGGGGTCGACGAAGATGCGGTGGTGCTTGCCCCGGATCTCGGGGAGCGTGTACCCCACGGTGTCGAGGAAGTTCTGGTTGGCCGTGAGGATGCGGCCCTTGAGGTCGAACTCGATGACCGCCTGTGCTCGGTCGATGGCCGCGACCTTGCCCCTGTAGTCGGCGCCCTGCAGCTTGGCCTCGGTGATGTCCGTGGCGAACTTGACGACCTTCAGCGGTTTGCCGGTGTCGTCGAGGATCGGGTTGTAGGTGGCCTGCAGCCACACCTCGCGGCCGCCCTTGGCGACGCGCAGGAACTCCCCGCTCTCGAAGGCGCCGCTGGCCAGGCGCTCCCAGAACTGGGTGTACTCCTCGCTGGTGGCCACCTCCGGCTGGCAGAACATCCGGTGGTGCCTGCCCTGGACCTCGTGCAGGGCGTAGCCCATGGTCTCCAGGAAGTTCTTGTTGGCGGCGATCACCGTGCCGTCGACGGCGAACTCGATCACCGCCTGCGCCCGGTCGATCGCCGCGACCCGGCCGCGGAACTCGGCGTCGGCCAGCTTGGCGGCGGTGATGTCGTTGGCGAACTTGACGATCTTCAGCGGGGCGCCGGTGTCGTCGAGGATCGGGTTGTAGGTGGCCTGCAGCCACACCTCGCGGCCGCCCTTGGCCAGCCGCCGGTAGACCCCGCCCTCGAACATGCCCTGACCGAGCCGCTCCCAGAAGTGGGCGTAGTCGTCACCGGCGGCCTGCACCGGGTCGACGAACATCCGGTGGTGCTTGCCCGTGATTTCCTGCAGCCGGTACCCCATCAGGTCGAGGAAGTTCCGGTTGGCCGTCAGCACGGTGCCGTCGAGAGCGAACTCGACGACCGCCTGCGAGCGGTCCATCGCCGAGACCGCGGCGCGCTGCTCGGCGGCCTCGACCACCCGGTCAGTGACGTCGGTGGCCAGCTTGACGATCTTCCGGGGCTTGCCGGCCTCGTCCAGGATGGGGTTGTAGGTCGCCCGCAGCCACACCACCCGGCCGTCCTTGGCCAGCCGCTTGTAGACGCCGGCCTCGAACGCGCCACCGCCGAGCCGGCGCCAGAAGTCGGCGTACTCGGCACTGTCGGCCAGCTCCGGCTCGCAGAAGATCCGGTGGTGCTCGCCGCGGACCTCCGTGAGCTCGTAGCCCATCGTGGACGAGAAGTTCTCGTTCGCGGTCAGCACCGTGCCGTCGAGGCCGAACTCGATCACTGCCTGGGAGCGGTGGATGGCGTCGAGGACGCCGCGCATCTCCAGCAGCGTGAGGTCGTCGGCGGCGGACGAGGTGGCGGCGGACTGCGGCACGGGACGCTCCGAGGGGGCACGGAGGACGAAGACCTCCTCATTTCGGCGCGGAGCCACCCGCCTCAAGCCGAGAGGTGGCATGACTCCAACTTCGGCCCCCTCCAGGGCCTCCGAAGCCTGCGAGGGGGGCCAGGACGGCGGCCCCCCTGCAGGACCCTGTTGGCGAATCTGCATCGGTGATGCCGTGGACTCTCACTGCAGGGCGGCCTCAGGGGACCCGAGCCGGGTGATGTGCAGTTGTGGCGGGTTCTCCCCCCGGCGAAAGGCGCCACGACCGCACATCACCCACGGCGCGGCCACCTGGTGACTCGTCCAGGGGTCTGACCAACAGGGTCCTGCAGGGTCCCGGCGCGAGCCTGCGAGCGGCGAGGGGTGGCCCCGTCCAGGGCACCGCCCCGAGCCTGCGAGGGGTGGGGAGGGCGGGGTCCTTCTAGGGTCGAGGGCATGCGCGCGGTGACGACGAGCGGACCGGGTGGCCCCGAGGTGCTGGGCTGGGGCGAGGTCCCCGACCCGGTCCTGCGACCCGGCGAGGTGATCGTCGACGTCGTCGCTACCGCGGTGAACCGAGCCGACCTGCTGCAGCGGGCCGGCCACTACCCACCGCCCCCGGGGGCCAGCGAGGTCCTCGGCCTGGAGTGCAGCGGGGTGGTCAGCGAGGTCGGCGAGGGGGTGACCGGCTGGGCGGTCGGCGACGAGGTGTGTGCGCTGCTGGCCGGCGGCGGCTACGCCGAGCGGGTCGCCGTCCCGGCCGGGCAGCTCCTCCCCCGCCCGGCCGGGGTGGAGCTGGCCACCGCGGCGGCGCTTCCGGAGGTGGTCTGCACCGTCTGGTCCAACGTCTTCCTGCTCGCCGGCCTGCGCCGTGGCGACACCTTCCTGGTGCACGGCGGGTCCAGCGGCATCGGCACGATGGCCATCCAGCTGGCCGCCCGCGCCGGCGCGCGGGTGTTCACGACCGCGGGCACCGCCGCCAAACTCGACGTCTGTCGCGAACTCGGCGCCGAGGTGGGCATCAACTACCGCGACGAGGACTTCGTCGAGCGGGTGCGGGAGGAGACCGACGGTGCCGGCGTCGACGTCGTCCTCGACAACATGGGCGCTGCGTACCTGGCCCGCAACGTCGACGTGCTCGCCACCGGTGGGCGGTTGGTCTGCATCGGGATGCAGGGCGGCACCAGGGCCGAGATCGACCTCGGCAAGCTGATGCGCAAGCGCGGCTCGGTGCACGCCACCACGCTGCGGTCCCGGCCGCCGACGGGCCCCGGCGGCAAGGCCGAGATCGTCGCAGCCGTGCGGCACGACGTGTGGCCCGACGTCGAGCGCGGCGTCGTCCGGCCGATCGTCGACCGCCGGCTGCCGATGTCGCGGGCCGCGGAGGCGCACCGGGTGGTCGACGCGAGCGAGCACATCGGGAAGGTCCTGCTGGTCACCGACGGCGCATGATCTCGAGGCCTGGCCGCCGTGCAGGGGCCCGCCGCGAGCCTGCGAGCGGTGGGGGGCACGGGGGTCCTTTTCAGCGGGGGCGGAGTGCGGCCACTGCGTCGATCAGGTACCCGACCTCCTCGGCCGTGTTGTAGTGCATCAGCCCCAGCTGCACGGCCCCGCCCTCCTCGTTGACCCCGAGTGCGTCGAACAGCTCCCGGGCGTAGAGGTCGCCGTCCCACGCGCAGATGCCCTGCCGGGACAGCTCGGAGGCCACCTGCCGCGGACGCATGCCGGCGACGGTGAACGACAGCGCCGGCGTGGTGTGCGGGGCCGAGCCGATCACCTGCACGTGACGCATGGCGCGCAGCGCCTGGTCCAGCCAGTCGAACAGCCCGCCCTCGTAGGCGGCCACCGTCGCCATCGAGGCGCGCAGCCGGTCCCGCCGGGTACCGGTCGCGACGTCGTCCAGCGAGGCGAGGTGCTCGACGGCCGCGGTGACCCCGGCCAGCAGCTCGAAGGCGTGCCCGCCGCTCTCGAACCGGTCGGGCACCCGATCGGGCACCGGAACCAGCTTGTCCGGCGCCAGCTCCGCCAGCAGCGCCGGGTCGGCCACCACCGCGCCCACGTGCGGGCCGCACCACATGTCGGCGGCGACGGCGAGGAAGTCGGCGCCCAGCGTGCGGACGTCGAGCAGGTCGTGCGCGGCGGCGTGCGCCCCGTCGACGTAGACCAGGGCGCCCACCGCGTGCGCCCGCCGGGCGATCGCCGCGACGTCCGGGCGGGTGCCGATCGTGGCGCTGGCGGCGGTCACCGCGACCAGCCGGGTGCGGGAGCCGAGCAGCTCGTCGTACTGCCAGTCGGGCAGCTCGCCCGTTTCGATGTCCACTTCGGCCCAGCGCACCTCCACGCCGTGCCGGGCGGCCAGCTCCACCCACGGCCGGATGTTCGCGTCGTGATCGAGGCGGCTGACCACGACCTCGTCGCCGGGTTGCCAGGTACGGGCCAGCGCCCGGGCCAGCGTCCAGGTGAGCGTCGAGGTGTCCGGCCCGAGGACGACGCCGGTGGACACCCCACCGACCAGGTCCGCGACGGCCGTGCGGGCGCTGGCGAGCAACCCCTCCGCCCGGGCGGACGCCGGGAAGACCCCGCCGCGGTCGGCGACCGGCACCCGCATCGCCTGCGCCACGGCGAGCACGACGCTCTCCGGCAGCAGCGCGCCGGCCGACCCGTCGGCGTGGACGAGACCGTCGGAGAGGCCGGGGAACAGGCCCCGGATTCGGGCGACGTCCAGCCGCCCCTCCCCCGGTCCCATGGGCCTCGACCCTAGACGCTGCCCCTGGGCGCCGACCCGCCCCAGGGCCGCCCAGCGCGGCCCCGACGCGGCGGGGAGGATGGAGGACATGACCGCACCTGACAACGGCAGTGGACTCCCTCAGCAGGTCGTCGTCGTCGGGCCCGACGGCCAGCCCGTCGGCACCATGCCCGTGCCGGACGACGGAGCCGTGGGCGGGCGGGGGGACGACGCAGCCGGCCAGGGCGGCGCCATCGGCGACATGGTGGAGCAGCCGGCGAAGGTCATGCGGATCGGCACGATGATCAAGCAGCTGCTCGAGGAGGTCCGCGCCGCGCCCCTGGACGACGCCAGCCGCAACCGGCTGCGCGACATCCACGCCTCCTCCATCCGCGAGCTCGAGCAGGGCTTGGCCCCCGAGCTGCGCGAGGAGCTGGAGCGGATCACCCTGCCGTTCAGCGAGGGCGAGACCCCGTCGGACGCCGAGCTGCGGATCGCCCAGGCCCAGCTGGTCGGCTGGCTGGAGGGCGTCTTCCACGGCATCCAGACCGCGCTGTTCGCCCAGCAGATGGCCGCCCGCGCGCAACTGGAGGAGATGCGCCGTGGAGGCCGGGCACTGCCCAGCGGCCAGGCCCCGCAGCAGCCCGACTTCCGCCCCGGCGGCGGCCAGTACCTCTGAGGCCAGGCGATCGGGGAGGTGTTCGGGTGAGCCCGCGCGACGGCGAGGTGCGCGCGTCGGACGCCGAGCGCGAGGAGACGGTGCGCCAGCTGCAGCGCGGGCTCTCGCAGGGGCGGCTGACCGTCGACGAGTTCGACGAGCGGGTGCGGGCGGCCTACGCCGCCCGGACCCTGGGGGAGCTCGCCGAGCTCACCCGCGATCTGCCCCGGAGTCTGTGGTGACCTGCGGGACGCCGTCCGCCTGACCGTTGCCGGAGATCGCCGACGACGGCAGCGCGGTGGCTCCCCCATCGGACGAGGCCGGTGCGCTCCGCTCGCCGTCCGCGTCGCCTGTCACCGCCGGAGCCTGCCCGCCAGCGCCTGCCGCCTGCTCGAAGAACCGGAGCAGCTCCACCGGGAAGGGCATCACCAGGGTGCTGTTCTTCTCCGAGGCGACGTCGGCGACGGTCTGCAGCAGCCGCAGCTGCAGCGCACCCGGCGTCGCGCTCATCGCCTCGGCCGCCTGCGACAGCTTGGCCGACGCCTGCAGCTCACCGTCGGCGGAGATGACCCGCGCCCGCCGATCCCGCTCGGCCTCGGCCTGTCGTGACATCGACCGGCGCATGCCCTCCGGCAGGGAGATGTCCTTGACCTCCACCCGGTCGATCTTGATGCCCCAGTCCTCGGTGGGAGTGTCGATGACCGCCCGCAGCTCGCTGTTGATCTGCTCCCGGTCCGACAGCAGCGTGTCCAGGTCGGCGCGGCCGATCACCGACCGCAGCGAGGTCTGCGACACCTGGGACGTGGCGACCATGTAGTTCTCCACGTTGATCACCGCACGGACCGGGTCGACCACGCGGAAGTAGACGACGGCGTCGACTCCGATGGTGACGTTGTCCCGGGTGATGGTTCCCTGCGACGGCACGTCCAGGACGAGCGTCTGCACGGGCACCTTCGTCATCTGGTCGACGAGGGGGACGATCAGCCGTAGTCCTGGGTCCCGGACCTCCGGGAGCAACCGACCGAAACGCAGGACCACGCCGCGCTGGTACTGCTGGACCTGCCGGATGCTCCCGCCCAGGACCACGAGGACCAGGACACCGACGACGGCGAGAACGATGAGCAGGATCTCCATGGCCGGCCACCTCCCCGGCCGGCGCGGTGGCGTCAGGACGCTCCCGCGGCACCTCGGAGCGCCGACCCGTCCACAACCATGATCCCCCGGGAGGCCGAATCCTGCCGTGACCAGGCCGTCATCTCCCGTGCGATCACATCGTCGGCCTACCGGCCGACACCGCGGCCACGCACCCTCCCCCAGTCGGGTCGAGCCCCAGACCCCAGCCCCTCGTCGGGGGAGCCCCCGGCTCCCCACTCCCAGGAACCGACACCGCGGCCACGCACCCTCCCCCAGTCGGGTTGAGCCCCAGACCCCAGCCCCTCGTCGGGGGAGCCCCCGGCTCCCCACTCCCAGGAACCGACACCGCGGCCACGCACCCTCCCCCAGTCGGGTTGAGCCCCAGACCCCAGCCCCTCGTCGGGGGAGCCCCCGGCTCCCCACTCCCAGGAACCGACACCGCGGCCACGCACCCTCCCCCAGTCGGGTCGAGCCGCTGCCCGTGTCCCGGTCGGCGGAAGGATCCCCTCCTCCCCACCGCTCGCATGCTCGGGGCGGTGCCCTGGAGGGGGCCGGGGCCCCGCGACCGGTCCACCCGCTGTCGCGGTGTCACAGGGAGGCAAGGAAGGCGGCGACGCCGTCGTCCTCGTTGGTGCCGGTGACGTCGGTGGCCGCGGCGAGCAGGTCGGGATGGGCGTGAGCCATGGCCACGGCTCGTCCCCCGGCCGCGCGTACCCAGTCGAAGGCGGCGATGTCGTTGGGCATGTCGCCGAAGACCACCACGTCCTCCGGCCCGACCCCGTGCCGGGCCGCCACCTTGGCCAGGCCGCTGGCCTTGGTGACCCCCGGCGCGGAGATCTCGGCCAGCGCGTCGCTGGAGGAGTTGGTGACCGTGGCTCGATCCCCGACGACGTCCTCGACCAGGGCGACGAACTCGTCGCGGGGTAGCGACTCGTGCCGGGCCAGCAGCTTGGCCACCGGGGCGGACACCATCTCCTCCAGCGTCGCGACCGCCACGCCGGGCGCGTCGACGTCCCAGCGCGGCTGGTAGACCGGCTCGTGCCGGAACTCCAGGCCGTACTCGACGGCGAACCAGATGTCGGGCTGGTACCGGCGCAGCTCGGCGGTGACCTCCTGCAGCACCGCGGGCTCCAGCGCGTCCTCGTCGAGGATTTCGAACCCGGCCAGGTCCAGCAGGACGGCGCCGTTGCAGCAGACGGCCGTGCCGTACCGCAGTACCTCGCGGATGCGGACCATCCAGCGCGGCGGCCGCCCGGTGGCCAGGACGACCGGGACGCCCCCGCCCCGCCAGCGCTCCAGCTCCGTCACTGTCGCCTCACTGACGGTGTCGTCGCCGCGCAGCAGCGTGCCGTCCATGTCGCTGGCGATGAGCCGCGGTCGCCAGTCAGACACGCTGCACCTCAGCCACCGAGCCGCCGCCCGTCGAGCAGGGCCTCCAGGTAGCGCGCGACGCCGTCGACGTCGTGCCCGCTGGTGACCCGGGGTGTGGCCGCCCGGACGGCGGGGTGCGCGTTGGCCACCGCGACCGCCCGGCCGCCGGCGTCCCGCACCGCCTCGATCATCGGCAGGTCGTTGGGCATGTCGCCGAAGACCAGCACGTCGCCGAAGCCGACGCCGTAGCGCTCCAGCGCGATCGCCAGCCCGGTGGCCTTGGTGATCCCGGGCGGCAGCACCTCGATGAAGCCCAGCCCGGCATGGGTGACCTCGGCGTCGGCCGGGTCGACCACCCGGCGGGCGCGGGCGAGCAGCTGGTCCTGGCCGAGCGTCGACGAGCGCAGGAAGACCTTGAGCACCGCACCGGTGGGCAGCACCTGGTGGCGGGGCAGCAGGTGCGCGGGCTCGGGGTACGGCCACTCGAAGCCGTGCTGCACCCGCAGCGGCGAGTGCACCTCCCCCTGCTCCGCGGCGTCCTCGACGGCGACGATGAGCTCGCCGGCGACCTCCTCGATCCGCTCGATGACCGCTGTCGCCTGCTCCCGCGGCAGGCCGACGGTCCGCAGCACCTCGTCCCGCTCCAGGTCGACGACGAAGCCGCCCTGCGCGAGGACGGCGATGCCGCGGCCGTCGAGGGCCGCCCGCACGCTGTCGAGCAGGCGGGGCCCGCGGCCGGTGACGCCGACGACCGGGATGCCGGCGTCCCAGCAGGCGTCCAGCGCCGTCCGGGTGCGCGGGCTGACCTCGCCGTCGGACGTGAGCAGCGTGCCGTCGAGGTCGCTGGCCACCAGCTTCGGCCGCCAGGTGCCGACGTCGCCCAGCTCGACGACGGCGTCCGCACCCGGGTGGGCGGCGGGCACGGGCAGCACGACCGGCCGGTCAGCGGTCATGCGGGCGGCACCGCGCCCGCCAGGTCCATCCCGGGGGTGAGGGCTTCGGCGCCACCGAGCCAGGGGCGCAACGCCTTGGGCACGGACACCGAGCCGTCGGCGCGCTGGTGCACCTCGAGCAGGCAGGCGATGGTGCGGGCGACGGCGCAGAGCGTGCCGTTGAGCGTGGCCGCGGTCTGGTTTCGCCCGTCGGCGTCCCGGTAGCGGATGCCCAGTCGCCGCGCCTGGAAGGTGGTGCAGTCGGAGGTGGAGGTCAGCTCCCGGTAGGTGCTCTGCGACGGGAACCATGCCTCGATGTCGTACTTGCGGGCGGCGCTGGTGCCCAGGTCGCCGGCGGCGATGTCGACCACCCGGTAGGGCAGCTCGAGGGCCTGGAGGAACTCCTCCTCCCAGGCCAGCAGCCGCAGGTGCTCTGCCGCGGCCTCCGCAGGAGCGCAGAAGCTGAACATCTCGACCTTGTCGAACCAGTGCACGCGGATGATGCCGCGGGTGTCCTTGCCGTAGGAGCCGGCCTCGCGGCGGAAGCAGGACGACCAGCCGGCGTAGCGCAGCGGCCCGGCCGACAGGTCGAGCACCTCGCCCGCGCGCATCCCGGCCAGGGCGACCTCGGAGGTGCCGACGAGGTAGAGGCCGTCGCGCTCGACCCGGTACACCTCCTCGTCGTGCTCGCCGAGGAAGCCGGTGCCCTCCATCGCCTCCGGGCGCACCAGCGCGGGCGCGACGACGGGGGTGAAGCCGGCCGCGACCGCGCGGCTGATCGCCAGCTGGGCCAGGGCGAACTCCAGCAGCGCGCCCGGGCCGGTGAGGAAGTAGAAGCGGGCGCCTGCGACCTTGGCCCCGCGCTCCATGTCGATCGCGCCGAGGGCCTCGCCGATCTCGAGGTGGTCGCGCACCGGGAAGTCGTACTGCGGGACCTCGCCCACGGTGCGCATCGTCACCGCGTCGTCCTCACCACCGGGTGGGACGTCGCCGGCGACGACGTTGGGGATGCGCAGGTGCGCATCGCGCAGCGCCGAGTCGGCGGCCCGGAGCGCCTCCTCGGCCTGCTTGACCTGCGCGGCGAGCGCCTTGGCCCGGTCCAGGACGGCGGGCCGCTCCTCCGGGGTGGCCTTCTTGACCGCCTGCGAGGCGGCCTTCTGCTCGGCGCGCAGGTCGTCGGCGCGCTTGACCGCCTCGCGGCGGGCGGCGTCGGTGGCGAGCAGCTCGTCGACCCGGGACTCGTCGGCCCCGCGGGCGCGCTGGCTGGCCTTGACGAGGTCGGGGTGCTCGCGCGCGAGTCGCAGGTCGATCACTCTGTCCAGTCTGTCATCCTCGGGATGACACCGCGGCCAGGTCCCGTCCCCCTTGCCGCGACGAGCGTGTCCAGCACCCGCGTCGGCGCCCCTCCAGTGTTCCGCCGGCCCCTGCCAGGACCCCGTCCTCATCCATCGCGAACTCGGGACGAGCCTCTGGACGGGGCCGGCGGCGGTGCCCGAAAGGGGTCCTTTCACGAGTGGCGGGGGCAGGGGGCCTTCCTCAGAAGTCGGACGCCATGCGGGCGAGCAGGGTGGGTCCGTCCCAGGTCGGGGGCGGCATGATCCGGCGCACGGTGAGCAGCGGGTGCTGAACGTCCTGGGGGTCGGAGAGCTGGAAGGCCGCGCGGTAACCGGCGGCCGCGGCCCGGTCGAGGGCCTCCGGTGACCACATGCCGTTGGGATAGGCCAGCAGGTCCACCGGGTGGCCGACGACCTCGGCCAGCTCGGCGGCCGGCTCGGCCAGCTGGATGTCCCACTGGTCGGCCGGCAGCCGGTCCAGCCGCTGGTGGTCGTAGGTATGGCTGCCGATCGTCATGCCTGCGCGGTCCAGGTCGCGCACCTGCTCCCGACTCAGCCAGTCCGGCTTGTCCAGGACGACGGTCATCGGGAAGAACGTGCCGACGAACCCGAACTGCTGCAGCGCCGGGAGCGCGACCGAGTGGTGGGTGACCGACCCGTCGTCGAAGGTGAGCAGCACGGGCCGCTCGGGCAGCGGGATGCCGAACTGCAGGTGGTCAATCAGCGCCGGGCCCGGAACGGTCGTGTACCCACCGTCGCGCAGCGCCTGGAGCTGGGCGGTGAACACCGCGGGCGGGGTGATGATGGTGCGGGCGTACGGGCTGTCGTCGGGGCGGAACTCGCGCAGCTGGTGGAAGCAGAGCACCGGCACGGTCGACCGGGCGAGGATCTCCTGCGGCGTGCCCGGGGTCGGCGGCGGTGGCGGCGCCGGTGCGGGGGACGGAGCCGGGAGCTCGCCGGTCCGGGCCGTCGTCCCCGCCCGGGGGCCGGGTGACCGGTCGGCCGAGCACCCTGCCAGGGCGGCGAGCCCGGCGACTCCCGCGGCGAGGAAGGTCCGGCGGTCCATGGCGGCACCATGCCACGACACGGACCGTGTGGTCTCCTCCGCCGCGCGAGGTCTACAGCACCCGGACCACGCACCGGACGCCCGGCGCCTGCGCCAGTCGCGCGTCGGTGGTGAGCAGCGCGGTCGCGCCGATCGACTCCGCCAACGCGACGTAGGTGGCGTCGTACGCAGTCAGGTTGTCGCGTAGTTCCCACATGCGGGGCCGCAGCCAGTCGGCCGGGAAGCGCAGCACCTCGAGGGCCGTGAACGCGACCATCGCTGCATGGCCCTGCGATTCGGACAGCCGCCCGCGCCGCACCAGGCGGCACAGCACATTCGTCACCTCGCTGTCGACGAGATGCGGGGCGGCCAAGCCATCCTCGCCGAGGCGTTCAGGGTCCACAGCCTCGAGCAACACGCCCACCACGACGCCGGCATCGACGACCTTCACTCCCGGCGGCCCTCGTGCAACGCGGCCAGGATCTCTTCACGGGAGACGCCACTCGCGATCTCGGCCTGCGCCCGCCGGATCACCTCGGCGTTGTGCTGCACGCTGCGATGGCGACGCGCCGCCTGTTCCAGCGCGGCGAGCGCGAACTTCGTCAGTGACTGACCACGCGCCTCTGCGGCCTCTCGCAGGGCCTCGTGGAGGTCGTCCGGGACGCCGCGGATCTGGATGACGCGGGACATGAGGCAACTGTAGGCAAGGTGGTGCACTCTGCACCCGCGATGGCGCCGGCGCGGACGATGTGCGGGACAATGCAGCTCATGCGCTTCCTCGGCGGCACCCGGCCGGCCACTGATCTGACCTACGCCGACGTGTTCATGGTGCCCAACCACTCGACCGTCGGATCCCGGCTCGAGGTCGACCTGACCACACCGGACCGGGTGGGGACGACGATCCCGGTCGTCGTGGCCAACATGACCGCGATCTCCGGACGACGGATGGCCGAGACCGTGGCCCGCCGCGGCGGGCTGGCCGTGCTGCCGCAGGACATCCCGGTGGACGTGGTCTCCGAGGTGGTGTCCTGGGTCAAGACCCGGCACCCGGTCTACGACACCCCGATCACGCTGTCCCCGACCTCGACGGTGGCCGACGCGCTGTCGCTGCTCACCAAGCGCGCGCACGGCATCGTCGTCGTGGTGGAGGACGGCGTCCCGGTGGGCGTGGTCACCGACGGGCAGTGCCAGGGCGTGGACCGCTTCACGCAGCTGTCCCAGGTGATGACGGAGGACCCGCTGACCGTCCCCGCGGGCACCGACCTGCCGAAGATCTTCGACGTCCTCTCCGGGGAGCGGGTCAGCGCGGCGCCGGTGGTGGATGGCGACCGGCTGGTCGGCGTGATCACCCGCAAGGGCGCGTTGCGCTCGGCGCTCTACCAGCCGGCGGTGGACGCCGAGGGCCGGTTGCTGACCTCCGCGGCCGTCGGCATCAACGGCGACGTGGCCGGCAAGGCCGCGGCACTGCTGGCCGCCGGTGTCGACGTGCTGGTCGTCGACACCGCACACGGCCACCAGGAGAAGGCGGTCGAGGCGGTGCGGGCGGCCCGCTCGGTGGCGAAGTCGGCGCCGGTCGTCGCGGGCAACGTGGTCACCGCCGAGGGCACCCGCGACCTGATCGAGGCCGGGGCGGACGTCGTCAAGGTCGGTGTGGGCCCCGGCGCGATGTGCACCACGCGGATGATGACCGGCGTCGGCCGGCCGCAGTTCTCCGCGGTCGAGGAGTGCGCGGCCGCGGCCCGGTCGCTGGGCAAGCACATCTGGGCCGACGGCGGGGTACGCCACCCGCGCGACATCGCGCTGGCGCTGGCCGCCGGGGCGGCGAGCGTGATGGTCGGCTCGTGGTTCGCCGGCACCTACGAGAGCGCCGGCGACATCCACGACGACGGCTCCGGCCGGCTGTACAAGGAGTCCTTCGGCATGGCCTCGGCCCGCGCGGTCAAGGCCCGGACGTCGACCCAGAGCGGCTTCGACCGCGCCCGCGCCGGCCTGTTCGAGGAGGGCATCTCCTCGTCGCGGATGTACCTGGACCCGGCCCGCCCGGGCGTCGAGGACCTGGTCGACCAGATCGTCGCCGGGGTGCGCTCGTCGTTCACCTACGCCGGCGCCCGCACCGTCGACCAGTTCCACGAGCGCGCGGTGGTGGGGGTGCAGAGCGCGGCCGGCTACGAGGAGGGCCGGCCGTTGCCCACGTCGTGGTGACCCGGTCCTGGTGAGGCCGCTCCCCCTCCCGGTCTTCGAGAACCTGGTCGCCGACGCCCTCGACCAGGTGCCGCCGGAACTCATGGCGCTGATGGACAACGTCGTCGTCCTGGTGGAGGACCGCAACGAGGACGAGCCCGACCTGCTCGGCCTGTACGAGGGGTACGCGCTGACCGAGCGCGGCTGGGAGTACGGCGGCGCGCTGCCGGACCGGATCATGATCTACCGCGAGGCCATCTGCGACGTCTGCTCGACCGCCGAGGAGGTCGTCGAGGAGGTCACGGTGACCGTCGTCCACGAGATCGCGCACCACTTCGGCATCGACGACGAGCGGCTGCACGAACTCGGCTGGGGCTGACGGCGCACGGTGATCACGCCCTGAGCGGGCCGCGTACCGTGCTCAGGCGTGGCTGAGGGCAAGGGCAGCGGGCTGCCGATCAAGATGCTGCACGACCGCATCCTGGTGGCGCTGCGCAAGGAGGACGGCGAACGGCGGTCCACCGGCGGCATCCTCATCCCGGCGACCGCCCAGGTGGCCAAGCGGCTGATGTGGGGCGAGGCGCGCGGCGTGGGCGCGAGCGTGCGTCAGGTGAAGGTGGGCGACCAGGTCCTCTTCTCTCCCGAGGACCAGCACGAGGTCGAGGTGCACGGCGAGGAGCTGGTCATCCTGCGCGAGCGCGACGTGCACGCGGTGGCCGCCGAGCGGATCGAGGAGTCCACCGGCCTCTACCTCTGAGAATGTGTGCGCTGATGGTGGTCTCGCGGGTGGGTCTCGGGCATCACCTTCTCCGACGCCATCCAGGGCGAGTCGAACGGCGTCGCGGGCCAGGAGGCCCTCGCCCGGCACTTCGACGCCGGCTCGGGCAGCCCGACCGTCGTCGTGACGCCGGAGGAGAGCTGGCCCACGGTGGCCGAGGCGGCCGCGGCCACCGCCGGCGTCGCCTCCGTGACGCCGTTCACGGGAGGACCCCCGGGCGGTCCGCCGGTCGTCGTCGACGGGCTGGTGCGGCTGGACGTCGTGCTCGACGTCCCGGCCGACAGCACCGAGGCCGTCGAGGTCGTGCAGGACCTGCGCACCGCGCTGGACGCCGCCGACCCGGCCGCGCTGGTCGGCGGCGACACCGCCAGCAACCTCGACGCCCGCGAGACCGCGGCCCGTGACCTGCGGGTGATCGTGCCGACCGTGCTCGCGGTCATCACCGTCGTCCTGGCGCTGCTGCTGCGCGCGCTGGTCGCGCCGCTGCTGCTCATGGCGACCGTCGTGCTGAGCGTGGCGGCGACGGTCGGGGTGGCCGCGCTGCTCTTCGACGGCGTCTTCGGCTTCCCGGGCAGCGACCCGACGATCCTGCTGATCGCGTTCGTGTTCCTGGTCGCGCTGGGCATCGACTACAACATCTTCCTCATGACCCGGGCGCGGGAGGAGTCGCTGCGGCACGGCACGCGGGACGGCATCCTGCGGGCGCTGGCGGTCACGGGCGGGGTGATCACGAGCGCCGGACTGGTGCTGGCGGCGACCTTCGGCGCGCTGTCGGTGCTGCCGCTGCTGTTTCTCGTCCAGCTGGCCTTCCTGGTCGGCTTCGGCGTCCTGCTCGACACCTTCGTCGTCCGGTCGCTGGTGGTGCCGTCGGCGGTCGCGCTGCTCGGCGACCGCACCTGGTGGCCCGGCCGGCTGGCGCGGTCGCGCCACAGCCCCGAGCCCGAGCCCGAGTTGGAACGCGTCTGACCCCGTCCGCCGCGTCCGCAGCCTCGTCCCCGACTGGTCCCCGCCGCGTCCCCGAGTTGATCATGGGGGTGTTGCAGGCGACACGCGAAGACACGCCGCAGCAGCCGGCGACAACCCCATGATCATCGGCGGAAGAGGCGGGAGAAGCGGACGACGCAGACGAGCGGCCCCTCTCACACCTGGCCGGCGCGCACCCGCTCGAGCCAGCCGGCGGCCTCGTGGAACGCCGCGTCGGTCGACACCGGCGTCACGGGCTTGTTCTCCCGGCCGTCGGCGCGCGGGTAGGAGCCGAGGAAGCGCAGGTCGTCGCAGACCCGGTGCAGGGCGGCGAGCGCCTCGCCCACCCGGGCGTCGGCGACGTGCCCCTCGCAGTCGAGGGAGAAGGAATAGACGCCCAGCCGCTCGCGGGTCGGCCGGGACTCGATCCGGGTCAGGCTGATCCCGCGGACGGCGAACTCGCCCAGGAGCTCCAGCAGCGCCCCGGTGCGGTCCCCGACGACGGCGACCAGCGAGGTCTTGTCGTTGCCGGTCGCGGCGGGCAGCGGGCCGGGCGGGGCCACCAGCACGAAGCGGGTCACCGCGCCGGGGCGGTCGGCGACGTCGTCGGCCAGCGCGGTGAGCCCGTACCGTTCGGCGGCGATCGGCGCGCAGACGGCGGCGTCGTGCTCCCCGGCCGCAACCTGCCGCGCGGCCTCGGCGGTGGAGGTCGCCGGCAGCGGGACGACGCCGGGCAGCAGCTCGGCCAGCCGCCCGGCGGTCTGCGCCAGCGCGTGCGGGTGGCTGGCCACCGAGCGCACGCCGGACAGCGTCGTCCCCGGCCGGCCGGCGAGGACGAACGACACCGTCAGGAACACCTCGCGCGTGATCAACAGCGGGGCGCCGTCGCCCAGGCCGTCCATGGTGGCCGGCACCGAACCCTCGACGGAGTTCTCCAGCGGGACGAGCGCGGCGTCGGCGTCCCCCGACCGGACGGCAGCCAGTGCCGCCGGCACCCCCGCAGCGGGCCGCCGGGCCCCCTCCTCGGGGGCGACGGCACTGATCAGGGCCGCCTCGGCGAAGGTACCCTCGGGGCCGAGATAGGCGTACCGCGTCGGAGGAGTCCCAGGCACCCGACGAGGGTAGTGCGGTCGGGTGAGGGCGGACGCCCCACCCGGAGGGAGCTGCCACGCTGGCCGCAGGACCCGTCGCCGTGCAGCGGCCGGACACGTCGATGGAGGGATGCGTGGCTCCCGGCCGGGAACGCCTCACCGAGTGTGACCTCGACGATGCGCTGTGGCGTCTGTTGGCGGCCAGTGAGCGGGACGACCTGGCCACCTTCACCACCGAGCACGACCGCGCGGCCGACGCCCTGGACGCCTCGGCCGAGCCGCGGTGGATCGCCTGGCGACACGCACTGGCCGCCCGCCGCGGCCTGGCCGACGGCGACCGCGAGGCCGTGGCGGCCGGGGTGTCCGCGGCCCGCGACGCCCTCGGCCGGTGCCGGCCGTGCGGCCAGATCGGGTTGATCCTGGCCTACCTGGCCCACATCGAGGTCGCCGCCGACCACGTGGACGCGGCGATGATGCTGGCCGTCGACGCCAGCCTGCTGGTCGAGACGGCGGCGTCCGACGGGCCCACCCGCGTCTTGCACCAGGCCCACCTCTGGCTGTCGCTGTCCCTCGGCGCGCTCGACCTGGAGGAGCTCGCGGTCGCGCACGCGCTGCAGGGCTCCCGGGTGGCGGACGAGCTGCCGGAGGTCGCGGACCGGTGGCGGCTGCTGCAGTTGTGCGCCCAGCAGCACGCCGAACTGGCCCAGACGCTGCACCGGCGCGGCCGGGCCGACCGCGCCGGCGCGCTGGCCGGGACCGCCGTCGACTGCGCGGAGGCCGCCCGCGGGCTGGACTGGGAGGCTGAGCCCGGCGACCAGGACCTGCTCGACGTCGTCCAGGCCTGGGCGATGGCCGGCTGCGGCGAGGTGGACGACGCCGTCGGCCCGATGCGCCGCGCGCACGAGCGGGTCCACCGGGACGGCGGCATCTGGCTGCGCGGCTACGCCGACCTGGCGCTGGCCCGGCTGCTGACCCGCCTGGCGCAGAGGCAGTCCGGCGGCGGGCACGACGCCGAGGCCACCGACCTGCTGGTGGACGCCGCCGGGGCCTTCGCCGCCACCGGCGACCGTCGTCGCTACCGCCAGTGCCTGCTCGAGCTCGGCCAGAACACCGCGGCGATGGGCCGCCCGGCCGAGGCGCTGCACTGGCTGGAGGCCTACCGCGCCGACACGGGCCGGGCACACGCCCGCGGCCGGGAGCTGTGGGCAGAGATGTTCGTGCGGCGCAGCCGGCTGCGGGAGGCCGAGCGGCAGACGGCGCACCTGCGCCGGGTCGCCCTGGAGGACCCGCTCACCGGGCTGGGCAACCGGCGCAGCGCCGAGCGGCGGCTGGGCAGCATGCGCCTGGGCGAGGAGCCGTTGTCGCTGGCCGTCGTCGACATCGACCGGTTCAAGGAGGTCAACGACGACACCTCGCACTCGCACGGGGACGAGGTGCTGCGCCGGGTGGCCGACCTGCTGCGCGAGCACAGCCGCACCGGCGACGAGGTGTACCGCTGGGCCGGCGACGAGTTCCTCGTCGTCCTGCCGACGGCGACCGAGGGCCAGGCGCTGGCCGCCATGGACCGGCTGCGCGCCGCCGTCGCCGACGCCGACTGGGGCGACCTCCAGCTGCCCGAGCCGGTCACCGTGAGCATCGGGGTGGCCACGGCACCGGCGAGCGACGACGAGCCGCCGGGCTGGCGCTCGCTGTTCGACACCGCCGACCTGCACCTGTTCTCCGCCAAGCGCGGTGGCCGCAACCGGGTCCGCGCCCCGGGTGGCCGGATCCCGGGAGAGGGAACGCCGTGAGAGCGCAGGCCGGATGGGGCGGCTGTGACGGGACGGACGGGAGTCGCTCCGGCACCCGGCGCGCCTCCCGACCGGTGCTCGACTCCGCCGACGACGCCATGCACAGTGCGCTCGTGCCTCCGGGAGCCCTGCACCACCGGGTGACCGCTGCCCTCTCCAACTGGCAGCTCGACGACGCCGAGGAGCTGCTGGCCGACGTCGGCACCGACTCCTCCCCCTACGTGGCACCCGCCCCACGCGACGGCACCGCCGACCGCCCCGCCGACCTCGGCCGGGCGTGGACCGACACGCTGCGCGCCGAGCTGCTCGTGCGCCGGCTGCGACGGGCCGGCTTCACCCTCGTCGGCGACCCGGTCGAGCCACCGCACGGGCCGGGGTCGGCGCCCGCCCTCGACCTGCACGCCGGCGTGGCAGGCCTCTTCGACGGCCCCCCGACCGGCAGCGAGGACGGCGGCCCCCGCGCCGAGTCGGCGTCCCACGCGGCACTGGCCATCGCGCTGGTGCGCTCGGCGAAGGCGGCCTTCGACGCCACCGAGGACGAGCTGCAGCGCGCCGCCGGCCTGGCCCGGCACGCCCGTATCGAGCTGCTCTCCCGCCGCATCGACGCCGCCATGGACGAGGCGGTGGAGGCGGCCAGCCTGCTCGACCCGGCGCTGCCGGCCTCGGCGTTGCTGGTGGAGACCCTCACCACCCTCGCCGGCGTGCTCGCCGACCTCGAGCTCATGCCGCTGGCCCTGGACTACCAGCGGCGGGCGCACGAGACCGCGGTCGCGGCCGCCGCCGTCCCGGGCGCGCTCGGGTCCGAGGACGGCGACCCCGACGTCCTCGTCGCCCGTGCGGCCACCGGCCTCGGCGAGCTGTGCGCCGAGCTCGGGGAGGCCCTGCTGGACGACGGCGTGCCGGCCTCGGCCGAGCCGCACTTCACCGAGGCGCGCGAGCTCGCCGAGCAGGCGCTGGCCCTGCTGCCGCCGGAGTCGTCCGGTGCCGTCGTGGCCGCGCAGGTCGTGCACGGCTGGGCACTGGTCGGCCTGGGGGCGCACACCGCGGCCACGGGGCCGCTGCGCGCCGCCGTCCGGGCCACCACCGCCGACGGCGACCTGGCGGTGCAGGCCGCGGCGCTGCTCGCGCTGGGCCGCGCGCTGCGTCGACAGGGCGACGAGCGCGGCGCGGACGAGCAGCTGACCCGGGCGCTGGCGACGGCGACCGAGCACGGCCTGCTCCGCCTGCGTCGGGCGGCCCTGCGCGAGCTGTGCACGCTGCACGCCGAGCGGGACGACGCCGGCCGCGCGCTGCCCTACCTGCAGGCCTACCTCGCCGACGAGCTGGACCGGGTCGACGAGCGGCGCACCCGCTGGGTGGAGCTGTTCGGCCGGCGCAAGAGCCTGCTGGAGACCGAACGGGCCGCCGGGCAGCTGCGACGGCAGGTCTACGAGGACCCGCTCACCTACCTGCCGAACCGGCGTTACGCCGAGGCCCGGCTCGACGGGCTACTGGGCAGCGGTGGAGTGCCGGCTCTGGCCGTCGTGGACGTCGACCGGTTCAAGGAGGTCAACGACGCCATCGGCCACGCCGGCGGGGACGAGGTCCTGCGTCGGGTCGCCGAGCTGCTGATGGCCGGGTGCCGCGACACCGACGAGGTCTGCCGCTGGGCCGGGGACGAGTTCGTCGTCCTGCTGCCCGACACCACCGCCGAGCAGGCCGAGCGGGCGCTGGAGCGCTGCCGGCGGGCACTGGCCGCCTCCGACTGGGCCGCCCTCGGGCTGGACCAGCCGGTGACGATCAGCGTCGGCATCGCCTCGGCCACCCGCGGCGACGACCGGCGCACCCTCTTCGCCGCCGCCGACGGTGTCCTCTACGACGCCAAGCGCAGCGGCCGCGACCGCGTCGTCCGGTTGTCGGCGGTGACCCAGACCCGGGCCGCCGACAGCCCGCCGGACACGCTGTTCGGCCCGGCTGGGACTGCTGTGACGGACGGGTCCCCCCGGGGCGACACGGCTCCGGCCGGCTCCCCGGAGAGGGCCGGAGCGGCCCCTAGGGTCCCTGCCGTGCAGCCTTCCCCGCTGGACGACGCAGCCGGTCCGACCGGCGGTTTCGCCCCTCTCCTCGTCGAGCCCGCCGTCCCGCCGCTCGGGCTGGGGAGCGCTGCGGAGCCGGCGCTCGGCCCGGTCCCGGGAGCCGCCGCGCTCCCCGTCGAGCCGCCCGTCCCACCGGTGCGCGAGGCGCCGGCCGAGCCCGACGTCGTCTGGGGCACCGGCCGCAGCACCGAGCAGGTGCTCGCGCTGGTCCGCGAGGCGCGCCGGGAGTTCCCGGACCGCCCGGCGGTCGTCGTCCGCGCCACGGCCGAGACCCTGGTCGCGCTGGCCGGCGAGCACGACGCCTACACGACCGTCGACGTCGCGTCGATGTCCGCGGCGGTCGGGCCGCTGCCCGAGCCGGCCGGCCGCATCGGCGTGCTGTGCGGGGTCGGTGGCGACCTGACCGTGGCCGCCGAGGCCGCCTTCGCCGCCCGGGTGACCGGTACCGCGGTGGCCCGGGTGGACGACGTCGGCGGCAGCCGGTTCCGCTCAGGGCTGCCCGCGGGCGTCCTGCCCGAGGACGTGGACTGCCTGGTGGTCGTCGCGGGGCTGGACGCCTCCCTGGCCGGCCTGATCGGTGTGCTGACCGACCTGCCGATCGTCGCCGTCCCGACGTCGACCGGACAGCCGGGCTCGTTCGGCGGGTTCAGCGCGCTGCTCGCGATGCTGAACTCCGCCTCGCCCGGCGTGGTGGTGAGCAACATCGACGACGGCCACGCCGCCGGCGTCTTCGCCGCCCGGATCGCCCGGAGGGCGCGCCGGTAGTTCGCTCTGCCGCTCTTCCTGTGGCGTACGGGAGACGGGCCGAGGCCGCCCCGACCTGCGCACAGGTGCGGACCGTGGCCCGGCCGGAGATCGTGAGCTGGAGGTCGCTGTCGTGGCCGCCGCACCCTCGTTCCCGTGTCGACCCGGTCGTCCCCGAACGGCGCTGTCCGCATGACGTCCGGTCACCGGACACCTGACCGGGCGGTCTTCCGGGACTGTCTCTACCGTGCGCTCTCGCTGACGTGCGCCGTTCCCGCTGGAGGTTCCACCTACGGACACCGTGTCCGGTTGAGGGTCCGCTATCTAGCGCCGCTGGTGGGAGGTCCCGCGTCTACGCCCACCTCGAAGATGATCTCTAAGCCGTCCTCGTCGTCCCATTGTTCGCCGACGTCTTCGAACCCATAGCCCTTGACAAGAGAGCGTGACGCGACGTTGTCCGGACTGATGGTCGCGCGGACAACCCGCACGTCAGGGTGGGCGCGCGCAACAGCGAGCAGAGTTTCGAGGGCTTGCCTCGCGTAACCCTTCCGCCGTTGCTTCGGGTCGATCCGATAACCGACCTCGACCATCCCGGCCTCGTCAGGCGGCCCGTGGAACCCGGCGACGCCGACCGGAGCATTCTCGCCGGGAACGTACACAAAACGCGTCACCCAGGGTGCATCCGTTGGCGTGTCAGCAGTCTGCCTACTTCTCATACGCCAGAGACCGGCACACTCGTTACCCGTAATGTAAGACGTCATGGGGTGCCCGCCGGTGTCGACAGCCTCACCTCGCGCCAATGCATGCAGAACAGCGGCGGGTACTTCGACCAGGCGCAGCTGCGACTGCTCGGGATCCGGGTACTGCCACGGGTCGCTGCTGATTCTCACTCTGACCATCCTGGCAGGCGAACTCAGGTTCCCCCAGGACCATAGAGGCATCCCCTATCGGGTATCGCTACCGAGTCGGTCAGGGCTATAGGCCGGAACTCAGGACCCTTAGGGCGTTCATCCAGTGTTGAGGGAGATCACCGGATTGAGGAGCCACGCCGCCTACGTCCCGCCCCGATCGGTTTGCCGCACGGCGGCGCGCCGGCGGACGACCTCGACCAGGAATGCAAGAAGGAGCACCACGGTCAGCGCGATGCCCCAGCGGACCAGCATGGGCAGGTCGAAGGCGACGTCGAGGACGAGGTTGATCAGGAATGCGACGACCACGGTCGCAAGCGTGCGGATCGTGCCCTCGTGTCTCCTCATGCTTCGACCGTATCGGTCACTCTCCGCCGATCTTGGGAGGCGAACGCATCCCTTGCCTCCGGTTCGGGACCGACCAGTGGAGCGCCCGAGGCGGCGGAGAAGAGGACTGTTGGACCTTCACCGTGACCGGCCGGAGGATCCTCTTCTGGAACGCGGGCTCGGCCAGCCTCCATCGCACCCGCGAGGACGACCTCGACAGCATCGGCATCCCCGGACAACACCTTCCACGGCCGCCGGCCGCGGATCCGAGAACTTCCGGCTCAGCTCCCAGGAACGCCCTCACTGTCAGGCGTCGTTCGTCGAGGCGGCGCATTCATTCCTTCAGCGGTCCGTACCGGCATCCCGTTCGGCGCCCGCGCTTGTCGTCGTTAGCGCCGCCGATGATGAAGACGTCACCGCGAGGACGAGGAAGGCGCGCATCTCCGTTCGCCCCGTCCCCTCGTGTTGCGCGGCTCGTGATCGCCGCCGAAGGGTGGCCTGGCGGCCGCCGTACCACCACGGCAGAGCCCCGGTCCGGCCTGAAATGCCATGGTCGGCGATGATGGCGTGGGCCGCCCGGTGAAGAATCGCTTGCGGGACAGCGGGACAGCGGGACAGCGGGACAGCGGGACAGCGGGCCGCTGGCGGGTCAAGGAAGCCGGGGTCCCCGGCTGAGGTGTGTGCCGGACATGCGGTAGGCCAGCGCGAACAACCGGCCCCGTGCGACCTCGAACGCTTCGGTCGTCGACGGCACAGCCGGGCACTCCTGGGATCCGGTGTCGGGTAAGCCTCGCACGGACCGGCGCGACCCCCGTTCCACCCCACCACCGGGAGCCGTGTCACATGATGATCGGGTGCCGTGCTTCGCACTGCACCCTCGAAGCACGTCCCGCGAGCCGAACCCGCTGCGGCGAAGGTCACGCGGTCTCGGCAGCCTGGCGCCGGTGTCTCGCGAGCCGACCGGCATACGAGGACGACCCCTCGTGCTCAAGCGGCGACGGGCTGGGCATGCTGTACATGTGAGCCTGCCGGTGCAGCTGCCCCTACGGGACTCCACGGTGATGCTCCGCGAAGCCGTGGTAGACGACGTGCCCGCCATCGTGGCGCTGCTGGCTGCCGACCAGCTCGGCGCTACCCGCGACGGCATGACGGGCAACGAGGACCTGCAGCCCTACCTGCACGCGTTTGACGCCGTGAACGCGGACCCCGCCCATCTCCTGCTCGTCGCCGACGACGGCGAGGCGTTGATCGCCACCATGCAGCTGAGCTTGCTGCCTGGACTGGCGCGTCGCGGCGCGCTGCGCGCTCAGATCGAGGCAGTGCGGGTGGGAGAGGACCACCGCGGCCGGGGGCTCGGAGCCGCGATGTTCGAGTGGGCGATCGCCGAAGCGCAGCGCCGCGGTTGCGCCCTGGTGCAGTTGACCACCGACCGGTCACGCACTGACGCGCACCGGTTCTACGCCCGGCTCGGGTTCGTGGCCTCGCACGAGGGTCTCAAGCTGCACCTGTGATCTCCTGCTCTTCCCAGTACAGGATGGCCCTGCGGGACGCTCAGCCCGGTTCTCTCAGCGCCGCCTCGATGTCGGAGACCTTCTGGACCAGCAGCGAGCTATCGGGAATGCGGCGGAAACCGAGCAACTCGTAGAACCGGGCGATCCGCTCGTACAGGGCATCGACGACGAGTCGCGTTGCCACCGTCTGGGTCGCATCGCCGACCCGCTGGAGCGCGTCGGCGACGAGCACTGCACCGAGCTCCTGTCCGCGTAGTGACTCGGACCGGGCGAGGCGAGCCAGCAGCACCGCCGGGATCTCGACGAGTCCGCCCCGACCGATCCTGTTCGGAACGTCTTCGCGAGCGACCTTGTGAGCGGCCAGTGCGCAGTAGCCCACGACCGCATTGCCCTCATCCACCCAGACCCACGTTCGAGCTGTGCAGCGAGCGGCGGCGGGAACGGCCTGCTCCCGCCGCCACGTGTCCAGCGACGGCTCACCGCAGCTGAAGCCACGGACGTCGTGCTGCTCGGGGTCGAGCCGCTCGGACCAGAAGTGCACCGTCAATCGCGCGTGAGCGTCTCGCGCGCCTGCTCAACCGCACGAGTGAGTGCTGCGTTGATAGACGAGCACCCGGTCGCTGCAGCGGCTTTTCGCCCCCTACGTCGGCCTGCCGGAAGGCCGTGCTCGCTGGGTACCGCCTGCAGGACGCGGCGGCCGCGATCGACGACGGGACCGACGACCTGGCGGGACTGGCGGCGTCGCTGGGCTGGTTCGACCAGGCGCACTTCAGCCGCGACTTCCGGGCGGTGGTCGGCACGACCCCGTCGGCGTACCTGCAGCAGGCCGGGGCGGCGCGCGAGGCCGGCGCGGCCCACCCGGTCGGCTGAGGGCCGGATCGGACGACCGACACCTCGCGCGGCTCCTCGACCGCACCCGCCGCCGCAGTGGTCACCTGAGCGCCGGTCGCCGCAGCCCGATGGCGACCACCGGGACGACGGCCATCACGAGCACCGCCACCGCGACCACGCCGCCCACCGCCCAGACGGCGAAGACCAGGAGGCCGCCGAGCTCGACGCCCAGGCCGGCGACCGAGGTGACCGTCGTCCGGCGGGTGCTCTCGATCCGCGCCTGCAGCCGCGCCTCCGCGACGACCAGCACGACCAGGTAGAGCCCGTAGGCGACGGCCACCACGGCCAGCGCCGCCGGGCCGGGGACCACGGCCACCGCCCCGAGCAGCACGCCGGCGAGGGTCAGCAGCGCCGCCAGCGCGCGGTCGGGCAGCCGGTCGGCCCGGCCGCCCAGCGCCGCGCCGAGCGCCCCCGCCAGCGCGATGCCCAGCACGACCACCGGGACGGCGACCGTCGGCACCCCGCCGTCGCCGGCCAGCACGGGGAAGTACTCCTCGACGGCATCCAGCCCTCCGACCAGCGCGACCGCGAGCACGGTCAGCCGGAGGACCGGAACGTGCACGACGTCGGCCACCCCCCGGCGGAGGGTGGCGAACAGCGACCCGCCGTCCGGCTCGCGCGGGGGCTCCGGGAACCGCAGGGCCAGCACCGCCCAGGCCAGGCAGACGGCCGCACTCACCCAGCCCACCAGTGGGTACCCGCCGAGGGCGTAGAGCAGGCTGGCCGCGGCGGCCGTCGGCACCTGGACGAGCAGCTCGGCCGAGGTCATCCAGCCGTTCACCCGGGCGAAGGCCGCCTCGGCGCCGACGTCGGCCAGCCCGTCGTAGACCAGCGCCTCGACCGTGCCCGAGACCAGCGCGCTCGCGATCCCCCAGACGGCGAAGCCGGCGGCGAACCCGGCGAGCGAGGGTGTCACGGTCCACACGACGAAGGCAGCCGCCTCCAGGACGCCGCCCACGACGAGAGCCCCGCGGCGGGACCACCGGTCGGCCAGCGCACCGGCCGGCACCTCGGTGAGCACCGCGGAGACCGACCAGAACGCGAACAGTAGCGAGACGTCGGCGGCGGAGAGCCCCGTGTCGAGGAAGAGCAGCGCGTAGAGCGGGTAGAAGGGCACCAGCTCCGACAGCGCGGTCCAGCCCACGGCCAGCCGGGCCAGCGGCCGGGCGGCGGGCGGCAGGGCGGTCATGGCCGGGCGTCAACGGAACGGCATGGCGCGGACCGTAGCGCGGGTCACCCCCCGTCCGCACCGGGTTCCCCGGCTGCGCTCGACTAGGCTCTCCCGCCAAGAAGGGGAGTAGCCCCTCGACCGCCGGTCGACATGCTGGCGCCCCTGGGCGCCCGGCCGGCGGGCCCACGCACCGGCGTGGGTGGGCGAGACCTTCGACCAGAGCAGCGTGCCCACGCTGCCGGTCGGAGGCTGCCCGCACCCGCCCGGCAGTGCCGAGCGGAAGAGAGACCACCCGTGCTGTCCCTGACCGTCGTCGCGACCGCGTTCGTCCTGGTGCTGCCCGTCGAGCTGCCGGACAAGACGCTGTTCGCCAGCCTGGTCCTGGCCACCCGCTTCCGTCCGCTGCCGGTCTTCGTCGGCGTCGGGACGGCGTTCGGCCTGCAGGTGGCGATCGCGGTCACCGCCGGCAGACTGCTCTCCCTGCTCCCCGAGGCGCTGGTCAGCGGGGTCGTCGCGGTCCTCTTCCTCGTCGGCGCGGTGCTGCTGTGGCGTAGCGCGGCCAGCGGCCCGGAGGACGTCGAGGAGGCCGCCGACACCCACGAGAACACCTCCTTCCTGCGCGCGGCGGCAATCTCGTTCGGCGTCCTGTTCGCCGCGGAGTGGGGCGACCTCTCGCAGCTGGCCACCGCCGGGCTGGCCGCGCGCCTCGACGCTCCGGTCTCGGTGTTCGTCGGGGCCTGGGCCGCGCTGCTCACCGTCTCGGGGCTGGCCGTGTTCCTCGGCAGGAAGCTGGCCGATCGGTTGCCGGTGGCGCTGATCCGCCGGGTGGCCGCGGTGCTGTTCCTCGCGTTCGCGGTGGTCGCCGCGGTCGAGACCGTTCGCATCCTGGCCGGTTGAACAAGGACCCCGTCTTCCCCACCCCTCGGAGAAGGACCCCGCCCCCCTCACCGCTCGCAAGCTCGCGGCGAGCCTCTGGACGGGGCCTGCCCGGGACGGGGCCGCGCCGATCGACGTCAGCGAGGTGGCGCGCGCGGAGATCGCCGACCTCGGCCATTGCCGGCTGATTCCGTGCCTCGCCGGTGCTGCAGCACCCGCAGAGCACGAGGAGAACCGGCAACGGGGTGATCCGCCCGGGTCAGCGCAGCGTCGGAATCCAGTCGGCCAGCGCCCGGCCGATCTCGTGCGGGGAGTCCTCCGGCACGAAGTGCGAGCCGGGCACGGTGACCTCGGTCAGCGCCGCCCACTTGCGGACGAACGCCCGCTGCCGGCCGACCAGGATCGAGCCGGGGTCGGCGTTCAGGAAGAGCTTCGGGACGTCGCTGGTGCGCAGCCACTGGCCGTACCGGGAGACGACGTCGCGAACCCGCGGCGGCACGTTTTCGATCGGCAGCTGCCGCGGCCACTCCAGCGTGGGCCAGCGGTGTCCGGGCTCGACGAAGGGCTCGCGGTAGCGGTCGTGTGCCTCAGGGGGCAGGCCGCGGGCAACCGACGCCGGCAGTATCCGGTCGACGAAGACGTTGTTCTCCAGCACCGCGGCCTCGCCGTCCGGGCCGCGCATGGTGCGGAAGACCTTGCGCGCGGCGGCCGGCCAGTCGGCCCAGGTCAGCGGGGTGACCAGCGCCTCGGTGAAGGCCAGGCCGCGGACGGCGCCCGGGTGTCGGTGCGCCCAGTCGAAGCCGAGCGCCGAACCCCAGTCGTGCAGCACGAAGACGACCCGCTCGGTGGCGCCGACCTGCTCGAGGAAGCGCTCGAGGAAGCCCGCGTGGGCGGAGAAGGAGTAGGTGCCCGGGCCCGGGTCGGGCAGCTTGTCCGACTCCCCCATGCCGATCAGGTCCGGCGCCAGGCAGCGGCCGAGGTGCTGCACGTGGGGGAGGACGTTGCGCCACAGGTAGGACGACGTGGGGTTGCCGTGCAGGAAGACGATGGTGTTCCGCCCCACCCCGCCCTCGCCGACCTCGACGTAGGCCATCTCGAGGGTGCCGTCGGCCCGCCGGTCCACGCGGATGCGCCGGCGGGGGAACGGGTCGTCGGGGGAGACGTCGGCGGCCATGCCGAGGATCCTCACCCATCCCCCGGCGCGGCACCGCTCGAGGTCGGGAGCCCGCCGGCCTGCTGCGCGGCGGCCTCCACCCGATCGCGGAGAACCGCCCACTCCGCCCGGCTGCGCTCGGGCAGCAGAAGGACCCGCTTGCCCCCCAGGCCTCGCCAGCTCGGCGCCGGCCCCTGCAGGCGGGCCTCGCATGCCGGGCCACCTCCACGCAGACGTGCACGAGGAGCGTGTGCAGCGTCGGGTTCCGCCGCTCCTCCCGCCACCAGGGCACCGTGCCGACGGCGTCCAGCGGCAGCGCCGCGATCGTCGCGTCGGCGTGCGCGGCGGAGAACCGGTACAGCTCGACGACGTCCGCCCGGCTCTCCTCCGCGGTCGCCCACATGTCGGCGTCCGGCTCGCCGCCGTCGTCCCACGGGTAGGCGCGGCGGCTCGGCCGGCCGAAGACCTCGCCGAAGTAGCCCAACTGCACGTAGGCGACGTGCTTGACCAGCCCCAGCAGGTTCGTTCCGGTCGGCGTCATCGGCCGCCGGACGGCGTACTCGTCGAGGCCGTCGAGCTTGGCCAGGAGCAGAAGGACCCGCCTGCCCCCCACGCCTCGCCAGCTCGGCGCGGGCCCCTGCAGGCGGGCCGGCCTGCCGGATGCGGCCGACATTCGCGCTTGACCCTGACGCGACGTCAGGCTGTGCACTGTCGGTGTTAGGGAGGAGGCGGCCGATGCACGTGGGCGAGGTGGCGGCGCTCGCCGGGGTGACCGTCCGGACGCTGCACCACTACGACCGGATCGGGCTGCTCTCGCCGTCCGGCCGGACGGCGAGCGGCTACCGGCAGTACGCGCCGGCGGACCTGGAGCGACTCCACCGGGTGCTGCTCTACCGCGAGCTCGGCTTCCCCCTCGAAGAGGTCGCGACCCTGCTCGACGACCCGGACGCCGACCCGGCCGAGCACCTGCGCCGTCAGCACCGGCTGCTGCTCGACCGGCTCGAGCGCACGCGGGCGATGGTCGCGGCCGTGGAGAAGGAGATGGAGGCACGGACCATGGGGATCGACCTGACCCCGGAGGAGAAGTTCGAGCTGTTCGGTGACTGGCTCCCCGAGGAGTACGAGGCCGAGGCCGAGCAGCGGTGGGGCGACAGCGAGGCCTGGGCGCAGTCCCAGCGGCGCACCCGCGGCTACACCAAGGACGACTGGCTGCGGATCAAGGCCGAGGGGGACGACGTCGAGCGCCGCTTCGCCGAGGCGCTGCGGTCCGGCGTCCCGGCCGACTCGCCGCAGGCGATGGACCTCGCCGAGGAGCACCGGCGGTCGATCCAGCGCAACTTCTACGACTGCCCGCCGGCGATGCACGCCGGCCTGGGCCGGATGTACGTCGAGGACGAGCGGTTCACCGCGTACTACGAGCGGGTCGCGCCCGGCCTGGCCCAGTACGTGAGCACCGCCGTCCAGGCCAACGCCGCCCGCCAGGCCGGCTGAACCCCGCCGAGAGCGACGAACTCG